>JAOXSB010000024.1 GCA_025800345.1 Mangrovicoccus sp. | reverse complement strand
GGGCCAGCGCGATCCGCGTATTGGTGCCGCCGACATCTGCGGCAAGGGTAAACTCTGCGCTCATGAGTGGGGATCTTCCTCGGTCAATGGGGCATTGAACTTGTGATAGGATGCCAGCGCGGGCCGGTCTAGCGCTTGCGGCGCTCTTGGCGATAAGGCTGTGCCTTGGTGCATCGGTTTGGGAGCGGGCGGCCAGAGATTGGGCCGAAGATTTGATGCTACGCTGCGACCCGTCTGGGATCTATGATCACTGGCTGCGCAACAAGATCCCTTTTGAGGGGCCACGGGTGATCGCTGCGATTGAAGCTGTTGGGGAGGTCGCCGGCAAAGTCGCTTTGGTGCTAGGCGGGGTGGCTGTGCAGGCCCGAAAAGATTTTCGCGACAGTGCCACTGTTCTTTTTGCCATGCCGCCCGACAGCCATTCGCGGAGTGTCGTGCTTTTGAGCAATCGAAGCTGCGATTGGGCGGTTTTGGCAACATTGCGGGATGTTTTGCCCATCGCGCCATTGATCAACGGGGATCCCATGTAACGGTAGATGCTCTGCGGCCCATGGGCCGGTTCGAGAAGATGAAGGTATGCCATGACATTTCCCCCAGCGAGCGCGACGGCGCCTATGGCGACAGATCCCGATTGGTGGCGCGGCGCGGTGATCTATCAGATCTATCCCCGCAGCTACCAAGACAGCAATGGCGATGGGATCGGTGATCTGCTGGGGATTGTGCAACGCTTGCCCCATGTGGCCTCGCTTGGGGTGGATGCGATTTGGATATCGCCCTTCTTCACCTCGCCCATGGCGGATTTTGGCTATGACGTGTCCGATTATTATGATGTGGACCCGATGTTCGGCACTTTGGCTGATTTTGATGCGGTGATCGACACAGCCCATCATCTCGGGCTGAAAGTGATGATCGATCTGGTGCTCAGTCATAGTTCCGAGCAAAATCCATGGTTCATCGAAAGCCGCAGCAGTCGGGACAACCCCAAAGCCGATTGGTATGTTTGGGCCGATCCCAAACCCGACGGCACCCCGCCCAATAATTGGCTGTCGATCTTTGGGGGTCCCGCTTGGCAATGGGAGGCCAAGCGCGAGCAGTATTATCTGCATAATTTTCTGACCCAGCAGCCGGACCTGAACCTGCACAATCCCGCCGTGCAGGATGAATTGCTCAATGTGGCGCGGTTCTGGCTTGATCGTGGGGTGGATGGGTTCCGCTTAGATACGGTGAATTTCTTTTTCGCAGATCAGCAATTGCGCGATAACCCGGCGCTGCCTCCAGAGCGGCGCAATGATACGCTCGCGCCTCGGGTGAACCCCTATAACCATCAAGACCATGTTCATTCCAAGAATCAGCCTGAGAATCTGGAATTTCTGCGCCGCTTTCGGGCGCTGCTGAGCGAATATCCCGGCGCGGCTGCCGTGGGCGAAGTGGGGGATGCCCAACGGGGGATGGAAATCCTGGGGGAATACACCTCTGGCGGGGACAAGCTGCAAATGTGTTATGCTTTTGAGTTCTTGGGCCCGGATTTTCTGAGCGCGGCGCGCGTGACGGAAACCTTTGACCGCCTATGCGAGACGGCTCCCGAAGGCTGGGCCTGTTGGGCGTTTTCCAATCATGATGTGATGCGCCATGGCACACGTTGGGATCTGCCGCCTGCGGCTTTGCGCCAATATGTGACCATGATGATGTGTCTGCGTGGCTCGCTTTGCCTGTATCAAGGCGAGGAATTGGGGCTGCACGAGGCAGAGGTCGCTTTTGACGATCTGCAAGATCCCTATGGCATACAGTTCTGGCCGGAATTCAAAGGCCGCGATGGTTGCCGCACGCCGATGCCTTGGGAGTCTCAATCGCTCAATGCTGGGTTCAGCATGGGCAGACCTTGGTTGCCTGTGGCGCCAGATCACTATCCGCTGGCCGTGGATGCCCAAGAGGATGATCCGGGCGCTTTGCTGCATCATTACCGCCGGGCGATCCAATTCCGCAAAGTCCATGACGCGCTTAAGGCCGGTGATCAATCTCCCATCACCTTGGCCGGGGATGTCATGTATTTCCGGCGCAGCACGGGCGCGGAGCGGCTGTTCTGTGCGTTTAATCTGTCAGATCGGCCGGGCTCTATTCCTGCGCCAGCAGGGGTTTGGGATCCCATTGGGGCGGAATTGAACAGTGCCAGCCCCATGGCCGATGGCATGATTCATCTTGGGCCTTGGCAGCCCTGTTTGATGCGGCGGAGATAAGGGGGGATCATGGCCAGCGGCGCAGAACGCTTTGAGGCTGGCAATTGGGCAATACCACATAAAGTGGTGGAGGCGGCCCCTAAGGAGCCGCCACAAATTTTAGGCCAGTTCGATATTGGCGGCGCTTTCGCGACCGTCACGACCAGCTTGCAATTCGTAGGTCACTTTCTGGTTGTCGGCCAGGCCGGTCAGGCCAGAACGCTCGACAGCCGAGATGTGCACGAACACATCTTTGCCGCCATCTTCAGGGGCGATAAAGCCGTAACCTTTGGTGGTGTTGAACCATTTCACGGTGCCGTTGGGCATATCCCCGTGTCTCCTATAATTGGGCCGATCGCGGAACTGCATCGGCTTGGCGGTGTTCAGCGGATCGATGGAACTGACACCCGGATAGGAAGGCAGGGGATCGAATGCAGAAATGTCGCGACTCGCATCTGGCAGGTTTGTCTGGCTCTGGCAAGGTTTCTATTGTGAAGTTTTCAACAGGCGTTGGAGTTTCACGCCCAAGCTGGAGGAAAGAATGACCCAAGATTCCGAGATGGCGGTGCCTCAGGCCCCCCAGGGCGAGCTGACCTTGCGCACGCTGGCCATGCCCGCGGATGTGAATGTGAATGGCGATATCTTCGGTGGCTGGGTGCTGAGCCAAATGGATATCGCCGCGGGAATGGTGGCGATGAACCGGGCGCGAGGCCGGGCCACCACCGTGGCGATTGATGCGATGCAATTCATTGCGCCAGTGGCGGTGGGGGATGTGATCTGCATTTATGCAGATGTGAGCCGGGTGGGGCGCAGCTCCATGGGGATCATGGTGGAAGCCTGGGTGGAGCGTGGCCAGCAAGGGCATCGCGAAAAGGTCACCGAAGGGCTGTTTACCTTTGTCGCCATTGATGATGATGGCCGCCCGCGCAAAGTGCCGCCGCCCAAAGGATAAGCGCTCAATATCGTGCCATGGCGGCCGCAAGGGTCCAATTGTGGCGCCGGGGCTGCGCGTGCGCGGTGTGGCGGACCAGGAGATATCTCCGCTGACCGCGATCTTGGGGATGCATGGCCAGCGGTTCCCCCCATGGGTAAGGGGGGCGCCGGTGCGTCTGTTGCGCGCTCGCGCGGTGGAAGGGGGCATGCCCTTTGGCACCTTTTGGGGCGTTTTGAAATTTTGGCCCGCCCCATGAAAAAGCCGCCCCGGATCCCCGGCGCGGCTTTGTCATCTTTGGATCGGCTCAGATTAGTTCTGAGCGTAGTATTCGATCACCAGGTTCGGTTCCATTTGTACCGCGTAGGGCACATCGCCGAGACCAGGGGTGCGCACGAAAGTGGCGGTCATTTTGGAGTGATCGGCTTCGATGTAATCAGGCACATCACGTTCGGCCAGACCCACAGCTTCGAGCACAACGGCGAGCTGTTTGGATTTGTCACGCACTTCGATCACATCGCCTTCTTTCACACGGTAAGAAGGAATGTTCACGCGCTGACCGTTCACTTTGACATGGCCATGGTTCACGAATTGACGGGCCGCAAAGATGGTGGCCACGAATTTCGAACGATATACCACTGCGTCCAGGCGGCGCTCCAGCAGACCGATGAGGTTTTCACCAGTGTCACCGCGCACACGCTCGGCTTCGGCATAGATGCGGCGGAACTGCTTTTCGGTCAGATCGCCGTAATAGCCTTTGAGTTTTTGCTTGGCGCGCAGCTGCAGACCGAAGTCAGACATTTTGCCTTTGCGGCGCTGACCGTGCTGACCGGGGCCGTATTCGCGGCGGTTCACTGGGGATTTGGCGCGGCCCCAGATGTTTTCGCCCATGCGGCGGTCGATTTTATACTTGGCAGACGTGCGTTTGGTCACGGCTGGTCTCCTTCGTTTATGGTATCTCGGCTTGATCCCAAAACCAGTTCCCACTTTTGGGGCCGAAACCGCGTTTCAGCCCTTGGGCGAGATCCAGTTTCGGCAGGCCGAAACGGATTGAAGGGCGTTGTCCTCTGCCGCGCCGCCCCAAGGGAGCGGTTTGGCCGACAGGCATCCTCTTGCGAGGGCCTCCAACACCAATGAAGCCGCGCCTATGCCCGAGGGGGGGCAGGCTGTCAAGCCATCTGGGGCTTAACGTAGATAGATCTGCGGCGCGGGCCCCAAAGGCAGCAATCCACCAAGGCTTACCCGGCCGCGATCAAAGATCAGCGGCACATCGATGCTTTGGGGATTGCCGGACAGCCGGGCCACCATATCCAGCCCGTTTTCCAGCAGCGCGGCCAAGTTTGGGCTGAGCAGATCCGCTTGCCGGGCTAGGGCCAGCATCTCGCGCCAATTGGTGGCTTTGACCGTGATCTCGCCTTGCGGGATGCCGCGGGCATCAAGTTGCAGCGCCCCTGCCGCCCGCAAATCAAGCTGGCCCCATGTGCCTTGGGCGAGCTCTAGATCAATTGCGGTGATTTGCGGCCGGGCCACCTCAATGGCTTTGCGATCCCAAGGGGCGGTGAACTCCAAGCTGGCTGTCACCGCCAGGGTTTGCACCGTCTCGCTCACATGCTCGGAGGCTTCTGCCAGCTGGCGCAACCCATCGGGCAGGGTCATGTTGCGGGCGGCGAAATAGAGATCATAGCGGTTCTCGCCCCCATCAGGGCTTTGACGCAAAGACAGCTGGCCGCGCTCAAGCGCTCCGGTCCAATCGGCACTAGATTGCAGGGCAAGCCCTTCCATCTCGATCGTGCCCTCACTCAGCGCCAGATCGATCCCTGGGCGAAACTTTAGCGAGCCGCGAAACTGATCACTGCTGAGCGCGATATTTTGGTTGGGTGTCGCGACCATCTGCCTGTCTGGCCAGATCGCGATGATATGTTGTGGGCGATAGCTGAGCTGAAAGATCTGAAAAAACGGCGCTGACCAGGCCAGGCCGGTGGCCGGATCGGCCAAATGCAGATCGGTTACGGTGGTATCAAAACGGTTGGGAAAGCCCTGGGTGTTCAATTCTGCGTAATCGGCAACCCAAGCTTCGTTTCCACGCTGCTCAAACCAGGCGCGCAGCCCGTTTTCTGTCGCGCGCGCGCCAAAGAGCCAATAGCCTGACCAGGCCGCGGCAAGAAGCAGGATCACAGCGAGCAGGATTCGCATGGGCAGGTCTTTCGATTTGCAGCAGGCTGGTGTTTACAATGTCTTGTTACCTTGGGTCTTTACCGAGCCTGGGGGCAAAGGGCCAGATCGGCCGCAAGAGTGACAGTATGAGGCCGCGGGCATGGGCGAGCAGGACAAAGATATCGCGCTTTGGGTGTTTGGCTATGGATCGCTCATGTGGCATCCGGGCTTTGAACCGGTGGAGCGGCAATTGGCCAAACTGTCCGGCTGGCACCGCTCCTTTTGCATGTGGTCGATCCATCATCGTGGCACCGAGGCCGCCCCTGGGCTGGTGCTGGCGCTGGATGCCCAAGAGACGGCGCAATGCAACGGGGTGGCCTTTGGCGTTGGCGCCGCGCAACAAGATCAGGTTTTGGCAGAATTGCGCGCGCGCGAGCTGATCTCTTCGGCCTATCTAGAGCGGCATTTGCCCATCCGCTTGGCCGATGGGCGCGAGGTCGAAGCGGTCACTTATGTGATCGACCCCACCCATGTGCAATATTGCGCGGATATGCCCTTGGAACGGCAAGCGCAGGTGATTGCTCAGGCCCATGGGGATCGCGGGCCAAATGATGCTTACCTTTACAACACGGTGACCCATTTGCATGAGCTGGCTTTGCCCGATCCAGATTTGGATTGGCTGGCCGCGCGGGTGCGCCGGATCAAATCCGGGGAGTCCCAGTGATGAAAGCCGAGCGTAGCATTCCTGTGCAATTCAGCCGCCCGGTGCGGCAGATCCTGACCATGCTGGTGGTGATCGTGGCGTTCGCCGCAGGGGCTTATATCGCTTATCCCCGGGTCGCGCCGGTGTTCCTGGCCAATCCTTGGCTCAATGGCGTGATCGCTGTGGTTTTCATTTTCGGGGTGTTGGCCTGTTTCTGGCAGATGTTCCAACTCTACAGCTCGGTGCGCTGGATCGAGGATTTCGTGCGCCATCGCGGCGAGGTTGAAATCGCGCTGGCCCCGCGCCTGCTGGCCCCATTGGCGGCGCTTTTGGGCAGCCGCGGTGCCAGGATGCAAATCGGTGCCTCTTCGGCCCGCTCGATCTTGGATTCCGTGGCCACGCGGATTGATGAGGCTCGCGATATCACGCGCTATATCGTCAATTTGCTGATCTTTCTGGGGCTGCTGGGCACTTTTTACGGGCTGGCCACCACCGTGCCCGCGGTGGTGGATACGATCCGCTCCTTGGCGCCGCAAAATGGCGAGGAAAGCACCGAAGTTTTTGGCCGTCTGATCGGCGGGCTTGAGCGGCAATTGGGCGGTATGGGCACGGCTTTTGCCTCCTCGCTATTGGGGCTGGCGGGCTCGCTTGTGGTGGGGCTGCTGGAATTGCTGGCCAGCCATGGGCAAAACCGGTTTTACCGCGAGCTTGAAGAATGGCTTTCGACCTTCACCCGGCTGGGCTTTGCTGGCGCTGAGGGCGATGGCGAGATGAGCTCTGATCAAGCGCTGCAATCCGCGATGCTCGAGGCCATGGATGGCCAGATCGAAGCGATGCATATGGTCATCGCGCGCTCTGACGAGGCACGGGGCAATCTTGATACCCGTTTGGCAGAGATTTCCGCAGCGCTTGAAGGGTTATCGGCGCGGCTGGAAGGCGGGGATGCGACTGCGGCAGCTTTGATACGGGTGGCCGAAAGCCAAGAGCGGCTCAGCGACATGCTTACGGCCAAGGAGGAAGCGGGCAGCGCCGATTCCGAGGCGCGCATGCGGCTGCGCAATATCGATGTGCAAATGCTGCGCATCTTGGAGGAAATCAGCGCGGGTCGCCAAGAGATGTTGGACGAGCTGCGCCATGATCTGCGCCTTATGAGCGAGGCGCTCGGGCCCCATAAGTCGCCGCGGGATGGGGGCTGATCATGGCTCTGTCGCGGCGCAATGCTCAGCGGTTTCAGGGCTCGATCTGGCCTGGTTTCGTGGATGCGATGACCGCGCTGCTGCTGGTTTTGATCTTTGTACTCAGCATCTTCATGGTGGTGCAATCCATCCAAACCGAAGAAATCTTGGGCCAAGAAAGCGAGCTGGACCGATTGGGCAGCAGGGTGTTGGAACTGGGCCGGGCTTTGGGTCAAGAACAGCAGCGCGCCTCGGGGCTTGAGGATGACATTACCGGGTTGAATTCTGATCTTGATGATGCCCGCGCAGAAGCGAATTTGCAGCAAAGCTTGATGGCGGCGCTGCGCGCGCGCGCAGCAGAACAAGCGACCCAGCTTGGAGATCTGGAAACCCAATTGGCCGGGCTTTTGGCGGATCGAGACGCCGCGCTGGAAATGGTCGAAAGCTTGGAAGGGGATTTGCTCAGCGCTCAGGCGGAAGGGCAAGAGGCCAACACCCGTGCCTCGGCTTTGGATCTGGCCTTGGCTCAGGCGCGCGCGGAGATTGATGAAGGGGCCGAAGTGGCGCGTCTTGCGGCGGCCAAGCGCGAGGCGCTTGAGGCCTTGATCGCTGATTTGGAAGATCGTCAGGCCCAAGGGGCACAAGCGCTCTCGGAGGCAGAAACCGCCCGCTTGCTAGAGGCCGAAGCCGCAGCAGCCTTGCGGGCGCGTTTGGAAGGGGCGGATGCAGAACTGACCAGCTTGTCCTTGGCTTTGGAGGCAGAGCGTAAACAGGCCGAGGAGACCTTGACCTTGCTGGCGGCGGCGGAATTGGCCCGCGATGCGGCCCAAGGGGCGGTGTCAGAGGCCGAGCAGCGCCAGGCTTTGCTGCAGATCGCCAATCAAACCATTGCGGAAAACGAAGCAGCGGCAGCACAGACCGCGCGGGATATGGTGCTGCTCAATCAACAAGTGGCCGATCTGCGCGGGCAATTGGGGCAGTTGCAGGGCTTGCTTGAAGCGGCTGAGACGCGCGATGCGGATGCTCAGGTTCAGATCGAAAATCTTGGCGCGCGGCTCAATGCGGCCCTGGCGCAAGCGGCGTCCGAACAGCGTCGCCGCGCTGATTTGGAAGAGGCCGAGCGCGTGCGTTTGCAAGAAGAAGCCGCCCGCCTGGCCGAAGAGGCGCAACAGCTTGAAGCTTACCGGTCGGATTTCTTTGGCCGCTTGCGCGAGATTTTGGGCGATCAAGAGGGCGTGCAGATCGTGGGGGACAGGTTTGTGTTCTCTTCCGAGGTGCTGTTCGATAGCGGCTCGGCCGAGCTGTCCTTTCAAGGGGCTTCGGAAATTGCCAAAATCGCCACGGTGCTGCGGGATCTGGCCGGGGAATTGCCCGCCGAGCTGAATTGGGTGATCCGCGTGGATGGGCACACGGATAACCTACCGCTTTCCGGGGCAGGGCGCTATCGCGACAATTGGGAGCTGAGCCAAGCGCGGGCATTGTCCGTGGTGCGGTTTCTCACCGATGCTTATGGCTTCCCGCCCGAGCGTTTGGCGGCCACGGGTTTTGGCGAATACCAGCCCGTAGATCCGGCGAGCACGCCCGAGGCGCGGGCGCGCAATCGGCGCATTGAGATCAAGCTGACCGAACGCTGAGCGGGCAGCGGCCGCAGGGTCGTCACCGGAATATCACTTGCGAGCATGGCGCGGCTTGTGTCTGGTTGAAACAGACCAAGCAGGACCAAACCCATGGATGCGCAGCCTCAACTCCTCACGCCACCGGCCGATCCGCCCAAAAGCTTTACCAATGCAGAGGCGGCGGTGCAGGAGCTGCAAGCACGCTATGCCCAGGCCACGGAATTCTTGCGCGAGGCGTTCGCCCGATTGCTCAGCGCCCCAGATCGCGGTCAGCGCTATCGCGCGTTTTACCCCGAATTGCGCTTGGTGGTGCAAAGCCATGCCGCGATTGATAGCCGCTTAAGCTTTGGCCACGCGGCGGGGCCGGGGGAATATCTGGCCACGATCACCCGGCCAGATCTGTTTGCAAACTATCTGCGCCAGCAAATTGGGCTGGTGATCCGCAATCACGGGGTGCCGGTGACGGTGGGCTGGTCAGACACGCCCATGCCGGTGCATTTTGCCGTGGCAGGCCAGCCCGTGCCCCATGAAGGCGCGCTGTCTTTCCCCTTGCGGGATTATTTCGACGTGCCTGATCTCAGCGTGACCAATGATGATATCGTCAATGGGGTGGCCCCGCCCAATGGGGATGGCAGCTTGCCTTTGGCGCCCTTCACCGCTCAGCGGGTGGATTATTCCTTGGCGCGGCTGGCCCATTACACCGCCACCGATCCCAGCCATTTTCAGAACCATGTGCTGTTCACCAATTACCAATTCTATGTGGATGAATTCGAAGCCTATGCACGGGCCGCGCTGGCCGATCCAAGCGCGGGCTATCGCAGCTTTGTCGCCCCTGGAAATGCCGAGATCACCGGCCCCGATCAGGTTTTGCCAAGCCTAGAGAAGATGCCGCAAATGCCCACCTATCACCTAAAACGCGATGGCGAGGCGGGTATTACCTTGGTCAATATCGGGGTGGGGCCGTCCAATGCCAAAACCGCCACAGATCATATTGCGGTGCTGCGTCCCCATGCGTGGTTGATGGTCGGCCATTGCGCTGGGCTGCGCAACACCCAGCGGCTGGGGGATTATGTGCTGGCCCATGGCTATCTGCGTGATGATCATGTGCTGGATGATGATCTGCCGGTCTGGGCCCCGATCCCGCCTCTGGCCGAGATCCAGATCGCATTGGAGCGCGCGGTGGCCGAGATCAGTCAATTGCAAGATTATGAGCGCAAACGGATCATGCGAACGGGCACTGTGGCCTCTGTGGATAATCGCAATTGGGAACTGCGCGATCAAACGGGGCCAGTGCAGCGGCTGAGCCAATCGCGGGCCATTGCTTTGGATATGGAAAGCGCGACCATCGCTGCCAATGGATTTCGTTTTCGCGTGCCTTATGGCACTTTGCTATGCGTGTCCGATAAGCCCTTGCATGGAGAGCTAAAATTACCGGGCATGGCTTCGGATTTCTACCGCACTCAGGTGGCGCAGCATCTCAAGATCGGTATTCGGGCCATGGAATTGATCCGTGACACGCCGCTGGAGAGGATCCATAGCCGGAAGTTGCGCAGTTTCGAAGAAACCGCTTTTCTTTAACGGGTTTTCCACCAAAAAAATTCACCCAAACCCTTAAATATAAGGGTTTAACCGTTGTGCGGTGTAAATGATTGCCGTTAAGTGATCCGACAAACGATAATTGACCTTACAATAATAGTGGAGGCGAGACGTGACCAAACCAATGACCAAGACCCAACTCGTAGCGGCCCTGGCCGAAGAAATGGGTTCTGATAAAAAAGACGCCGCAGTCGCATTGGACGCGATTGCAGGCGTGATCAGCAAAGAGGTTAGCAATGGCGGTGCGGTGACCATTCCGGGGATTGGCAAATTTTACTGCCGTGAGCGCCCCGAGCGCATGGTGCGGAACCCGCAGACCGGTGAGCAGATCAAGAAAGACGCGGATAAAGTGGTGAAAGTGACCATCGCCAAGCCGCTGAAAGACAGCGTGAACGTTTAATTTAAGGCCATTAGATCGGTCCGAGGGTCGCGTTTCGCGGCCCTTTTTTTATGGGGTTCGAGCCCGGTGGAACCGGCCGGTGCTGGGCAAGCGGGTGTTCAGCCCCTATGGAGAAAACGTAAAATTAACGCGGGCGAGGGGGAGCTATGGATCTGCGTGCTGTTGGGATGGGGCTGAGCTTTGCTTTGATCTGGGCCTCTGCCTTTACCTCGGCGCGGATGATTGTGGCGGATGCGCCGCCGCTTTATGCGCTCTCGGCCCGTTTTGCATTATCCGGCGTGATCGCCATCCTCTGGGCGCTTTGGCTTGGGCAGTCCTGGCGGTTGAGCCGCGCGCAATGGATCGCTGTTGTGATCTTTGGTCTGTGCCAAAATGCGGTCTATCTGGGGCTGTTCTTTGTGGCGATGCAAACCCTTGAAGCCTCTGCGGCCTCGATCATCGCGTCGGCCATGCCGTTGATCGCAGCAGCTTTGGGGTTCTTGGCCTTTGGCGACAGGGTCGGGGCACTGGGCTGGGCCGGGCTTGCCACCGGGTTCGTGGGCGTTGCGATCATCATGGGCGCGCGGCTCAGCGGCGGGGCCGATCCGGTGGCGCTGCTGTTATGCTTGATCGGGGTGAGCGCCCTTGCGGTGGCCACGCTGGCGGTGCGGGGCACTGGGTCGGGCGGTAATGTTTTGATGATCGTGGGGCTGCAAATGCTGGTGGGGGCGGCGGCTCTTGCACCATTTGCCATCGCCTTTGAGCAGCCCCAGATCACCCTGACCCCTCGGCTGATCCTCGCTTTTGCTTATACCACTATGGCCCCAGGGCTGTTGGCGACTGTGATCTGGTTCAGCCTGGTGAATCGGATCGGCGCTGTCAAAGCGGCGAGCTTTCATTTTCTCAACCCGGTGTTCGGATTGCTGATCGCGGCCGCTTTGCTGGGGGAGCGCATCAGCCTTACCGATTGGCTCGGCGTCGGGGTCGTAATGCTGGGTATCCTTGCGGTGCAGCGGGCGCGGCAGGCGGGGGCGGGGGGCTAGCCCCACGTTAACCGATTTTGCCGCGCAGCCCTTCGCCCACCTGGCCGCGATGCAGCAGCAGATGGTCGAGCAGCACACAGGCCATCATTGCCTCGCCCACAGGGACGGCGCGGATCCCCACGCATGGATCATGGCGACCTTTGGTGACCACTTCGATCGGAGCGCCGGATTTGGTGATACTGGCCCGCGGTGTGAGAATTGACGAGGTCGGCTTGACCGCAAAGCGCACCACCACATCCTGACCGGTGGAAATCCCGCCCAAGATCCCGCCCGCATGGTTCGAGCTATAGTCCGGCCCGTTCGGCCCCATGGTGATCTCATCGGCATTGGCGCTGCCGGTTAGCGCGGCGCTGGCCATGCCGTCACCAATCTCTACGCCTTTGACCGCATTGATGCTCATCATCGCCGCGGCCAGATCCGTGTCGAGCTTGCCATAGACCGGCGCGCCGAGCCCAGCAGGCAGGCCCGAAGCGGTCACTTCGATCACTGCGCCGACGCTTTCGCCGGATTTGCGCAGCTCATCGAGATATTCGGCCCATTGCGCCGCCGCCCCTGCATCAGGGGTCCAGAACGGATTGCGCTCAATCTCTGCCATTTCCAATTGGGTGCGATCGACACCATAAGGGCCCATCTGCACCATATAGCCGGTGATTTTCAGCCCTGGCACCATGGCGTCGAGCGCGGCACGGGCGACCCCGCCTGCGGCCACACGGGCTGCGGTTTCCCGAGCCGAGGATCGCCCGCCGCCGCGATAATCGCGGATGCCGTATTTCTGCCAATAGGTGATATCGGCATGGCCAGGCCGGAAGGTCTGGGCGATATCGCCATAATCCTTAGAGCGTTGATCGGTGTTGCGGATCATCAATTGAATGGGCGTGCCGGTGCTTTGCCCTTCAAATACGCCCGAGAGGATCTCTACCGCATCGGGCTCGCGCCGCTGGGTGGTGTATTTGTTTTGCCCTGGTTTGCGCCGGTCCAGCCAATGTTGAAGCGCTTCGGCTTCAATCGGCACACCGGGAGGACAGCCATCCACGGTGGCACCCAAAGCGGGCCCATGGCTTTCGCCCCAGGTGGTGACTCGGAAAAGATGGCCAAAACTGTTGAGCGACATGGATTGCCCCCGGTAATTGCGCGCGCGCCGTGCCTATCGCAGCCAGCGCCTGGTGAAAAGCCGATGGGTTATGCCCAAGAAAAAACGGCGCGCCAAAGGCACGCCGTTTTCAAGATCTTTGTCTCACGGGAGTTATTCCGCTGGGGTGCCGCCTTTGGCCTGTTCTTTGGCCGCGCGCTTGACCGGCGCCCAAAGGCGCTTGTTGGTCAGGTAAAGCATCACAGTCAGCACGGTCAGGATAATCACCGCGGTGAAGCCTGCTTGTTTGCGGGCCATCATCTTAGGCTCTGCGGACCACATCAGGAAAGCGGCCACATCTTCGGCCACATGATGCAGGTCGGCGGAATGCCCATCGGCGAATTCCACGTCATCCCCGTAAAGCGGCGGTGCCATGGCGATCCAGCCGCCAGGGAAAGCCGTGTTCTCATAGAACACGGTGCCAGCTTGCTCCATCTCCTTGCCGGTGTAACCGGTCAGGATCGAGACGATATATTCCGGGCCACCAATGCCGTTGAACAACTGGCTGATGCCAGTGCCCAATGGGCCGTGGAAGCCAGAGCGTGCCTTGGCCATCAAGGTCAGGTCCGGTGCGTTCGGGTCATTGGAGACACCGAAATGATCGGTCGGTTTGGCCTCGCGATAATCATCCAGCTCCGGGTCGAACACTTCATGTTGTGCCGCATAGGCGATCACCTGATCTTCCGGGAATTCCGGGCCACCTTCATAGCCCAGAGCCCGGTAGGGCAGGAATTTCATGCCGTGGCATGCGGAACAGATCTCGGTATAGACCTGCAGGCCGCGTTGCAGCTGGTTCTGGTCATAGGTGCCAAAGGGACCCTCGAAAGAGAAATCCACATCATGGACATGGCCAGCACCGCCAGCCGCGAGGGCTGCACCGGTCGAGAGGACCAGTGCGGTTGCGGCGGATTTGAGCGTTTTCAACATCACGCGTCCTTTCTCACTCGGCCGGGCTTGCCACAGCGTCAGCTTTGGCGCTGTCTTTGGCTTTGCCGTAGTGATCAATGAAGTCTTCCTCGATGGTGGCCACCTGAGGCAGCGGTTTTTCGATCAGGCCAAGCAGCGGCAAGATCACGAGGAAATAAGCGAACCAATAGGCCGAGGCGACCAGGGCGATATAGGGGTAGATCCCTTCCGCAGGCATCGCGCCCACCCACATCAAGACCATGAAGTCTACGCAAAGCAGCCAGAAGAAGATCTTGAACATTGGGCGATAACGGCCCGAGCGCACCGAGGACGTATCCAGCCAAGGCACCAGAGCCATGGCCACGATGGCCCCGAACATGGCGATCACACCAAAGAATTTGGCGTCGATGATGCCAAAGCTCAACCAGCTCACCAATTGCACCAGCCACACTTCGGCGTCGAAGGCGCGCAGGATTGCGTAGAAGGGCAAGAAGTACCATTCGGGCACGATATGCGCCGGCGTCGCCAGTGGGTTGGCTTCGATATAGTTATCGGGGTGACCCAGATAGTTGGGCATAAAGCCGACAATGGCGAAGAAGATCAGCAGAACCAGCGCTAGGGCGAAGAGATCCTTGATCACGAAATAGGGCCAGAAGGGCAGGGTATCTTTCTCTGCTTCGGCTTTCGAGCCACGGCGCACGTCAACACCCGAGGGGTTGTTGTTGCCAGTGCTGTGGAAGGCCCAGATATGCACGGCCACCAGGGCGGCAATCACGAAGGGCAGCAGATAGTGCAGCGAGAAGAACCGAGTCAGGGTGGCGTTATCCACCGCCGGTCCGCCCAGCAGCCAGGTTTGCAGCGCTTCACCGATGAAGGGGATCGCCCCAAACAGGCCGGTGATTACGGTTGCGCCCCAGAAGGACATCTGCCCCCAAGGCAGCACATAGCCCATAAAGGCGGTGCCCATCATGCACAGATAGATCAACATGCCGATGATCCAGGTGATCTCGCGCGGGGATTTATAAGAGCCGTAGAACAGGCCGCGGAAGATGTGCAGATATACCGCCACAAAGAAGAGCGAGGCGCCATTGGCGTGCAGATAGCGCAGCATATGGCCACCATTCACATCGCGCATGATATGCTCGACGCTGGCAAAGGCCAAAGTGGTGTCTGGGGTGTAATGCATCACCAGGACAATGCCGGTGATGATTTGTAGCGCCAGACAGAAGGTCAGAACGATCCCCCAAATCCACATCCAATTCAGGTTTTTGGGCGTGGGGATCATGATGGTGTCGTAAATGAGCCCAACGATCGGCAAACGGCTATGCAGCCATTTTTCGATCCCGGTCGTTGGCTCATAATGGTCGTGTGGGATTCCGGACATGTCTGGCTCCGTTAACCGAGCTTGATTGTTGTATCGTCTTCAAAGGCGGCGACGGGAACCGGTAGGTTCTCGGGCGCAGGACCTTTGCGAATGCGTCCGGCGGCATCGTAATGCGAGCCGTGGCAGGGGCAGAACCAGCCGTCGAAATCGCCTGCGCCATCGCCGATTGGCACACAGCCCAGATGGGTGCAAACCCCCATCATCACCAACCATTCACCGGCCTCATCCAAGGTGCGGTTTTGGTCAGCGGCATCGGCATCGGGGTCAATGTTTTCGTTACGCGCATTGTCGTCGATCAAATCGCCAAGATCTACTTCGCGACCCGAGGCGATATCAGCTTCGGTGCGACGGCGGATAAAGACCGGCTTGCCCAGCCATTTGACGGTGATCTGAGTGCCGGTTTCGACACCGGAGACATCAACGCGGATCGAGGACAGGGCCTGCACATCTGCACTGGGATTCATCTGGTTGATGAGAGGCCAGACAGCCGCACCAGTGGCGACAGCACCGACACCAGCGGTGGCATAATACAGGAAATCCCGGCGGGTACCTTCGTGGTCATCTGCGTGGGACACGAGAATTTCTCCATTGCTTCGTCGATCACCTTCTAACTTAAACGTGATCGGCGCGGGGGGCACCACGTAACGCGGCGCAAAAACGCATGCTCCGTGACTAGAGCCGCGCGCTCAGAGCGTCCAGCGGACAATCTAGCGCATCCGAGACGAAAAACCGCAGGTTAGCATGGTTTTTTCGCCCTAGCCCCGTTCCTAATCTCACGCTGATGCGTGCATGCCGCAATTGGCATTGCTTGGAGCGGCTCGCCTGGACCCAAATGCCCGAAGCGGCTATGTAGCTGGCCAACGCGCATGCCCGAGCTTGCGGGCCCGTTTCACCATCACATGTTTTGAAGGTCCATCCAGATGACCCGTTTCCTGCTACCCCTTCTTGCGATTCTCTGTCTCGCAGCCACCCCTCGCCCTGCCGCGGCGGAAATTGAGGTGAGCGCTTATGGTGGTTGGCAGACTTCCCCGCACAGCACTGTCAAAGGGTTTGATCCCGGCGGTGTGGGTGTTTTCGATTTCACCGCCGCTTGGGAAGGCAAATCCTTTTCCGCACCGCCCTATTACGGGTTCCGCGGCACTTGGTGGCGCAATGGCGGTGTCTATGGCTATGGCATCGATTTCAGCCATGCCAAAGTCTATGCCAGCGACCAGACCCTGGGGCGTAACGGCTTTGACCGGTTGGAAATGACCGATGGTCTGAACATCATCACCGCCAATGTCTATCGCCGCTTTCCCAGCGAAAACCGCCGCTGGACCCCTTATGTGGGTGCGGGCTTGGGCGTGTCTTACCCCCATGTGGATGTGGAAACCGCCGGGGGGAAAACCTATGGCTACCAAGTGACCGGCCCGGCCTTTGCCTGGGTGGCGGGTGTTTCCTATCCGTTTGCGGAACGCTGGAGCGTGTTTGGCGAATACAAAGGCAGCTATTCCCAGAACAAAGCGGATCTGGACAATGGCGGATCGCTGGAGACCAATATCGTGACCAATGCCCTCAATGTTGGGGTCAGCTTCAGCTTCTAAAGCCCGAAATGAGATCCAATAAAAAACCCGGCCTCAGGCCGGGTTTTTTTGTGTTTGCCATCTGAATATCAGGCCCCAGCAGGTGGGGCGGTGGCAATAAAGCTCTCGCGGCGGGCAAAGCCTGTGCCAAACCATTGGGCGAGATTTGGGCGAGTTTTGCGCCATTCCCGCGGAGCTTGACGGAAATCCAAATAGCCAAGCGCTGCGCCTATGGCGATTTGCCCTGCATCCAAGGGGCCAGCCAAATGCCCCATCCAGCGCGTTTCTAGCATATCAAGGCCGCGATCCACCTTGGCCCATAGACCTTCGACGATTTCGGGGCTGCGGCGCTCTTCTGGGCGCAGGCGGGCCTCATAGACCATGCCCACAGCCGCATCGAGCATCCCATCACCCAGGGCTTCCAGGCTCAAAATCTCCCAACGGCGGGGGCCGCTGCCATAGAGCCCGGATTTGGCGCGATCATCGAGATATTGGCAAATCACCCGACTGTCGAAGAGCGCAGGCCCATCCGCGCGGGCCAGTGTCGGTACCTTGCCCAAAGGGTTTTGCGCCAAAGGCATGGCCGACGCATCCAGCGGCGTGCCTTGGGCATGGGTCAAGGTCACATCCCCAAGCTGTCCGGTTTCATGCAGCACGATCATCACTTTGCGCACATAGGGCGATGTTGGGCTGTGATAGAGGGTGAGCGCGGTCATGCGGCGGCTCCTGAGCTTTGGGCGGCCAGCAAGGCTTTGCCGTCATGGCCGGTGATCCACAAGGTTTCGATCCCGCCCACGGGGCGGTCACTGTCCAGATGCACTTCGGTGAATTGCTCTGTGCGGCCCATGCGTGGATTTTCCATGAGCACATGATGTTGCCGCCCGGTTTGCGCGGCCAGATGGGCCTGAACCGCGGCCTCGCCGGCGGCGCGCAGTTTGGCCGCTCGGGCCCGGATGGCGGGGCCGACCACTTGCGGCATACGGGCCGCTGGCGTGCCTTGGCGCGGGGAATAGGGGAAGACATGCAGCCAGGTCAGGCCGCATTCGGCCACCAGGCGCAGCGAGTTTTCAAACATCTCTTCGGTTTCAGTGGGAAAGCCCGCGATGATATCTGCGCCAAATACCATATCCGGGCGCAAAGCGCGGGTTTCCTCGCAAAACCGGATTGCGTCCTCACGCAGATGGCGGCGCTTCATACGTTTGAGAATCAGATCATCGCCCGCCTGAAGGCTGAGATGCAAATGCGGCATCAGGCGCGATTCGGTGGCGATGGCTTCCATCAGCGCCGGGTCGGCCTCAATCGAATCGATGGAAGAGATGCGCAGGCGTGGCAGATCCGGCACCAGCCTTAATATGCGTCGCACCAAATCGCCCAAACGCGGGGTGCCCGGCAGATCCGCGCCCCAACTGGTCATATCCACGCCAGTGAGCACGATTTCATTATAGCCGCGATCCACCAACCTCGCGATTTGCTCTACCACCACACCCGCGGGCACAGATCGCGAATTGCCTCGGCCAAAGGGGATGATGCAAAAGGTGCAGCGATGATCGCAGCCATTTTGCACCTGCACATAAGCGCGGGCGCGGGTGCCGAACCCATCGATCAAATGCCCCGCAGTGTCACGCACCGACATGATGTCATCCACCTGCACGCGCTCGGTCTCGCCGATCAGATCCACAGGTGTGGTGGCAATGTCTTTCCAGGTCTCGGCACGCATCTTTTCGCCATTGCCGATCACCCGGGTGACTTCGGGCATGGCGGCATAGGCCTGGGGGTCGGTTTGGGCGGCGCAGCCGGTGACGATCACCTGCGCATCGGGATTGTCCCGTTTCAGGCGGCGAATCTCTTGTTTGCCTTTGCGCACCGCCTCGGCGGTGACCGCGCAGGTATTTACGACGATGGCATCGCTCAGCCCCGCATCGCTGGCTAGTTCGGTCATGGCCGCGGTTTCATAGGCGTTTAGACGGCAGCCAAAGGTGGTGAAACGGGGCGGGGTGCTCATGGCTGCGCACCCGCTGGCCTATCCAGCATGGCCTGATCCAACCAGCCAGAAAACACTGTGGCCACTGGCCCGGTCATCCACACCCCATCCTCGCGCGGCTCGATTTCAAGCGCGCCGCCATCAAGATGAATTGTCACCGCGCCGCTGATCAAACCCCGCGCTTGGGCGGCGACTGCCACCGCGCAGGCCCCAGAGCCGCAAGCAAGGGTGATGCCCGCGCCGCGTTCCCATACCCGCAAGCGCAAGCTGCCATCGGGGCGCAGGGACACGAATTCTACATTGGTGCGTTCAGGGAATATCGGGTGATGTTCGATTGCGGCCCCGCGGCTGGGCAGATCCACCGCTTCGGCATCTTCCACAAAGAACACCGCATGGGGATTGCCCATACCAACGGCCACAGGATCACCGGGCAAGGGCAGAGCCATGGGGTCGTGCCCCTCTGCCAGGGGGATCTCTGCCGGGGTGAGTTGCGGCAGCCCCATATTCACGCTGATTTGCCCATCCATGGCGCGTTTGGCGCTGAGAATCCCGCGTGCGGTGCGAATGCGCAGCAGATCTTGCGCGCTTTCGCCTAGCACCAAGGCCGCGACGCAGCGAGTGGCATTGCCGCAAGCCCCGGCGCGGCTGCCATCGCTGTTCCAAAAATCCAGCTCGATATCGGCGCTGTCATCTGCGGCGCTGCGAATCTCGGCCAATTGGTCAAACCCCACGCCAAAATGGCGATCTCCGATTCTTGCGGCCAAGCTTGGAGTGGTCACGGCGGCGCCGCCCCGGGAGTCGAGGATGACAAAATCATTGCCGAGCCCATGCATCTTTAAAAATGGCAGGCCTTGAGGAGAATTTGCTGTGGTCATGGCGGCCATGTAGCCGCGCGAAGCAATGAAATCCAGTCTTGTGCAGATTTTCCTGTCAGTTCCCCTTGACCCCATCTGCGCCTATGCGTAGAGACCGCGCCACAGTGGGCCGTTAGCTCAGTTGGTAGAGCAACTGACTTTTAATCAGTGGGTCGCAGGTTCGAATCCTGCACGGCTCACCACTTACCAAAAATCGCGCTGCGCGTTGCAGCTGGGGTTTGGAAGTCTTTGAAAAGGCTTTCTAAAACATACCCCTAGCTGCGATTGTGCCGCTTAGCCTCCCAGCAGGAATGCGGCGGCGAATTGCGGCACGCTTTGGCCTTTATTGGCGCGCAT
>JAOXSB010000092.1 GCA_025800345.1 Mangrovicoccus sp. | reverse complement strand
TGGTGGCCGCTTACAGCAAAGCTCGGCGATACATCCAAGCAACGTTGGGTGTGTTCTTCGCGACGGCAGGACTGAAATTACTGGCAGACCGAAACTGAAAGCGGCCATCCATGCCTCGCGCAGCATCGGTTGGAATGGGCTGATGTTGTTGAAAAACTCTTGCTTGATCGAGGCTAGATTGGCTGATTCAATTCTCCCAATGAGCTGGAGTAATTGCGATGATGGGACCGAAACAGGAAGCGCAGGCGGCGCTGTTTTACGAGTTCTCGCTGGAAGACCATGTCCCACAAGATCACCTGCTACGGACGATTGATCGTCATCTTGATCTGAGCAGCATCAGGGGGCACTTAGCCGATTTCTACAGCCACACGGGCCGCCCATCGGTCGATCCCGAACTGATGATCCGCATGCTGCTGATGGGCTATTGCTTTGGCATCCGATCCGAGCGGCGGCTGTGCGAAGAGGTGCATCTGAACCTCGCATACAGATGGTTCTGCAAGCTCGATCTGAATGATCGCATCCCGGATCACTCAACCTTTTCAAAGAACCGCCATGGTCGTTTCCGTGAAAGCGGTCTGTTGCGTCATGTTTTTGAGATGTCCGTTGCGCGTTGTATTGAGGAAGGGCTGGTCGGGGGGCAGGGCTTTGCCGCTGATGCCAGTTTGATCCATTGCCCGGCAGGCGATTTGGCATTGCCAAATCTGCCGAGAGGGGGCGCCGACGTCCAGAAACAGAACTCCAGCAATCCTGAGGGCTGGGAGGAACGCGGGGTCAGGGCGGAGGCAGCACCACGGGCGGTGCGCGAATATCTCGACACTCTCGATGATGCAGCGTTTGGGGCGGCCAGTGAGACAACACCCAAGTTCACCGCCCATGCCGACCCCGCGAGTCAATGGACGGCAGCGCGCAAAGGTCCAGCATTCTTTGCCTATTCGGACAATTATCTGATCGATACAGATCACGGGATCATCGTCGATGTGGATGCCAGCCGCTCGATCCGGCAGGCAGAGGTGGGCGCCATGCGCAAGATGATCGACAGGACCGAAGAGCGTTTTGGGTTGAAACCAGATTGGGTGGCTGCGGACACCGCGTACGGCTCATCCGAAAATCTGGTTTGGCTGACGCTCAAGCGGAAAATACTGCCGTTCATCCCAGTCTTTGACCACTCAAAGCGCAAGGATGGCACCTGGTCACGTTCCGACTTCACATGGGACGAAGACAATGACCGGTACATTTGCCCAGAAGGTAAAGAGCTTCGTCATACCCGGCGAAACTACTCTGACCCCAAGAGGCACAAGCCCAAGGCCGGTCGTCGTCAATATCGAAGCCTGAAGCTCGATTGCCAAGACTGCCCGTCGAAACCAAAATGCTGCCCGAACACGGCGACCCGCAGCATTAATCGTGAAGAATATGAGATCGTCAGAGACTTTGCGCGACAATGCACGGCCTCCGAGTTTAACCCGACCGCCCAGAGGCGACGAAAGAAAGTCGAAATGCTGTTCGCACATCTCAAACGCATCCTCGGCTTGGGCAGACTCCGATTGCGAGGACCATGTGGCGCCCAAGACGAATTTACACTCGCAGCTACTGCCCAAAACCTCCGGAAACTGGCAAAGCTGAAGCCGGTGGCACCCGCCCTAGGGTAACAGGGCGGCAACGCCTCACATCGCCCAACAAAATATAGACAACGCAGAACCCCAAGACGCAAAAACGAACGACTTTTTCAACGACATCGGCTCTCTCGTTGAATCCGCTGCACCGTGCGCGAACGGCGGCTTTACCGAAACCCCTTGGAGTGTCATTTCGCCCCGTCCCGCAAAGGACCCCCTCTTGTGGGATGGCTCTACGAGTGGAACACGGGGGAACTGGTTCCACGTTGGAAGACCAAGCCGCAAACTGATATTATCTACAATTAAAGAAAAGATGAAGTACGTCAGCCTATTTTAGCAATCCTGACGCATGGGAACCACGGCACAAAGTCGACGAGTTGCCATACACGCGTCTTCTGGTGGATGAGAGGAAGTTCATTGCCATTTGGACCAGCCGCGCACTGCAGATCCTACTCCAATGACTAGTCCTCAGTTTTGGAGCCAGTGCAAAAGCCAAGATTGCCAGCCCTGCCAACAGTGCGAATGACATTTTCATTCCCGTCACTTCTGCGACGAATCCAATTGTTGGCGGCCCTAGCAACATTCCGCCGTAGGACAGCATGGCGACGCTTGCGATGGCCGGCCCGGTGCTTGCGCGGGATCGCTGGCCGCTCGCGAAAACGCCAGAGGCATAACAATCGCGTACAGGTGGAAAAATCAAAGCAAAAGGCTCTTTTGCTACGATCCTGCCTCCTACCGGAATCTACCCCAAGGACCCTGTTCTGGTCGTCGGGCAGCTGCTGCTTGAGGCGGAGGTATCGAACGACAGATGGTCTTGCTGTAATTGAAGTGGCCCTAAATGCTGCAAAGAACTTATGATAAGTTTGCAGACCCATCATTCCACCTAAAGGCGACATCCG
>JAOXSB010000088.1 GCA_025800345.1 Mangrovicoccus sp. | reverse complement strand
CGGCAGCGAGGCGGTTTATGCGCTGGCTGGGATGGGCGCTTTGGCGGCCTCGGTTTTGGGCGCGCCGATTTCCACCACCTTGATCGTGTTTGAGCTGACGGGCAATTGGCAGGTGGGGATTGCGGTGATGACGGCGGTGTCGCTGTCCTCGGCCCTGTCCAGCACCTTGGTGGATCGGTCTTTTTTCCTCACCCAATTAGAGCGGCGCGGCAAACATGTGGCCGCAGGGCCCCAAGCCTATTTGCTGGCCATGCAGCGCGTTTCCGCTGTGATGCGCAGCACCGCAGATCCCAAAACCCCGCAGATGGATGTGTTGGAAGAGCTGCTTGATCAGGGGCTGGCGGTGGATCGCACAGCGTCTCTTGAAGCTGCCATGCCGCTCTTTGCGGCGTCCGAGCAAAATTGCTTGGCGGTGACCATCTCCCGCCCAGATGATGCCGGGCGCGAGATCGTCGGCGTGCTGCATTATCTAGATGCGCTGCAAGCCTATAATCGGGCGCTTACCGCGACCGTGGCAGAAGAACATGCGTGAGCGGCCTTAGAGCCGCTCCACCGTTACTTTGTTGTCGTGAAAGGCGATATGATCTTTCAAAGCCGCCATTTCGGCGGGCGGGTCTTGATAGCACCAGCCTGCTTCTTCGATAGTTTGGCTTTTGGAAACCACCGCGAAGAACCGTGTTTCATCATGTTCCGTATGGGCCTCGCTCTGTTCGAGAAAGGCCATGGCGATATCGCTGCGCGGAAAGAAAATCACCGGCGGCATCTCGCCTTCGGTCAGTTCCAAAGCGCGATTGGTTTCCGCCAAAACCGCGCCGCCCGCGCGGACCACCCAAGTGCCTGCTGCGTCTCTAATCGTAATGTCCTTGATCATCGGCACCGACCCTCCCGGTTATCCATTGGATGAGCTCTCGCTTGCGCCCAGGGCTAAAGGGCTGCGAGGCGCAAAACAAGCCGGGCATAGGGTCACGGTAAAGCGTGCCAAGTGCGGGGGTCACAGGGGCGCGGTGGCCTCTTCCAACCAGGCCCGCGCAGGGCCAGAGACTAAAGGCGACAGTTTGTGCCAGCAGGCCACGTGATAGCGATCCACCCAAGAGCGTTCAGAGGGCTCCAGCAAGTTCAGATCAATCAGATCGCGGGCCAAAGGCGCATAGGTTAGGGTCTCAAATTGCAGCATCTCGCGGGCATCATCCCCACCGGGCACAGCCGGGGCCACGCGCACAGTGATCAGGTTTTCAATGCGAATACCAAAAGCCCCTTCGCGGTAATAGCCCGGTTCATTGGAGAGGATCATGCCATCGCGCAGCACCTCATGGCTTTGCCGCGAGATCCGCTGTGGGCCTTCATGCACGGATAGATATAGCCCCACCCCATGGCCGGTGCCGTGATCATAATCGAGGCCGGCACGCCATAGGGGAGCACGGGCCAGGGCATCTAGATCGCGCCCGGCAAGACCTTTGGGAAAACGGGTGCGGCTGACGGCGATCATGCCTTGCAACACGCGAGTGTAGCAGGCGCGCTCTTCGGCCCCAACCGGGCCAATGGCCAGGGTGCGGGTGATATCAGTGGTGCCATCAAGATATTGCCCGCCGCTATCCACCAATAGCAGCTCGCCCCGCGCGACCGGGCGATTGCTCGCCTCGCTGACCCGGTAATGGACAATGGCGCCATTAGGTCCGGCGCCGCAGATGGTTTCAAAGCTGATATCGCGCAGTTCCCCGGTTTTGGCACGGAACCCTTCAAGGGCGGTGACCACATCAATTTCGGTCAGGCCATGGCTAGGATTTTTCAATGCCTCGGCTTGGGTGTCGATCCAATGGAGGAATTCGACCATAGCCGCCCCATCGCGCAGATGCGCGGCGCGGGTCGCGGCAAGCTCGGCATCGGTTTTGCAGGCTTTGGGTAAGAGGCAAGGGTCTTGATCGAACCGCGCCCGGCCCTGATCAAGCAGCATCGGCACCGCATAGGGGATCGAGGCTTTGTCTAGGCGGATTTGCCCATCTAGGGCGCGCAGCGCGGGTAGGAACTCCTCGCTCGGATGAAAACGCACATCCGGGCCCAAATCGCTGCCCAGCGGGGCGGTTTTTTCTGGCGCGGAGAACAGATCCACAGCGCCATCCGCATGGATCACCGCAAAACCATGGGGCACGGGGATGCGGGCAATGTCGCTGCCGCGGATATTGAGCAGCCAAGCAATGCTATCGGGCAGGCTGAGCACTGCCGCATCATCGCCTGCTTCGCGCAACGCCTTTGCAATCAGGGCGCGTTTTTCGCCGCTGCTGCGCCCGGCCAGATGTTCGGGATAGGCGGTCATAGGGCCAAGGGGCGGGGCCGGGCGATCTGCCCAAATGCGATCCACCAGATTGGGGCAATCGATCAGATCCACCGGGCTTCCGGTCAGCGCTTTGCGCAAGGCCTCAATTTCGCCCAGGCTGTGCAGCCATGGATCAAAGCCCACCGCGCCGCCGCTGGGAAGCTGCTCTTTCAGCCATGGGCCTAGCTTGGTTTCCGGCCAAGGCAACACGGTGAGCGCGCTGCTGTCGCATTGCTCGCGCGCTTGCAGCCGATAGCGCCCATCCACAAACAGCCCGGCAATTTCGGGCAGCACTGCCGCAAAACCGGCCGATCCCGTAAAGCCGGTGAGCCAGGCCAGGCGCTCGTCACAGGGGGCCACATATTCCCCCTGATGCTGATCCGCGCGGGGGATCAAAAAGCCTTTGAGTCCTTCATCCCCGAGCACATCGCGCAACGCAGCGATCCGCGCAGGCCCATGTTCCGGATCGGAAGGGGAAGAAAAAGATTGAAACACCGGCGCGATCCTTTGGCATATCCCTCGGGCGCGGCAAGGCCCGCCCAAGGCCCGCCCTAGGAAAAGATTTCGGGGTTAGCTGGCCCGTTTAAGGCCCGCGAATTTCGCCCGCGCCCGCGGGTCGGTATCAAACAGCGATGCAAGCTGTTCGGTCATGGCCCCGGCAAGCTGTTCCACATCAGTGATGGTCACCGCACGTTCGTAATAGCGGGTCACATCATGGCCGATGCCGATGGCGATCAGCTCGATCATTTTGCGCTTTTCGACCATGGCGATCACATCGCGCAGGTGCTTTTCCAGATAATTGGCCGGGTTCACCGACAGCGTGCTGTCATCCACCGGCGCCCCATCTGAGATCACCATCAAGATCTTGCGCGCCTCAGGCCGCCCGATCATGCGCTTATGGGCCCATTCCAGGGCCTCGCCATCGATGTTTTCCTTCAGCAGGCCTTCTTTCATCATCAGGCCCAGATTGTCCCGGGTGCGCCGCCAAGGGGCATCAGCAGATTTATAGATGATATGGCGCAGATCATTGAGCCGCCCAGGCTGTTGCGGGCGTCCTTCGCCGAGCCAATCCTCGCGGGCTTGCCCGCCTTTCCAAGCGCGGGTGGTAAAGCCCAGGATTTCCACTTTGACCTGGCAGCGCTCTAGGGTGCGGGCCAGCACATCGGCGCAGATCGCGGCAATGGAAATGGGCCGACCGCGCATGGAGCCGGAATTGTCCAGCAAAAGCGTGACCACCGTGTCGCGAAAATCGGTGTCTTTCTCGATCTTAAAGCTTAGGGGCGTGGTCGGGTTGGCCACCACACGGGCCAGACGGCCCGCATCCAAAATACCCTCTTCAAGATCAAACTCCCAAGACCGGCTTTGCTGGGCTTGCAAGCGGCGCTGAAGCTTATTGGCCAGGCGCGAGACAGCGCCTTTGAGCGGCTCGAGCTGTTGATCAAGGTAAGAGCGCAGGCGTTCTAGCTCGGCCGGTTCGGCCAGATCCTCGGCCAGGATCTCTTCGTCATATTCGGTGCGGAAAACCTGGTAATTGGGATCGGCATCGCTGATGGGCGTGGGTGGCGGCGGATCCATGGGCATGTCCCCATCGGGCATGTCGGAGTCTTCGCTGACCTCCGCATCGGCCATTTGATCCATGGCCACTTGCGCTTCAGAACTATCGCCGCTGTCCTCTTGGGATTGCTCTGGATCGGCCTCGCTATCTTGGGGCTGATCATCTTGATCGCCCTGTTGATTGTCGGGCTCTGGGCTGTCCTCTTCGCTCTCAGCGTTGTCTTCTTGTTCGTCGTCGTCAAAATTTGGATCATCGCCAAGCTGATCGCCATAACCCAGATCTTCGATGATCTTGCGGGCGAAATTGGCAAAGCCCGCTTGATCTTCGATGATCTCTTCCAGACGGCTCAGGGTCTCGGCGGCTTCCGCTTCGATCCCGGCACGTCGCAGATCCAAGATATTTTGCGCAGCCGGGGGCAGATCCCGCCCGGTGGCCATCTGGCGGATCAGATAGCCCATTGCTTCGGGCAGGGGGGCTTCGGCCGCATCGGTGATATTGCCAAAGCCTTTGCGCGCGGCCTCAGAGCCGATCTTGGCATCGATATTGCCTGCTGTGCCCGGCATGGCGCGGGCGCCAATGGCTTCGCAGCGCGCGGTTTCCATGGCTTCAAACAGCTCGCGGGCCATCTCGCCCTGAGGCTCAAAGCGCGCATGGGTTTGCAGATTGTGAAACCGCCGCCGCAAAGCATAGGCATCGGCCGTGCCACGGGCCAGCAAGACTTCTTCGCGGGTGAGCCGCCGGGTAACCTGAGGCAGACGCATGGTGTCCGAGGTCATCCCAGGAGGGTCCACCGAATAGGTCACGCTCACATCGGGATCATCGGCGAGCACACGGGTGGCATCGGCCAGGGCTTTTTTAAACGGGTCGGCTGGGTTGTCAGTATTGCTCATCAGGGGCTCGCGCTCAGATCATGGGCACAGTTTCACAGGCGGCCAGGGCTGTCCATGCTCTGCACCCCCATGGCTGGCATTCAAGAGGCCGAGCCTGTGCTCTGATGCAAAGGTAGATCGTTGATACGTTGATCAATGCTTTCCAGTTGGGAGTGATAGGCCGGGCTGTCCACGGATTCAAATTGCGCGATAAAATCTTCCGCGCTCAGGCCACGGGGCAGGTCTTTGACCGATGGCATATAAGCGGGCTCGCCGGTCAATTGGGCAATCAAGCCAGCGTATTCTGGCGGCGTAGCTGCGGTAAATTTTTCGGCAAATCGAATGCCCGCGCGATCAGCGGCGATATCATCGAAGGAAAAGCCAGATCCGCGAATATTGCCGCTATCCACCAGCTCTTTTACCTCGCCCAATCCAAAGGACGCCGTACTGCCGCCAACGCCTTGCAATGCGGCGGAGACAACAAAATGTTTGCGCAGATCCCGGCGACGATGCAGCCGGGTTTTCAAGCAGTAATCCGCCGCTTCCGCATCGCGCAAATCGCCCACGATTTTCTCAATGCCGCCAACCCCGCCACAATGGGCCGCAAGGGCCAGAAAGCTGGCATGCAGGTCCGCGCGCGCCAATTGAAGATCGCTATGTTGCGCCGCATCCACGCGGCGCAAAGCAAAGACCAGCCAGGGGGTGATGCTGCCTTTGCGGTTCAACTCATCCGCGCGCACCGCGGCGCTCATGGCGTCATAATGGGCTTTGGCGGCGATTAAGATCGGGCTGGGGGCCGAGCTTTCGAATTGGGCAAAAGCGCGGGCATATAGCGATTGATCCCCTGGCCCGCCAGCATCCAAGCCCAGCTTGGCCACCCCTTCGCCAGGTTCAAAATACAAAACACTGTCCAAAAGCTGGGTGCCGAAATTATCGGGCGTCGCAAGATCTAAGCCGGTTTTCAGCGCCCAAAGGGCAATGGCTGGGGGCAGCGGAATGTGCCCGATCTTGAGCCGGGTCAGCGCCAGGTTTTCTTGGGATGGGCCGAGTTTCGCATCCAGATTGATCCAGCCCAGACGCGCCAGGCCCGGCGCTTTGGCCGAAACCTGCACTGCCAGGCCCGTTTCATCGATGCTCACTTGCCCTTTGAGCGGTCTGATGACCCGTGCGGCGCTGGCGATCAGCGCGTTGAAATCATCTTCGCTGGCGCGGATCACCCCGGAGGGATCGCTGCCATCAATCACTGCTTTGGCATGGCGCAGGAAATCTTGGCTTTGCGCCGCTTGATAGGGGGACACCGTGTCATTGGGCGGCAATAGAGGTGTGGCCTGAAACCCCCCGATGATCAGGAGCAAGGGCACAAGGAACAAGGCGGCAACTAAGGCAAGCAGGTAAGGGCGCATCAGCATTCATCAAACAGGGATAAAACCCGGCCTAACGGGCAGATAGCCATTCTGGCAAGATCTAACCGCGGGGCTTGGCCGCGTGTTTATGCAGGCTCTAAATCTGTCGCAACACTGGAATTAAAATGCTGTAAATTGGGGCGCGCCGCTAAGCCTTGGTAGATTGGCGGCGCGCCTTTGGCAATACTAGGTCCAGAACGGCCCCAGCTCTTTGAGTTTGGCCCAAAGCCCTTGGGCATGGGGCCAATCGGCTTCGGCCTTGGTCATGCGCGTGCCCAGCAGCCAGCCGGTGGCGCGCTGCGCGGTCAGATCCGAGGCCCCAGGGGCGTTCGGGGCCATGAGCAGCGTTTCCACCATGGCCGCATCATTGAGATCGCCAAACACCTCTTGCAGCGCTTTGAGTTTTTTGACGAAGGCTTTCACATCCGTGGCAGGCCAAAGCGGCCCCATGAACTCCACTGCATAGCGCATTTTCTTGAGCTCTTTGCGCAGCTCATGGCGGGCTGGGATATCCAGGTTCTCGATGTCCTTGGCGTGTTTGCGCACGGATTTCCAACGCTTATCTAGGGCGTTAACGGCCAAATCGGGGATGGCCGCCGCCAAACGAGTGGTTTGGCTGAAATCCTCGGCCACAAGCCAGCCGCGGGTCTCAATAAAGCGGGCCATATCGATCAAGAAGGTCTGAGCGCGTTCTCCGGCCAAGGTTTCGCGGACCAAAAGGCGGGTCTCGCCGCCGCGTTCCACAATCGCGTTGCGCAGCACTTCAAAACCCGGCTCATCGGGGCGTTCAGCGGCGGCAGGATCCAGAATATCCTCAATCGCTACGTCCAAATCGCGCAGATCACCCACCACTTGGCCAAGCCAGCGGGCTTCATCATTCAAACGCAGCATTTCGGCGTTGCCGATCAGGGGTTTGAACACGGAAAATGCGCTGCGCAGCCGGCGCAATCCCACACGCAGCTGATGCGGGCCTTCGTGATCATCGATCAATTGCACCACAGCGGCGTTGCTGGCGATCTGCTCAAAGCATTCGCGCAGCACGTCCCGGGCGGCAGTTTCCGCGCTTTGCGCTCGGGCAAGGGGAACTTTGCACGCATTGCGCGGAGCGATGGGGTCCGCGATGCG
Organism: Mangrovicoccus sp.; assembly: GCA_025800345.1. Lineage (GTDB taxonomy): Bacteria > Pseudomonadota > Alphaproteobacteria > Rhodobacterales > Rhodobacteraceae > JANSYP01. The sequence goes on along the minus strand of JAOXSB010000088.1, from coordinate 13,172 downwards.
GCCTTCTGCGGCCAGCAAATAGCCGCGCTCGGCTTTGGACATGGTCGAGAAATGCAACCCGCCCTCGGGAAACAGCATATGGGTTAGATCAAACAGTGCTCCCAAACGGCCTTTGATCAGCTCCAGCTCGGCTTCGCGGAAGGGCTCGGCCAATTCACCGGCCTTGATCTCGCCGCTATCAATCGCCAATTCCACTTCGGACCCATCGGCGAGAGTCAGGTTCGAAGAACTGCGCCGGATCGCGGTTTCACAAACTGGGGCAAGCGATTTGTCACCCACCAAGGCGGTGATCTCATCGCGCACCAACTCATTGGGGATCGCATCAAGATGCAACTCGCCCCCGGGAGATGGGCTGTCATATTCCAGGGATTCCGAAAGCCCTCCATGATGGCGGGCGCGGATTTTTACGGTTTGAATCCAACGCCGCCCATCGCGGCGTAGGCGCAGCGCGATTTTGGCTTTGCGCAGATCCAAATCTGGCGTGTCAAAATAAACCGTGCGCAATTGCCGAGTGCGTGGGGCGTCATCGGCAATTTCGAGGGTTTTCAGACGGGCCTTTAAGGTGCGGGTTCCGGCTTCATCGAGCAGGAATTTGAGTTCGATCTCTGACATAATGTAACAGAATTATGAAAAGCACCCAAATGCTGCAAGGCCAAACCCGGGGGTAAGCTTAAAGAATTTCTTAATATGCGAGAGATTGCGCAGAAATTTGCACTCTTCACGGGGGCGATGTCCTACCAAAACCTTGCCCATATGCTGGCCCAGAGCGGCCATAGCTGGGCATTGGGCGCAGCGCTTTGCGCCGGCCCTCGTGCTATGGGCTCGGCGTTCCGGGAAGAACGCGCTTGGCAAAAAGCCCGCAGTGATGACCAGGTAAGAGGGGCTGCTACCAGGGCTCGGTTGTGGCGGCGTCGAGCTGCTTTTTGGCATGGGCGGCCATCAGATCGCTGAAGGCGCGCAGCCGATGGGTCAGCGCTTGGGCGCCGGGATAGACCAGTGCCACAGGGCGGGGCAGGCCCGACCAGCCGGGCAGCACATCCACCAGATCGCCTTTGGCCAGATCAGCGGCCACCGCATAGATCGGCAAAAGCGCCACGCCCGCCCCGGCCAAAGCGGCCATGCGCAAGGCCGCAGGCGATGACATGGTGAGGGTGGCCGCGATGCGCACGGATTTGGTGCCCTCAGGGCCGGATAATTGCCACGTTTGGATCAGCCCATGGCCCTGGGCCAACGTGGGCGCATCGGTTAGATCTTCGGGGCTTTCCAGCGTCGCGGGCAACCGGCCTGGGGCGGCCACCAGACAGCGGCGAATATTGCCCAAGGGCAGGGCGGTGAGGGTTTCATCATGGCCCGTGCCAATGCGAATGGCCGCGTCATAGCCCTCTTCCATCAGATCGGGCAGGCTGTCTTGCAGCACGCATTCCAAGGTCAGTTCTGGATAGAGCGCCCGGCATTGGGCCGCCACCGGTGCCAGCATGGTTTGCCCAAACAGCGTTGGGGTGGCCAAGCGCAGATGGCCGCGCACGGCGCTGTGATCTTTGGAGAGCGCTTCGGTGATTTCCTCGGCATCGGCTAGAATGCGTTCGGCGCGGCCCAAAACCACAGCCCCCTCAGGGGTCAGGCGCAAACGTCGGGTGGTGCGCTCGATCAATTTGGTGCCAAGCGCGGCTTCGAGATCTTGGATGCGTTTGGAAACGGTGGATTTGGGGGTGTTCAACCGCCTGGCCGCGGCGGCAAAAGAGCCCTCTGAGATAACAGCGGTGAATTCTCTGAGAGCGTTAAGATCCATATCCCTACCCGTTTTTCGTTAAGTCACCACGAAACTTGAACCATGGAAAGCCCCGCCTGGCCGCGAAAAAGCCAATCACGCAGCGAAAATGCGCAAATGGGGTCAGCTTTCGCTATCAAGCCAAATGGTGACCGGCCCATCATTGATCAGACTCACGGCCATATCCGCGCCAAAGCGCCCGGTGGCCACGGGCAGACCCAAAAGGCTGAGCTCGCGGGCAAAGCTTTCATATAGCGCCTCCCCCTGGGCCGGGGCCGCAGCGGCGGAAAAGCCAGGGCGATTGCCCCGCCGCGTATCGGCCGAGAGGGTGAATTGGCTGACCACCAGAGCCGCGCCGCCGATATCTAGGATCGAGCGGTTCATCTTGCCCGCCTCATCGGCAAAGATTCGCAATTTAGAGCATTTGGCAGCCATGGCCGCGGCGGTTTCCGGCGTGTCGCCCTCCATCGCGCAGACTAAGGCCAGAAAGCCCTGGCTGATCTCGCCCAAAACCGCGCCTTCCACGGAAACCGAAGCTTTGCTTACCCGTTGTAACAAAACACGCATTACAGAAACTCCTTGGCCCAAGGCGGGTTCGCTCCTGGGCGCGATACGGTGACGGCCGCGGCGCGCACGGCAAATTCCAGCGCGTCTCGCAATGGCCGCAAGGGCAGCGCTGCGAGCGCGTCAAAACCGAGAAGCCCCGCTTGGTCAAGAGCGGCCAGCAACGCGCCGTTGAATGTATCTCCGGCCCCAACCGTATCGGCAACGTCTACCTTTGGGGCAAGAACCGTGAGTTTGCCGAAACTGCCATAGGCATCCACCCCTTGAGCTCCGCGGGTCAGGCAAATCAGCTTGGGCCCCCGCGACAGCAGTTGTTGTATTTGCGGCTCCGCATCGCCCGGCCCCATGATCCAGGCCAAATCCTCGTCAGAAAGCTTTACGATTTGGGCCATGCTCATCATCCGGCTCAGCCGCGCGCGATAGGCGGGCACGTCTTGGATAAAGGCCGGGCGAATATTGGGATCAAGCATCACCGGGTGGCGCGAATGCGCCCGCGCCATCAGCGCCTCATAAGCGCTGGCTGCGGGGTCCACCATCAACGAGATGCCGCCGAAAAACAGCGCTGTCAGACCGCTGGGCAGCTTTGGCAGATCTGCAGGGGTGAGCATCCGCCCGGCGCTGTTTTCATCATAGAAAAGATAGCGCGCTTGGCCCTCGCGGAGGCTGAGAAAGGCCAAGGTGCTGGGGCGCGGGCTACGGGCCGCTAAGGCGGTATCCACGCCGCTGTCGCGAAGATGCTGCTCAAGATCACGGCCGAAAAGATCGTTTGACAGGCCGGTGAAGAGGCTCACCGGGCGGCCCAGGCGGCCCAAGCTGATCGCTGTGTTCAACACCGAACCGCCGGGGGCAGGGCGATAGCCCTCGGCCCCGTCGCTGCCCCGGCAGGGCAGCATATCGATCAGCGCTTCACCGCAACACAGGATCATAAGGGCCTCGCAGCCGTGCTTGCCCTGCGCGGATCAATCGCGAAAGCTGCGGCTTTCTTTGATTTGATCCCAGGCCCAAACCACTTCTTGGAGACGCTCTTCATCAGAGCGATCGCCTCCGTTCATATCCGGGTGCAGGATCTTGATCAGGGCTTTGTATTGCTTGCGAATCTCGACCTTGGTCCAGTGATCGCGCGCTTCCAAAATCTCCAGCGCCCGGCGTTCCGTTGGCGGCAGGCGGCGGGTGCCGGTGATGGATTTACCCGGATTTTGCGTGGCATTCTCGCCCAACACTTGATGGGGGTCGTCCACACCCAAACGGGCCCAAGCGCGTTCTTCGGCGCTATTGCCTTTCAGCGGCTTGGTCTGCCGCTCCCAAACGCGATCTTTGTCGAGCTGTGCCTGCATCTCTTCTTCGGTGGCACCGTTGAAGAAATTCCACTTCAGATTGTACTCGCGCACATGGTCTTTGCAGAACCATAGATATTCATCGAGATGATCGGGCGATCGCGGCGCGCGATATTGGCCGGGCTGATCGCAGCCTTCGTGATCGCATTTGCGATTCGAGGTTTCAAACGCACCCGACATGCCCCGTCTGCCACGGGTTTTCTTCTTTTTTGCCGAAGACACCGACATGTCGAACCCAAAGGGGTCATTTTTCGCCATGGGATAACCTTTCCGACTCGAACCGTGCGGACTAGCCTGCAACAAGGACGCGAAAGTCTAACCTTTCCTGCGGGAAGAGAAAGAGGGTTCGAGGTAAAAATGAGAGTTGCAGAGCAAATTCGACAAAGCCTAGAGGATGCGTTCCACCCAACAGTGCTGGAAATTCAAGATGATAGCGAGGCACATCGCGGTCATTCGGGATATTCGGAAGGTGAAGAAAGTCACTTTAATGTAAAAATCAGAGCGGCGGCCTTTGCGGATATGAATCGCCTCGCACGCCATCGCGCGGTGCATGGTGCCCTCGGCCCGGAATTGGTGGGCAGCATTCATGCTTTGGCGCTCGATATCGACGTTTAATCAGGTGCGGTGCCGCCGCTGATTCTCAGCTCGGCTTAGGGCTGAGATTGGCTTTGCGCGGGCGCGCTCAGCACTGTCGCAGGGCTTTGTGGCTTTGGGCGGCGAAATACAAGCAGCGTTTGAAACACCGTGCGGCTGCCAGTGAGCCCTTGGCGTTCGGTGGTCGGCAGGGTTTCTGCGCGCAAAAATTCCCACCCCTCCCGGGCCTGGTCATTCAGAACCTGTTCAATGGTTGCGGCAAAGCGGGTTTCGCCGGTCTTTGCGCCATTGCTTTTCTCGCCTTTGCTGGGGGCGGGCAGCACCCGATATTCAAACTCTGTCATGCGCGCGTCTCCTATTCTTCTTGCCTAGCCCAAGCGCTCGCCAGACCCTAGCCCTGGGTTTTGACACTGCGCCAGCGCCGTGGAAAAGTCGCAGCGAGGCAACAGGAGGGGCAGTTATGGGCCTGGCGTCAAAAGCCATGCAAATCGCGGCATTGGCCGTGTGCGTTACCGGATGCGGCATTGCCGAACGGGGCGATGAACAAGCGTTGATTGCGGAATTTGACATGATCGAGGATCGTGCGGAATTCGTCTCGGCGGTGGTGGGCAAAAATTGGCAAAGCGATGCCATCAATCTGCGCTTTGGTAAGGATGGCACCATGCGTGGGGATATCAACGGGGTGCCCGTGACCGGCGCTTGGGAATGGCATAGCGGCCAGGTCTGCACCAATTTCCAGGTTTCGGATTCCGGTGGGGCAGGCTGTGCCAAAATCGGCACCAAACCTGGTGAAATGCTGGTCATCCCTCGCAGCGGTACTGGCGCGCCATACACCTATCGCGCGATCTAAAAACCACGGGCGGGCGCCTGGTGTAACCGGATGGAAAGGCGCGCGCGCGCATAAGAGCCCAAGCGTTTGAAGAGGCTCTTATGCGATCTGCCATATTCTTAGTGTCGGCGGCTGGCTTGCTGGCCGGGTGCTCCCCCTTGCCCAAGGAAACCGCCCGCGCGGTAGGGCTTGGGCCCAGCGGCTATGACGTGATCCGCAATGAACGCCAATTTGTGGACCGGGTGGTGGGCGAAACCCTATTGGGCTCTGGGTTGAAAGTGGATGTGCAGCCCGGTGGCACCCTGTCGGGGGTATATCTGTCCGAACGCTTTAACGGCACTTGGATCTTTGTTGATGGGCGGCTTTGCGTTTCGCTGCGCGGAGATGTGGAAATGTCGATTGATCGCACCTGTTATTGGGTGGCGGCCGAGGATGGCGCGATCCGGCTGTTTCCTGCGCCTTATCCCGCGCCTTGATCAGTGATCGTGCTCTTTGGGCGGCAGCAGACGGCTCAGAACCGTTTCCAGCACGCTGAGCAGAGCAAAACAGCCCAGCCCCAAGACCAGATAGCGAAATTCCCAAAATATCGTGCCGCGCAATTGGGTGATCTCGCTATAGCCCCAATAGGCCGCAGCAAGAGCAGCTAAGGCGAGCGCAGGGGGTAAAAGGCGGCGGATCATGGGATCACCTTGAGGGTTTCGGGATCCAGGCGCAGCACGGCCATGCCCCCATGGCGCTGCACTTGGCCTTCCAACTCGATCAACAGCCCCACATGATCCAAAATCTGATCGGTCACTGGCCCGCCATCTGGCCCGGCGAGCAAGAAAAACTCGGTCCCGTCGATCTTATCCGTGGCCACTAAAACCGGGGGAATGCCGCCGATCAAACACAGATTTGCGCAGGCTTTATGGGCCAGCCCGCGCCCCGGGCGCATGGCCCCCGCATAGCATTTACCGTCGCAGATCTCGCCGCTTATGCGCCAGCGCCCCAGATCCTGTACGGCAGGGGGCGTGATCGCGGCTTGCTCAAGTGCTTTGAGCCCGGCCTCGCCGCCGCGCAATTGCAGCGCTGCGATATCGCCGCGGGCGATCCGTGCGCCTGAAACCGCGACCAGCGCCCCATCTAGGCCGGCTGCGCGCCCTTGCACGCCGCGTTTCCCGCCGCCGGTCAGCAGCAGCGCAGAGCCCAGCGCAAAATCCGCGCTCTCGGTCACATGCAGGATCGGATAGGGCTCGGCTTGCAAGATCCCGGTCGCGTTGGCCCGCCCCACAAATGCGCCTTGGCCCGGATCGTCCTGGGTGGCGGCCGTGACATAAGCGATGCCTGCCAGAAACAAGATCAGGCCAAGGGCAATGCCGCCCATAAACCAGCGCAGCCCTGGGGGCATGGCGGCCCAGCCGATAAAGAACGGTGCCTCGCGATCAGACATGGGCGGCCTCCGCAATCTGCAAGGGGGTGGCAGGGGTGCCTGGGGCATTGGGCTTGGTCGCGATCTCGATCACCCCATCGCGCAGGCGCAGGTTGTAGGTCGGCACTTTTTCGGTGAATGGCGGCGGGGAACAGCCATCTTCCAGCCGGTACTGAAACCCGTGCCAAGGGCAGGTGACGCAGCCATCGATCACGCGCCCTTCGCCCAAAGGCCCGTTTTGATGGGCGCAGGCATTGGAAAGCGCGCCGATACGGTCCCCATCGCGGAACACCGCCGCGCGTTTGCCATCGGGCATGGGCAGGATCTTGGCCCGGCCATCGGCAATCTCATGGGGCGCGGCCACAGCGATCCATTCGCCACTGCCCCGTGATTTGCGAGGGGCTTTCGCCCAAGCGGCCAGATGCAGCCCGGCAACGGCCAAAGCGCTGAGTCCAAAGAGCAGCGCGAAAGCGGGGTTTTTACTGTCTTGCAAATAGCCAAGCGCAACATGGGCCACCACGCATCCATAGGCCAGGTAAATCAGCAAATGCAGTGCTTTCCACAAAGGCGGGCCAAGAAAAGACAGCCAGAAATCATGGCTGGTTGCGGCCAGCACCGCCAGTATAAGCAGCGCGACAATGCCCAAGGTCTCGAAGGGAAAGCCCAGGATCTGCCCATAGCTGGTATTCGCGCCCAGCAGCGCCACCATGGGATCGGTCGGGGAGAAGGCGTAATACCAATTGAGCACATAGACCGCATGGGTCAGGGCCACCAAAGCGGTGATCACCCCGAAATGCCGCCGGTTATAAAGCAGCGGTAAAAACCGCCGGTCCAGCCGGGCCAATGGCCCAATGCATAATATCACGCTAAGCATGAAAAAGGCGCAGCTGCCAAAGGCGCGCATCCGCAAAATCGCTCCATCCACCGGGCGGGTGAGATCTGCGGCCGGGGCGCCCAAGCGCAAAAACACCAGGATATAGGCCGCGCAGGCGATCAATAGCACGCCGTCATAAAGCCATTTATTGGCGTTCCATTGCACGGGGATATAGCGATCACTCATGGGCTTGCCCCTCTTGCGGCGCGGCCAGTTGCACTGCCGGGCGCTCTAATGGGCCGTCTTGGCGCAGCAGCAGCGCCCCCATTAGGATGGCGGGACAGGCAAAGATCACGATCATGCTGAACAGCCGCTGGGCGGTGAGCGGCGGGCGGTACGGGGCTTGGGGGCAGGCATTGCCCCGCTCGACGCGCAGCCAGCGCCAAAGCACCAAAGGCCAGATCAATACTGCGCCGGGCAATAAAAGCGGGCGAAAGATCCAGGCGCCTTGGGCTTTGGCCTCGACCCGGTCGATCCCCCAGGCCAAAAACACGGCGGCCACCACCAGACCGATCCAAAGATAACCTTGTCCGATGGCCAATAGGCGCTCTGCGGTTTCCATAGCAGCTCCTGGCAAATGGCGTGGGTTGCCCTGTCAGCTTAGCAAATCGCTTTGATCTGTCACCTGGCGCGGGGGCTTTGTGACAGAATTGCCCGTCCAAACCACGTTGATGTGAGCCAGATCACAAATTTCGCGCCGTTTCCCACGGGTTATAACGGCTGCGCGAGGCGGGGATGTAAGCGCGCTCGCCGCCGCGTAAATGGGGCAGGCAACACCAGCCTTAGGAGGATTTCCTTATGAAACGTTTTGCTCTTGCCGCAGGATTTGCCCTGCTTGCCTCCACCGCCGCTTTTGCCGGGGATCAGTATATTGACGGCACTGGTTTTGCCGTCTCTGGCTATGATGTGGTGGCCTATTGGGATTTGGATCAAGCGCCCGTGGGGGCGTCGCAACCTGCCGCAGTGCCAGGCCGTGCGGATATTACCGCAGACTATAACGGCGCAACATTTGCGTTCTCCAGCGAAGAGAACCGCGATAAGTTCAACGCTGACCCCGCTAAATTCGTGCCGCAATATGATGGGCATTGCGCCTATGGCGTGGCCAAAGGCGGTAAGGTTCCAGGCAACCCGAACCTTTGGCGGATCATTGATGACAAGCTTTACCTGAACATCACAAAAAACGTGGTCAGCTTCTGGGAAGAAGACATCCCCGGCAATCTGGAGCTTTCAGAAGGCAATTGGGTCTCATTGGATCCGCAAGCGGCCTCTGATAGTCCGATCCCAGATTTCACGTCTGCGGCACCTCAGACCAACTGATCTAGAAAGCGTGATCTGAAATAAGCAAGGTGCTGGCAATGGATATGTTGAGGGTGCCCATGTCGAAACGATCTTATAGCAATCTTTCCCGCCGCGCCCTGTTGGTTGCGGCGGGATCTTCTGTTTTTGCCGCTGCTCTGCCTGGTTTGGCCACTGGCGCAACACAGGAACAAACCCGCCTGAGCGTGAGCGACGCCCATCGCGGTGCGCTGTCGCAAGATCTGCTTTTGCTCGACATCCGCACCCCTGGGGAATGGGCGCAAACTGGCCTGCCCGAAGGCGGCCAGCCTTTGGATATGCAGCGGCCCGATTTTTTGCAGGCTTTGGATCAGCTTACGGATGGGGACACGAGCGCCCCGATCGCGCTGATCTGTGCCACTGGCGGGCGCTCTGGCTGGTTGTCGCGGCAGCTTAAAGCCCGTGGCTATAGCCGCATCATCGACGTGCCCGAAGGTATGTTTGGCTCCAGCGCCGGGCCGGGTTGGATTCGCACCGGTCTGCCGGTGGTGACGCTTTGAAACAGCTGATCTTTGGGGCGGCACTGATGCTGAGCCAGGGGGGTGCCCTGCCAGCCATGGCCCGCTGCGCCGAAGATCTTGAAGCGGTCTGTCAGGTTGAAACAGGCCGCTATCACGTCGCCTTGCCCGATGGGCAAAGCGGCCCGGTGCCTGCGGTGTTGTTCTTGCATGGATGGGGCAGCAACGGGGCCAATGCCCTGGGAAATGCTAAGATTGCGGCCCCGATTTTGGCGCGGGGCTATGCGTTGATCACCCCTGATGGCTTGCCCCGCAGCACTGGCAATGGAGGCACCTGGTCCTTTCACCCCGATTGGCCACAAGCCCGCGATGAAATTGCTTTCTTCAAAGAGGTGATCAAAGATGCGGCGGCCCAGCATGGGGTGGATCCCGCGCAAGTGATCCTCACCGGGTTTTCCATTGGCGGCTCCATGACCGCTTATGCGGCCTGCCAAGCGCCCGAGCTTTTCGCCGCTTATGCGCCGCTAGGCGGCAATTTCTGGCGGCCCCATCCAGAAAGCTGCGCCGGGCCGGTGCGGATGCTGCACAGCCATGGCTGGTCTGATACGGTGGTGCCGCTCGAAGGGCGCTATCTGCGCGATGGTCAGATCGCCCAGGGCGATATTTTCGCGGCCATGGAGATTTGGCGAGCTGCCAATGGCTGTGATGCTCTGCGCGCGGATCATTTTGAGATGACGGATCGCTACTGGCGGCGCAAATGGGATCGCTGCGCGCCGGGCAGTGATCTGGAGCTGGCGCTATTTCCCGCCGGTCACATCATCCCCGAGGATTGGCCGGAGATGATGCTTGATTGGGTCGAGGGGAATTAAGCGGGTTTCTTGCGCCAAGGGTGGCCTTTGAACCAGGCCGCGATATGGGCGCAGGCGATCAGCAGCAAGAAGCCCCAAATATTGACCAGCCAGGTGCTGAGCGTTGTGCGCCCCACCGCATCCAGCAACACCCCATGGCCTTGGGCCAGCACCATGGAAAACACAAATACCGCCAGGGATTGCTGCCCGACCTTCATGATTTGGCTTAGGATCACCATCCAGATCCGGGCCAAAACCCCATCGCGTTTCGGCAAAAGCCGCGCCCCGCGCGGGCCAACCGCAGCCCAGCACAGATAGGCCAGGGCCAGGAAATGCAGATAGCGAAACAGGCCAAAGGCGGATTTGGTCCATAAAAACCGGATGGCTTGGCGCGCCTCAGAGAGCAGATCCACCTGGGTATAGATCCGGTAATAGGCCAGGGGGATGGTCAAGATCACCACCGCCAGCGCGATCAGTACCAAACGCAGGTTCACCGGCGGCACCGGCAGCCAGCCCATGACAAAGCCAAAGCCCGTGAAAAAGATCAATTGCCAACCAAACGGGTTGAAAAACCAGGTGCGCTCGGACCAAGGCTCTGCGGGAACGCCCAATAGCCCGACATTCGCCCCAAGCCAGAGCAGGCCGACAAAGGCAAACACCGCTTTGGGCGAGAGTTTCGAGAGCGCCATGACCACAGGCATCAGGGCCAGCACCACCAAATACATGGGCAGCACATCGAAATAATTGGGCACATAGGTCAGGGTCATCAGCCCGACCAATTGCTGGGCAGTGTTATCCACGAAAAACGGGTAAAGATTGAGCCGCCCGATGAAGTCGCGCTCGAAAACCCCCGTGCTATCGACCCATGCCAGCATGGCCGCTGTGGCAAAAAACATGCCGATATGGGCCCAATAAACCTGCCAGATACGATAAACGACCCGGGCCGATCCTAGGGCAAAGCTGCGATTGCGGAAGACTTTGCCAAAAGCCATGGCCGAGGCCATGCCCGAGCAGAACACGAAAATCTCGGTGGCGTCGGAAAAGCCAAACCGGGCCGGGATCCAAAGGGTCAGAAAATTGCCCGGCGTATGGGCCACCAGAATGATGAACATGGCGATGCCGCGGAAAAAATCCAGGCGCGGATCGCGGGTGCCGGTAAACAGGGCGCTGGTGGGCTGGGCCGAGGCGCTCGCCCCGATGCCGCTATGCCCATGGCGATCAGCTAGGCTCATGCGTGTCACTTTCGAATTGCTTGGGATGCGCCCTAGCATGGGGCGCGGGCAGGGGCTAGATGCCTCCTGCCGCGGTGCAGCATGGCAGGGTTATTGCGCGGGAACCGAGATCGGACCGTTATTTGCGTCCGCGATCTGCGCCAGGCGGGTCTCGGCAAAACTGTCCAGCGCGCCGCCGCGTTTGGCCGCGCGCGCCAAAAGCATCTGCTCCACCGCGTCATAGGCACCTGCGCGCAGTCCCGCATCCACGGTGATGCGTTCAAACACATCCCGCTGGGCGTGGCTGCCGCCAATGCTTTGCAACCCTGCCATGGCATGGGAAAGCCCGGTAAAGGCGCGATCATATTGGCCTTGGGCAAAATCGGCGAGCCCGGTGATCGCCGCTTGGCCAGGATCGGCGGCGATCTGGCCCATGGGGCTGGGATCTTTGGCCCGGCGCGCCATGGTTTGGCGCAAGCGCTGCGCGGCCTGCGCCCGCCCGCCACCGATCAGTGCCAGCATGTAATGCAGATCCGCAAAGACCAATTGCCCGTCTTCGGCGCGTTTTTCCGACAGATCCGCCAGTTCTTCCCAGCGATTGCCCAGATCCACCCCCTCTAGGGCCAGGCGCATGAGCATAGAGCTGCCATTTGCGATATCGCGGTAATCATCGGTATGATCCGCGCGGATGTGGTCATCATAAAGCGCAAGAACGGTATCGGTTTCGCCGCGATCCAGATGCAGCAAGGCTTTGTGCCACCACACGTGATAGCGGAAATTGTTGCAATGGGTCCAACTGCCCGGGTTGGCGTCGATTAGATCAATGCCCTCGGTAGGGCGATGGGTCATATCATAAACATGGGCCACCGCATGCAGCCCCCAGGCATCATCGCGGGCCAGCTCCAGCCCGGCCTGACCCGATGCCTCTGCGGCCCCGTAAGCCCCGGTTTCTTCCAACGCAAAAGCGCGGCAGCCCAGAAGATAACCGCGATAGGGGTGATCTTCCCCATGGGCGGGCAATACCCGTTCCAGCGAGCGCAGCATCCCTGGCGCATCGCCCATGATAAAGCGCATCCCATGGATGATCTTGGCGCAAAGCGTGTCTTGGGGATGGGCGCGCAAATATTGCTCCAGCGCTTGCACCGCGCCGGGGCCATCCCCGCGCAACCAAGCGTCAAGCCCCGCCAGATACTGCGCCGCGCGGGGGCAGCTATCGCCGGCGGCGATGGCCGCACGGGCGGCTTGGGCAGCGCGTTTGGCCTCTTCGGTCATTTCCTGGCGGCCCAGCAGCACGCAAAAGATGCCCTTCACCACCAGTGGCAAAGCCAGATCCGGCGCACCCGCGATCACCGCGCCCAATTCCTCTGGTGTGGCGCGGCCATGGGAAAGAAAGCCAAGGGTCATTGCGTCCCAATGGGCGCGCAGTTGCGGGTCCGAGATGGCAATGTCTGTCCCGCTTTGATCATGATACATGAACTGTGATCCTCACCACCTCAATCAATTACATATAGTATATCTCGGCCAATCGTCAGGGGCGATGATCGGCGCAGCAATCCTACGATTATGTGAGGCAGCGTGTGGAGAAAGCCGCGTAAATCACCTCAAAACCTCGGTATTGAGCCGGATATGTGTCAAAACACTGCCTGTTTTCCGCGCAGATCGTTACAATTTCGTGGTCACAAGCGGCCATCATAGGCCCCGCGGGGGATCTCTGCGGCGATCAAAGTGAACCCGTTGCGGCTCTGGGCGGCGGTTAAGGCCGCGCGCAGATCGCTGCGATTGCGCACCGTGTCGCCAAAACCGCCAAAGGCCCGGGCGATGGCTGCGTGATCATGCTGGGCGAAATCCACACCGCGATTGCTCATCTGCCGGGCGCGTTGCTTCATTTCGATCAAAGCCAGGCTGGCATCCACAAAGACCACAGCGATCACCGGCAGGTTCAATTCCGC
>JAOXSB010000313.1 GCA_025800345.1 Mangrovicoccus sp. | reverse complement strand
GGGTCATGCGCCCGCCTCGCGCGCCCATAGGAACAGCCCTGCCGCATCGCAGGCGGCAATCACCGCCTCGCGGTCCAGTATGATCACGCCGCCCGCTTCGATCACCAGCCCGGCCAGCCCGGCCTCCGCCACGGCTTGGACCGTCTGCAACCCGATTGTGGGCAGATCAATGCGCCGATCTTGGCCCGGTTTGGGGGCTTTGGCGAACACGCCTTTTGCCCCATCGGGGCGGCGCTCTGCCGGTAGGTTTGCCACCTGGGCTAGCATGATATCGGTGCCCGGGCTGGCCTCCACCGCCAGCACCTGGCCATGTGCAACCACGGCGGATTGGCCAAGATCGGCCTCTCCCATCACCCCGAGCAGATCCATCGCGCGCGCCGCATCCGCAAGATCCCGTTGCCCTGGCTCAACACGGGTGAGCACCTGCGGCGACGCCACCAGCCCTGGAACAAGCTCATGGGCCCCGATGACCTCAAAGCCCTCGGCCTTGAACAGGCCGATCACCACCCGCAACAGCGCGTCATCCCCTTGGCTCAACACCGGCACAAAGCGCCGCGACAGCCAAAGAGTTTTTAGATCGAATTGTCGCGGATCCAGCGAGGGGCGACCAACGCCGCCGGCGAAAACCACATCGCGCACACCGGCTTTGTGCAGCGCGGTGAAAAGCGCGCTTAGCTTTTCCACCCGGAAGCCAATCACTGGCAGCCCTTGTGGGTTTTCACAGGGAAACCCAGCCATCTCTGCCAGAATCACCGGGCGGTCCTGCGCGCGGGCCGCATCAGCGAGCACTCCGGGCAAGGCACCGCGCCCAGCGATGATCCCAAGGGGAGAGGCCCTGCCCGCCGCCATGCCTTAGCGCGGCGTGAGGAACGAGCGATCAGACTCGCCCATGATAAAAGCGATCATCTCGCGCACATGGGCGGTCTCAGCCGTTTCCGACAGAGCTTTGGCCCGGTCCAAAAACGCGCCCTCGCCGCTGGCCAAAGCTTCATAGGCTTTGCGCAAAGCGGTGATCTCCTCGCGCGGCACGCCGCGGCGACGCAACCCCACCAGATTGAGCCCATCGAGCACCGCCCGCGGTCCTTGCACCAGCCCATAGGGCAACACATCGGCTGTGACCATGCTGAGCGCGCCGATGATCGCCCCTTGGCCCAAACGCACGAACTGATGGATCCCCGACAGCCCGCCGATAATGACATCATCGCCGACAATGCAATGACCCGCCAAAGCCGATTGATTGGCCATCACGACCCGATTGCCCACCCGGGCATCATGGCCCACATGGGCCCCGGTCATGAACAAGCAATCATCGCCCACACGGGTGATACCGCCGCCCCCGGCTGTGCCGGTATTCATGGTGGCCCCTTCGCGGATGCGGTTGCGCTTGCCCACGATCAAGCGGGTTTCCTCGCCGCGAAACTTTAGGTCTTGGGGCACCTCGCCCACCACAGCGCCGGGAAAGAGCACGGTTTCATCCCCGATCTCGGTCAGCCCTGTGGCCACCGCATGGCTTTTCAGCACCACACCCGCGCCCAGAACCACTTTCGGGCCAACAATGCTAAAAGGCCCGATCCGGCAATCAGGGCCAATCACGGCCCCCTCTTCGACAACCGCCGAAGGGTGAATTTCTGCGCTGGGATCAATCGCCACGGCTTAAGCGTCCTTTGGAACGTCGATCATGGCCACGACCTCGCATTGGCAGGCGATCTCATCGCCCACTTTTGCCTCGGCCGCGAGTTTCCAAACTTTGCCGCCACCGCGCAGAGCTGTCACATGCAGCTCCAGCACATCGCCCGGCACCACTTTGCGGCGGAATTTGCATTTCTCGATGCCCATGAAATAGACCAGGGCATTCTTGCCCACCAGATCCAAGGACAGACCCACCATCACCGATGCGGTCTGCGCAATCGCTTCTACGATCAACACCCCAGGCATGATCGGGGTCGAGGGGAAATGGCCGGTAAATTGCGGCTCGTTCATGGTCACGCATTTGATGCCCACAGCCGATTTATGGGGCACGATATTTTCCACCCGGTCGATCAGCAAAAACGGATAACGATGGGGGATCACCTGTTGGATCAGATCGATATCGGCGGTTTGCGGGATTTCATTGGCCTCGGTTTGCTCGGTCATGGGGGCCTTCTTTTGCTGATGTTTACTTGCGGGAGTGACTAGCAAGCCCGCCCCAAGCGTACAAGCTTGGCGCATCGGTCAAATCACCATGATGCGCCTTACCTGCCCGCTTATTCCAAACTGGGCGCAATCGGCACAGTGCTTTCTGCGCGCTCAGGACGCTGCGCCGGGACCGCCAGGGGCAAATTTGGGCTTTTGCCCGCACCAATCGCTGTGTCGATCGCGGCAATTGCATCTTGGGTAATATCCACCCCGTCAAAGGCCAGTAGAATGGCATTGCGGTCAATCACCACCAAAGCCCCTTTTTGGCGCATGACCTCGGCAATCGCTGGGCCTGCCTCGGTCCAAAAATTCTGCCGTTCCCGCTCTAGGCGCTGCTGCAGCAAAATGGATTTGCCATCCTGCGCTTCGCGCACCTGGCGCACCTTTTCATCAAAAGCATTGGCCAGACGGGTAAACTCGGCCATGGCTGTGCTGTCGCGAATTTCCGTGAGGGCGAGTTCTTCTTCCACCAGCTCTGCCTCGATGCGTCGATTTTCCAGGGTCAGCGCATCGCGATCCCGCTCAAGCTGATGCTGCACGCGCTGGCCGAAAGCCGATCCGGTAAAAAGCGCGTCTTGGTCCAACGTGACCACAGCACTGACCAAAGACAGCCCCTGATTTTGCGCCGATCCCGGCAGCGTCTCAGAAATTGCCGGGATCTCGGCAGGGCTTTCCTGCCCTTGCACGATCTGGGATTGCGCCCAAAGGGGGCTCGCCAGGCTCAGACAGAGCCCGAAAACCCCTGCCCCCAATGGCAGCCCCGCCTTAGAACCGGGTCGAGACGGTGACGTCAAAGTTTTGCTCCCGGTCGTAATCTTCTTTCTGCAGGGCTTGGGTGAAATCAAAGCGCAGCGGGCCAATCGGTGTGGTCCAAAAGATCGTCGCCCCCACAACCGAGCGCAAGATAAAGCTGTCATCCACCTGCACCCCATCGGTACCATTGGTGTCATCCAGCCCCCAGATAGAGCCTGCGTCAAAGAACAGACCGCCGCGAATGCCATATTCTTCGGGCAGGCCCACCGGGAAATCCGCCTCAATAGTGAAGGTGGCAAAACGGTTGCCGCCCAGGTTATCCTCGTTTGGCGCGGCCAAATCCCGTGGGCCGATCCCGTTACGTTCAAAGCCGCGTACCCGGCCCCCTGCACGATAACGGTCAATCACCCGGCTATTGCCAGAAAGCGAGGTCAAATCCCCACCGCTGAGCGAGACGGTCAGCCCAACCTCTTCGCGGAACAGCTTGGTTTCCCCGGACAAAGTGGCCTGGGTGCGGATATATTCCATATCCCCGCCGAGACCTGCGAAGTCTTGGCTAAACTCAAACCGGATCCCCGCATTGGGGTTCAAACCCACCCGGCGAGTGTCATAGGTATAAGTATAGCCCACCGAGGAGGTCAGCCGCGCCCCTTCTTCACGTTGCAGAATTTCCGAGCTGAAACGGGTCACATCCTGAATGGAGTCCTCAGAGATCCGGTAACGCAGGCCAAGGCGTCCATTTTCACTGATCGGGAAATTAATCCCTGGCTGGAAGCCCAACTCGCGCGTGTCGAAATCCGAGCTAAACCGATTGGTGGTGCGATAATAAACCTGCGCCGTGCCCAGAAGATCGCGCCCGAATAGATAGGGATCGGTAAAGGTCAGCGAGGTGTTGGCATTGTCTGTCCCCAGGCCCAATTGGAAGCCAAATTGCTGGCCACGGCCCAAGAAATTGCGCTCGTTCAGACCAAAGGCCAGCCCCAGACCATCCCCCACCGAGAAGTTCACACCAAAGCTAAGCGAGCCGGTGGGCTGTTCTTCCACATCCACATCCAAAATCACCTTATCGGGCGAGGTGCCTTCGCGCGTATCCACATTGGAATTGGCGAAATAACCCAAAGCGCGAATACGATCCGAGGCTTGCTGGATCTCGCGCGGGTTAAAGGGATCGCCTTCAACCACCCGGAATTGCTGCCGGATCACCCGGTCCAATGTGGTGGCATTGCCCTCGATATCGATGCGCTCGATAAAGAGCCGCGGGCCGCGCTCCATCACAAAGGTCACATTGAGCAACCGGTTTTGATCATCGCGCTCAATCCGCGGCACGACCCGCACGAAATCCACACGATCATCGATGGTTTGCCGCTCAATCCGCGCCACGCTGTCATCAATCAATGTGGGCGAATAGGTCTGCCCGGGGCGAATGCGCAGGATATCTTGATAGCGTTCGGGATCCACACCGGGCAAATCCGTGGCCACATTGATATTGCCCAGGGAATATCGCTGCCCTTCCGAGACGTTGAAGGTGATAAAGAACCCGTTGCGCTCGCGCGAAAATTCCGAGGTCACCGAGACCGCTTCAAAATCGATAAAACCGCGCGAAAGGTAGAAATCCGCCAAAAGCTGTTGATCAAACGCTAGCCGGTCTTCCAAGAAAGTATCGCGCTGGATCACCTGGCGGAACAGGCCCGCTTGTTTGGTGGCCAGAACCTGGCGCAGGCGACGATCACTAAAGCTGCGATTGCCCACAAAGCTGATCCGCTCGATCTCGACCGTGCCACCTTCGACCACTTCAAACACCACATCCACGCGGTTTTGACTGCGGGCGATGATCTTGGGGGTGACTTGCGCTGCCAGGCGCCCAGATTCGCGATAAGCTTCGGTGAGAATTTTGGCGTCAGCCTCGGCTTGAGCGGGGCTATAAACGCGGCGCGGCTGGGTGCGGACAAGCCCGGTGAGCACCTCGTCATTGATCCGGCGATTGCCCTCGAATGCAATCTGGTTGACCGTGGGGAATTCTGTGACCTCAATGACCAACCGCCCGCCGCGGGTATCCACTTCGACGGTTTCAAACAGATTAGAGGCCAATATGCGTTGATAGGCGGCGTTCACCTGCCCGGCGCTGACCTCTTGGCCCGGCGCGATCCCCGCATAGGATAGGATGGTCGCATCCTCGACCCGTTCATTGCCACGCACTTCGATCGAGGAAAAACTCACCGCTTGCGCCCAGGCGATGCCACCAGCCACGACCCCAGCGAGAACGATACCGGCCCCTGCGCCCAAACGGGCTGTCGCCCCGAGTTTCCGCCCGTACCACAACATATGCCTGTCCCTCGCCCGCTGTCTCTAGCTTTTGGGGTCTAGGCCTAGGCAAGCCATGGCTATTTGTCAAAAGCGGATGCATCGGAATGAGGCAATTTGCGCGCTGCTGCGGCACAGATACCGCAATTCTTCGCGCTGCGTGCCTGAGCGGGGTAAGAAATCCCCAGCCAGCCCGCGCCTGCCCCTTAGGGGCAGAAAATATCATTGCTCAGCGCAAAGAACATCAAGCTGAGGATCACCGCCAGACCAGCGGTCATCAACACCCGCAACACCCCATCGCTGGGCGGACGGCCCACCACGGCTTCATAGGCATAAAACAGCAAATGCCCGCCATCGAGCACGGGGATGGGAAAGAGATTGATCATCCCCACCGCCGTGGACAGCACCGCGATAAACCAGATGAAGCTGGACAAGCCTTGGCTTGCCGCCGCCCCAGAGGTTTCAGCAATGCCAATGGGGCCTTGCAAATTACAGCTCGAAATCGCGCCGGTGATCATATGCCATAGACCCGACAGCGATTGCTCGATGATGAACCCGGTCTGGGTGATCCCCCAAGAAAAGGCCGAAAACACACCGGGCGAGACGGTTTCGGGCTCGAAAAACAGCCCCCCCGAAACCCCGATCAAATAGCGTTTCTCGAAACCATCTTCCACAGGCACATCCATTTGCCGAGGCGTGAGGCTAAGATCAAAGCTGTCACCCGAACGCCAAATGCGCAGATCCACCGGCGCGCCTTCAGATTGGGTCACCGCAATGCGCAAATCCTCGAATGAGGCCACCGGCGCGCCAGCCACATGCGTGATCACATCGCCCGCCTTAAGCCCTGCTGCCATGGCCGCCGATTGCGGCGTGACCGCTTCGACCAAGGGCGGATAAGGATACGGGCCAGGCACGGTCAACTCGCGCCCATCACGTTCCACCAGATAGGACAGCTCCGGACCATTGGGCAACGCGTCCACAAAGGCGCCAAATTCTTCAAATGCGGGCAGATCAATGCCGTCGATGGCGAGGATCTTGTCACCCGGCGCAAGCCCTTGGGTTTCGGCCGGCATCGGTTTGAGCGCCGCCACGGTCAAAGGCGCCCGCGCTTCCCCCTGCACCATAACGATGGTGGCAAAGACCAGAATCGACAGCACAAAATTAAAGATCGGGCCAGCGGCCACCGTAGCGGCCCGCGCCCATAGGGGCGCGCCGAGCATGGTCTGCCGCCGGGTTTGCGCATCCATGCCCGCCATTGCCGCCATATCCGCGCCGCTGCTGGCCGCATCGCTATCGCCCAGGAATTTCACATAACCGCCCAAAGGCAGCGCTGCGATTTGCCATTGCGTGCCGCGTTTGTCGCGCCAACTTGCCAAGCGCGGACCAAAACCCAAGCTGAACACCTCGGCATGAATACCGCACCAACGGCCGACGATGTAATGGCCATATTCATGGATCGCGACAATCACGGACAGCGCCAACACAAACGCGGCCAAAGTCCATAACACATTGCCGAAACTAGGGATTAACCCGATGATGTCCAAGGGACCTCCGTCGCATTCGCGTCTTGTTTGCCCGGCTCAAATCCACACTGCCGGAAGCGGCTGTGCCGCAGCGCTATGAGATAGCGCCTCATCCACGGCTTTCCGGGCCATTTGGTCCACCGCACGCACGTTATCAAGGGTAATCTCTTCACGAAGCAGCGGGTTTGCCCCGGTCTGCTCAAGTGTTTGCGCCACCAGCTCCGCCATATGCGTAAATCCGCAGCGCCCAGCGATAAAATGATCCAGCGCCCGCTCTTTCGCACCATTGAATACAGCGCCGGTCATACCGCCCGCATCCATCACCTGCCGGGCCAAAGCCAAAGCCGGATAGCGCTTTGGGCAGGGCGCGCGGAAATTGAGGCTGGAGATCTGGGCCAAATCAAGCCGTTCCACTGGCAGATCCCGTCGCTCGGGCCAATGTAGCGCATAGCCGATCGCATGGCGCATATCCGCCGGGCCGAGATGCGCCATCAACGCCCCATCCGCAAAGCCCACAAGCGCATGGATGAGGCTTTCGGGATGAACGATGGTTTCAATCTGATCTGGCGAAAATCCAAAATATTCTTTTGTTTCAATAAGCTCCAAGGCTTTATTGAACATGGAGGCGCTATCGATTGTGATCCGCTGCCCCATATCCCAATTGGGATGGCTTGAGGCTTGTTCCAACGTCGCCTCGGCCAACCGTTCCAAGGGCCAATCGCGAAAGGCCCCGCCCGAGGCAGTGATGATCACCCGCTCCACATCGCGGGTCTCTTCCCCCACCAACGCCTGGAACACCGCCGAATGCTCGCTATCCACCGGCAAAATACGCGCCCCATAGCGCCGGGCGGTTTCCATCAATAGCGGACCGGCGCAGACCAAGCTTTCTTTATTGGCCAGAGCCAAAACTGTGCCGTGGCGCAGCGCCCGCAGCCC
Source organism: Mangrovicoccus sp. (assembly GCA_025800345.1). Classification (GTDB taxonomy): domain Bacteria; phylum Pseudomonadota; class Alphaproteobacteria; order Rhodobacterales; family Rhodobacteraceae; genus JANSYP01. The sequence continues at coordinate 5,522 of JAOXSB010000313.1, read as the reverse complement.
AGGCGGCAGCCCGGCAGCCCCAACGATAGCGGACATAATCCAATCGGCGGGCCGATCTGCGGCCTCGATCAACGCCGCAGGCCCCGCCGCCACTGCGATGCCACTGCCCTCCAGCGCGGCACGCAATTCTTCATAGCATTCGGGATAGGCCGTCACAGCGATCTGCGCCTTCAGGCTGCGGGCTTGCGCGGCCAAACGCGCGATATTGCGCCCGCCGGTCAGGGCCACGACTTCATAACCCGCCAGATCCCGCGCGATCAAATCGACGGTATTTTCCCCGATAGAGCCGGTAGAGCCAAAAATAGACACCCGACGCATGGGTTATCCTCCTGCCGCGATGCTCTGCACCATTGGGGGAAACGCTGCCACTTGTTCAATCAATAGCAAAAATACCGCCGCGCCCAAAACCCCATCGAAACGATCAAAGAACCCGCCATGGCCTGGGATCAGGTTCGAGCTGTCTTTGACCCCTGCCCGGCGCTTGACCGCGCTTTCAGCAATATCGCCCATTTGCGAGGCCATGGACATGGCAATGCTGATACCGATGATTTGCGGAAGCGCATCAAACCAAATCACATATGCGAGCCCGACAAGCGCCGCGCCAAGCCATCCTGCCACTGTCCCCGCCCAGGTTTTCTTTGGGCTGATACGTGGCCAGAATTTCGGCCCGCCGATCAAGCGCCCGGCAAAATAGCCGAAAATATCCGTGACAACGACGATGGCCACCAACCAGATCAACCAAATGGTGCCAATATCGGCGCGCAAATGGATCAGCCCATAGCCCGCCAGCACGATCAACACGGTAAATAGCGCAAAGGCGAGCCTGTCCCGCGCCACGAGATTGGCCCCAAGGATCGCTGGCAGCATCAAAAATGGCAGCCCCCAACCGCTGGGCAAAAGCGCCACCGCCAAACAGGCCAAGCCGGCCATGATCCCAAGACGCCGCCGCACAGGGCTGCCTAACATCGAGGCAAGCTCCCATACCATGATGCCTACAGAGATTGCGGCGAACCCGGCAAACCACAACCCACCGGCCCAAATCGCACCGATCCCAAGCCCTGCCAAAACAATCGCAGATACCGCGCGGCGGCCTAGGTCGTTCCAGCGCCCGGACCCTTGGGCCGGGCCTGTTTTTTCATTCATTGGGCGACAGCGCCAAAACGGCGCTCTCGCGCCGAGAAGGACATCAATATCTCGTCAAAGGCTTTCGCGTCGAAATCAGGCCAGAGCACCGGTGTGAACACATATTCCGCATAGGCCGATTGCCAGAGCAGGAAATTCGACACCCGGTTTTCGCCTGAGGTGCGAATAACCAAATCTGGATCGGGCAAATCCGCCGTATCGAGATAGCCCGAGATCGTCTCGTCCGTAATGTCTTGCGGGGCCAATTTCCCGGCGCGCACCGCATCTGCCATGCGCACCGAGGCGCGGGTGAGCTCATCACGCGCCCCATAGTTCAGCGCGATGGTCATATGCAGCAGCTCATTACAGGCGGTGGTTTGTTCCAGCTCTTGCATCATGGCAACAAGCTTTGGGTCGAGCCGGGTACGATCCCCGATGAAACGCACCCTCACGCCATTATCAAGCAGCGCTTGGGTTTCCGACGCAATATAGCGGCGAAACAGCGTCATCAGCCCGTCCACTTCCATGGGCGAGCGTTTCCAGTTCTCCGTCGAGAAGGCGTAAAGTGTCAGATAGCGCACCCCAAGATCGGGGCAGGCCTTAACGATCTCACGCACACGGCGCGCACCAGAGCGATGCCCGTAAAGACGGGGCATGCCCCGCCGGGTCGCCCAACGCCCATTGCCATCCATAATGATCGCAACATGCTCGGGCGTGACCTGCCTGATATCCTTCGCTGCCAACTGGGCCCCCGTACTCGTCTTAGGCTCAAATAATCACAAGCAGTGTTAAACCGTCATTATTTCGTCTTGCTTGGCTTCCAAAGCCGCATCCACCGCGGTGATCACCTCATCAGTGATGCGCTGCACTTCATCATGCCAGAATTTATTATCATCCTCGCTCATGCCTGCCGCTTTGGCTTTCTTGAGCTTTTCCATCCCATCGCGGCGCACATTGCGCACGGCCACCCGGGCCTTTTCCGCATAAGAGCCCGCAACTTTGGTCAATTCCCGGCGGCGCTCTTCATTGAGTTCAGGGATCGGCAGGCGAATGATGGTGCCATCGACAACCGGATTGATGCCCAGCCCGCTTTCACGCAGGGCCTTTTCAACCTTGCTGACCATGGTTTTGTCCCAAACATTGATGGTCAGCATCCGCGGCTCGGGCACATTGACCGTGCCCACCTGGTTGACCGGCGTTGGGCTGCCATATGCGTCCACCGTCACCGGATCGAGCATAGAGGCCGCAGCGCGCCCGGTGCGCAGGCTCAAAAACTCCTGCTTCAAAGCACTCACAGCGCCTTCCATACGCCGTTCGAGATCATCGAGATCAATATCGAGCGCTTCGTCGTCGGACATAGCCACCACCCGTTTCTTTGTCGTTTGAGCTTTTTATTTGATCGAAAGGCCCCCTGCATGCAAGCACCAGGGGCCTTTTCAAGCCTATAGCCTTACGCGTGCACCTTTGTATAGGTGCCCTCGCCGCGCAAAATTCCGCAGAACCCGCCGGGTTCCGTGAGGGAAAACACGATAATCGGCTTTAGATTGTCCCGCGCCAGCGCAATGGCAGAGGCATCCATGACGCCCAAGTTTTTCTGCAAAACTTCGTCATAGCTCACATTATCATAGCGCACGGCATCAGCGTGTTTGACCGGATCCTTGTCATACACCCCGTCCACTTTGGTGCCTTTGAAAATCGCCTCGCAGCCCATTTCATTGGCACGCAGCGTCGCAGCCGTATCCGTGGTGAAATACGGATTGCCTGTTCCCGCCGCGAAAATGCACACGCGCTTTTTCTCCAGATGGCGCACGGCCCGGCGGCGAATATACGGCTCGCATACCTGATCCATAGGAATCGCGCTGATCACGCGGGTGTTGATGTCCAGCGCTTCAAGCGCCGATTGCATGGCCAGCGCATTCATTACCGTGGCCAGCATCCCCATGTAATCGGCGGTGGTGCGTTCCATGCCTTGGGCAGAACCTTGCAAACCGCGAAAAATATTGCCGCCACCGATCACCATGCAGATCTCGACCCCGAGATCATGCACCGATTTCACTTCTTGAGCGATTCGTTCCACCGTGGGCGGATTCAGCCCAAAGCCCTGATCTCCCATCAAAGCTTCACCTGAAATTTTCAGGAGAACGCGCTTAAACGCGACTTGGCCTTCACCTGTTTCGTCCAACATACAGCTTGCCCTTGCACCTTTACCCGACAGCGGCGAGCATGTCTGAAACCGCGCCGTGTTTCAATGCGACCCAGGCAGCGCAACGGGACGAAACTGGCCGATTGGCCTTGGCGCAACGGTTTTATTTCCCAAGCCTCGGCTCTATGCCTGGCAGGCATGTCACCGTTGCCTCCCACCACTGAGCAAAACCCGGATCTAGCCCGGCATATTCTGACCGATGCATTGCGCGGGCATGATCTGCCCGAGCGCCCGATTTTGATCGCGGGGCCAACCGCTTCGGGCAAATCGGGCCTGGCCCTTGCCTTGGCCCAAGCCACGGGGCGGGCTGTGATCAATGCAGATGCGCTGCAAGTCTTTGATGGCTGGCGATTGCTCACAGCCCGCCCAAGCGCTGCGGATTTAGCCCAAGCGCCCCATCATCTTTATGGGCATATCCCACCGCAGCAGGAATATTCCGTCGGCCAATGGCTGCGCGAGCTTACGCCTTTTCTCGCGGCGCAGCCCGCGCCGATTATTGTCGGCGGCACCGGGCTTTATTTCAACGCCCTGACCAAGGGCCTGGCGGAGATCCCAGCAACCTTGCCTGAAACCCGCGCTTTGGCAGATCAGCGCATGGCGGCAGAGGGCGCGGAAGCTTTGGCCGCAGAGCTTGATCCCGACACCAAAGCGCGCGTGGATTTGCTGAACCCGATGCGGGTGCAGCGCGCCTGGGAAGTGCAGCACCAAACCGGGCGCGGCCTGGCCGCCTGGCATGCGCAGACCCCTGCCCCGATCCTACCGCTTGCCGATTGCTTGCCGATCTTGCTGCAAGCAGATCGCGATTGGCTGAACGCGCGCATTGCCCGGCGCTTTCGCGCTATGATCACCGATGGCGCGCTAGAGGAGGCCCGCGCGATGGAACCGGATTGGCAGCCCTATCATCCCGCCTCAAAGGCCATTGGCGTGGCGGAACTGATCGCCCATCTGCGCGGCGAAATAAGCCTGGAGCAAGCCGAAGACGCCGCCGTGATCGCCACGCGCCGCTATGCCAAACGCCAACGCACATGGTTTCGAAACCAAATGCAGGCATGGTCAGGCATCGACGCTGCGGGGCTTCCTGGCGCGCTTTTCCAATAAGGCCGGGCCTGGCAGGGGCTGTGGCGGTAAATAGCCCCGGGGCCGCAAAGAAATTCCGCCGCCCATAGGGCAAAACCCCATAGCGCCACCACAATAGGATAGGCTAAAAGATAGGGCGCGCTGCAATCGCATGAGGAAGATCGCCATGGCCGAGCAATCAGGATCAAAGATCCCTGCGGATCTGCCCTATGACGCAGGCCAATCAGAGCGCGCACCAACCAAATTAACTGTGGGCAATCTGGCCCATATGGCGCGCGATGCCCATTGGTCTTTGGACACCCCGCGCAGCTATCTGGTGCCCAGCTTGATCTGGTTCACTGGCGGCCAAGGCCGGATGATGATCGGCGAGGAAATGCGCGGCTTCACGGGCCATAACGCCCTGTTTATCCCCGCCAACACCTCGCATGCTTTTGAGTTCGGCCATTGCGTGCAAGGGGCTGCGGTGTTTTTCGCCGCGGCGGGCAATGATCTGCCCTATCCAGATCATTTACTGCATTTGCGGCTCTATGGGGTGGCGCTGCAATCTGAGCTGAACCGCATGATCGATGATCTGGCCCATGAGGCACAAACCGGCGGGCAAGACTCCGATACGGTGCTCTATCATCAATCGGCGCTGCTGCTCTATTGGCTGCGCCGCCAGGATTTCCGCACCGCGCCCGTGCCCGGCGCCCCGCGCGGATCTGATACCGCAAAGGCCAGTGGTGAAGACCACAAAAAACCCTGACTCTCGGACGCAACGCCGCTTAGACTCTTGAATCGCCCAAGATTTCGCTTTTGCCCGCGTGAGCATGTCTAATCTTTATAAGACCTGCGGCATTGTCGCTTTCAGGCGATTCGTGTCGCTGGCAGGCGGTTGACCTTCCGAAGGATGCATGTTCGGTCTAGTCCCCGTGGTGCACCCGCACACTCTGTCGCTGCTACGGCCCTGTTTATGGCAGTGATCGCGCTAGATTGGCTTTTGAGCCATAGGAACATCAACGGACGTCACGGAGATCTCCATGCCAGCATCCCCAGAAACCCCCAAGCTACACAGCGCCGCGCGCCTCTTCGCCACCGAACATCTGGATGGCAAAATGAGCCGGAGGGAGTTTCTCAGCCG
>JAOXSB010000309.1 GCA_025800345.1 Mangrovicoccus sp. | reverse complement strand
CGCTGCACCCGCGCTTAGTGATGATGGGCTTTGGCAGCAGGGGTCACAGTCAGACCTGGGGCAGGGTGGTCCAAATCCCGGCGGCTTTGGCCTTGGGCAGGGATCTCCACCCAAGGGTTCTCGCCCTCAGAGCAGGTTTGAACCACCGGAAAATAGATCACATCCCCTGGCGCAAAACTGTCGGTGATCCGGGCGCGAAAGATGAACTCATCATAATGCCCATCCTCTAAAACCCCGGTCCAAGTGATTTGCGTGACCCCTTCGGATTTCGGCCCGTGATAGTCATAGGTTTTCGCATAAGCCGTGGTTTTGCTGCTCAGCTCCCAGCCTGCTTTTGGCATGGGTTTTACCGAGATCACCCCTTCGGGAATGGACAGGCTCACCGATTTTGTCGGCGCACCGTCACAGCCATGGGAGATGCGGATCACCGCCTTGTAATTTTTGTTCACAGGGGCCTCTTTCACCTCCAGCGTGGCATGGGCAAATGCCGGGCCAGCGATCAGAGCAGTGGTCAAGCAGGCGGCGGCCATTGCCGCGGATTGCAGGATTTTCATAGCTCATAACCTTGTGGCGCGATGCCTCCAGGGCCCGCGCGTTGTTTCAGAATTGGGTTTGGTTATGCGCCAGAAGGGGGCGGGCGATTGCCGGGCCCGCCTGTGCCGCTGCGATCGTGGGGCAAGGCCAAGGCCAGCGCCATCCGCTCAAGATATTAGCAATAGCCTGGATCTTTGGGGGCGCTGGCATGCTCTGGCAACAGTGCCAATTGTGCCAGTACGCAAAGCGGGCAGTGCTCTGCCATAGGCAGGCTGTCGCCAGGCGCGGGACAAAGATCGCTAAAGCTGCCGCCTGCTTCTAGATAGGCAAGGATCTCGGCATTTTGCGCAGGGGCGCGCCAAAA
>JAOXSB010000307.1 GCA_025800345.1 Mangrovicoccus sp. | reverse complement strand
AACGGCTGATGAAGCGGTTTAAATCCCCGGGCGAGGCGCAGCGGTTCGTGTCGATTCATGATCCGATCAGCAATTTGTTCCATCTGCCACGCCACGCAATGCCATCCCAAATTTTCCGCCAGCTTCGAGAAACCGCGATGGAAATCTGGGCCGAGAGTGCCGGGCTGAAAACCGCTTGATTTCAGGCGCCAGTGGACGCTGTTCGGGCAATCAAGGTTAGCTTTACGGTTCCGCTCGATATCCTATCGGCCGAGCCGAGTTAAACTTGCTGTCCCTGAGCACCATAGTTTCGAGTTTCAGTAGCGTACCATGCGGCAACGGCAGACCCTACGGAGCCTAGGCTGATAGCGGCGCTGACGGCTATTGGGATAGTGGCTTTTGGACCGACGTTTGATGTAATTGCGATGGCGTATAATAATCCGCCGCTGGGCAGCTGGATGTAAGGCATTGGCTGTGTGCCGCGCGGCAGAGCGCATTGTTGAGCGTCGTGTAACCGCTTGGCCGCGGGAATAGCGGCGCAATTGATCAGCCGCGGTACGACGCATGATGTGGGGCACCGCACGAGCCGCTGTTCGCACCGGTTTGGAACGCGACAGGCCGCTCAAAATCGAACGTCCCGCGCTGAGCAACATTGGCGCCGCTTTTACTGCCATAGGCAAGGCTTTGGCTGCCAGGCCAGCTAGGGCGCCGAGAAAGGCATCTTCATCTTCGAAATCCTCATAGCCTTCGGCGAAATCCTCAGCGATGGCCTCCATGGTTTCGATGTCTTCAGGAGAGAAGAGGTCCTCCTCCTCCTCCTCAAAGCTTTCCTCAAAATCTTCGTTGAAGAACATTTCAGCGTCTTCGAAATCGTCTTCGAATTCTTCTAAGGAGTCTAACATTTCTGGCTTCCTTGTCTTGCGTGACAATTCCTGCGGGCGGCATGACGCCCGATCATCAACCCGGCTAGATGCACCAGGCGCTCTTTAGAATTGTCAGCGCAAAGAGCGTTCTCTCAAGCCGCTCAGATGAGGGACCCTGAAATGGTGCCCCTCATTTGGGGTACAGCATCCGGGCGGCTATCAAGACCCCAGTTCGCCATGGGATCTTTCCAGATATTCACCGTCCGCCTCGCGCTAGAGCTTCGGCGCCGGCTTCTCGAATGGAGAGAAAAATGGAAGACGATCTAGACTATGACCTCCCCGAAGGCGACAGCATGCTCGACGCGTTTGGCGACGATGCATATGACGGTTTCGGCGATGATGGCGAGCTGATGTATGAGTCCGATTTCGACGATGACTACGAGGATGACCTCGAAGATTTTGAAGATGATTGGGCCGATGACGGCGATGATTTCTATTCCATGGCGGCCGATGAGGATGATTGGGCCGACAGCTATGATGAGGATTACGAAGAAGACAGCTATGAAGATGAGCTTCTCGATGAGGCTGTCGCTTATGCTTTGACCGCCGAGGATGAAGACGAGTTCTTTAAAAAGCTTTGGAGCGGCATCAAGAAAGCAGGCCGCCGCATTGGTGGTGCTATAAAGAAAGCTGCGCCAATCATTTCGAAAGTGGCGTCGTTTATCCCTCACCCAGCGGCTCAAGCTGTGGCGCGGGTTATGTCAGGGCTCCGGATGGAGGCTGAGGACGAAACCGAAGCTATGGAACTGGCGGCTGAAGTGGCAAAGAAAGTCCCGGCCGCTACGGTGCCGGCCATCGCTTTGGTGGCCAAGAAAATGGTTGGACGCAAGGGCAAAAAATTGTCCAAAGCCAAGCGCAAAGCCATCGCTAAAATCGCCCGCAAAGTCGTTACTAAGCTCAATCGCAAAATTGGTCCTTCTGGCACCCAGGCGGCGGCCCAGATCGCCAAACGTGTGGCCCGCCAAACCCCAGGCGCATCCCCCATGGCCAAGGCTGCAACTTTGCAACGGGTCACCGCAAAAGTTGCGCGCAAACCGGCAATTGCCAAAACCATGGCCAAAAAAGTGCCTTTGCGGACGAAAACCAAAGCACGCCGAGAGATTTTGCCTCGGGTGAAACCGTCGGTCGGGCGCGCCGCTTGATCACCTCTGGGTCCGCGGCGGTCAAAGCTGCCGCGCCCCCCCAAACAGATCACGCATATCTCGCAATGACAGGCCCTTTGCCCATGCCACGTTCCATTGGACATATCTCCCATAGAATGCCGCGGCGCGCGCAGGTTGCCGATCAAGACGCGGCTCGGTTCCTAGAGGTGAAAGCCGCAGCTTTATTGGATCGTTCGGCTCGCCTCTCCCGGCTCAGCCCGGCGCGGGCGGGATTGCGCCTATCCGATAAACGCTACAGCCCCGCTGCGGCTTATTTCGACGCTGCCAACAAGCGCTTGGCACAGATCGATACCGCCATTGCTCAGAAACGGGCGCTGTTGAAAGCCCCTCAAGGCCATGACTTGCGCCGCAAACTGCTGCATTTGGCTCTGGTGGAGCGGGAAGTTGATCGCGCGCGCCGAACCTTTGGGCTTTTCTTTGAGGTTTTCGCCCAACGAGGTACCAGCTTTGCCCCCGCCCTTGCGGCCCATGATGCCATTGCAGGGGATTGCTATCGCGCGGTGCTTCATGACGAGGCCAGCCTTTTGCAGCGCCCGCTCTTGATGCCACTGACCTATATGGAACATGGCTATTCCCCAGCCACCATGCGCCGAGGCGTGACGTTGAAACGGCTATTGGGGGAACCCAATCCGTTTCCTCTTATCCGCATTCCCTGGGATCGTGACCGGCCTTGGCAATCCACTTTCCTGCACGAGGTCGCCCATAACCTTCAGGCTGATCTTGGTATCTGGGAAGAAACCAAACAAGCTGTTCAGCGCCGTTTGCAGCAAACCGGGCTAAGCCCCCATCAGCAAAAAACCTGGGCCCATTGGCATAAGGAAGTCTTCGCGGATCTCGCCGCGATTTTGCTGGGCGGACCGGTTGCAGCTTTTGGCTTGGCAGAATTTCTGGCCCATCCCCCGGCAAAAGTTACGATCTTCAAAGAAGGCGCGGTGCATCCGGTGGGTTTTATCCGGGTTTTGATCTTGGCCGAGATGCTGCGGCGCATGGGGTTCAAAGCTGATGCAAACCGTCTGAGCAAAATCTGGAAACGGCTTTATGGCGCAGATGCCGCGCAAAGGCTGCCCGAAGCGCTGCAAGCGGCGATCCCCGTGGCGGTGCCATTGATGGTGGATGAAATCGCTTATCAGCCCCGCCGGATGCTGGCGCAGCGTGGCTTGACCGATCTGATCCGTTTTGCCCCGACCGATCAAGCCCGTATCGAGCTCGGGGGCCGCGCCTTTGCTGCGGGCAAAATCCCCGATTTGCCCCCCCGCTGGCTCATCGGTGCCGCCCGTCTTGCGATCGCCCAAGGCGCACCGGCTGCACGGATCGGGCAGGTTCTGACCAAACGGCTTGCACAAATCGCTGCGCAAAACCGAAGCGTCCGGCTTGGACGATCCCATCTCGCCGCGTCATCGAAAGCGGCTCATCGCGCCCGGACGAAGCCCGCCCGGCGCTTGGATCTCTCTCTTAACTGGGCTGCATAGGTGAATAACATGGCCGAGACTGCTCGTAGAACACAAACAGAGACCCGCATTGACGCCATTATGCGCCAAGCGCTGATGCTATCTGACCCCAGCAATCCCGAAGAAGTGGCAAAGGCATTGGCCAAGCGATATCGCGATGGTGCCTTGCGGATCGAAACCGATCGCACAGGCATGCCTGCCGCCCTGGCCTCTCCAAGCCCCGTTCCGAATTCGGGGCCAAGCGATGCCGAATTGGTGCAAGCGAAGAACGATCTGGACCGCGATCTTGGCGCATTGGTCGCAGCGCCACAGCTCAAGGATATTCAACCGGAACTGCAAGGCTGGCAGCGTAGCTTGCCGCAAATCCTTGAACGCGGCATTGGCGCGGCGCGTAGCGCGGTCAATGAACGTCACCGCGCCATTGCAATGGCAGCCCGGCAGGAGTTGGGGGATTATGCGCGCCTCGCTCGGATGCTCGGGGCCAGCACACCCGAGTTTAACGGCACCTATCGCGCCTTGGCCAAAAGCATCGACCAAGCCGCAGCTTTGATCCTGGTGCTAGCCGGGGAAACTATCGCCGGGCGCGGGTTTGGCGGGATCGCCGCTTTGCCTGTGCCGGTTGCCGATCTGACTCAGCGGCGCGATGCGGTCATCACCGCACTTCATGATCTGATCAATCCCGACACCAATGCCCATCACGGCGAAGATTGGCCTCGTGCTCTGCATGCGCTCAGCGCAGTGAATGACTGGCTTGATCGCAGCGGCCAAGGGCATTTACGGGCCTTACTGGACGAGACGTATCTTGCCTCAATCCTCGATAAATTGGTGGAAACCATTGGCCAGAGCGAAGCCAATGTTCTACGAGGCTTAAGCGCCACCTCAGCGGTTACCGTGGCGCAGCTCAATCGGCTGCTTTCCTTACTGGGACGTGCCATCAACCCAGCTTCGCCGCCCTTAGCCCGGTTTCGCCAAGCCCTGCAGTTGTTTTTGCAAAGCTTCCGCCCTGACCGTGGGCGCCGGTTGATCCTAGCTGCACGCCCACCGCTTATGGCGAACGGGTTCTATGGGCTTGCCAATACCGAAGAGGACACGGGTTTTGTGAATTTGATGGTGGCCCGGTCACGTCTTGCAGCGCTGCTAGATTGCTATCTGGGATGCGATTGCGACGAGTCTTCGGTGGCCTGCCAATTCGTACTCGACAAGATGCTTTATGATATCGACCGGGCCATTGACCGCTATATCAGCGACCGGCCCGAGGCGAGCCAGCGGGCCGCAGCCTTTGGACTGTTGATCGGCATTCTTCTTGAACCAGCAAAGTTCCCGTCAACGGTGGTAACCACAGATCCGTTTGGCCGATACATTGATGTTGAAAAACAGATCGCGAGTTTGCGGCCTTGCATGCGCCCGGATGGAAAAGCCCGTGATATGCTGCGCTCGGTGCTGAGCGAAGCCCAAAACATATTGATCACGCCGATAGAGCCGGCTGATTGGCGCCAGCGCCCAAATGCACCGCTGCCCGAACTATATGAGTTGATCCATGCGGAGCTGTGCAATCAGCGCGAGGATGAGACCCGCTGGTTTGAATTCGCAGCGGCCATGACCCCAAATTGCAAGGATCTGCCCGCCTTTCATACTCAGATCAATGCTCTGCTTGCTGCCGCGCTCTATCTTGCTGGCCAGGGCAAAACAGTTGATCAGATCATCATCGATGGCGAGCCCATCAACGCTGTGCTGGTCACCTGCGAAGCGGCGGAAAGCTCCATTCCGGCCCATTACGAGACCAGCTTGGACAGCTTCGCCTATGCCTATCTTAGCCGCGAAGGTCAGATCATTCCCCAAGGAGACAAAGGATAACCCCCATGGCGATCACTCCAGTCAGCACGCGTTTTGGCCATGTCAAAGCGGATGTCCAACTCTCTATCAATCCCGATCAACTGGGCCGGTCCTTACAAGAGCAGATCGAGACGCAGGGGAAAGAGCTTTGCGCGCTGCGCGAGCAAGTCACCCAGAACCGCCACGCGGTCGCGAAATTGCTCGATCACTTTGCGTCGCATGCGGCGGTCTTTGACAGCGCCGATGCGGGCTCGCTGATCGTCCTGGCCCAGATGACCGCCGCTGATCGGCGCCGGGTCTATAGCAAAATGAGCAAATCCGAGGCTTGGCCATCGCAAGAAACTCAACAGATGAGCAAATCTGAATTTGACGAACTCTGCACATTGGCGCGGCTGCTGACCGAAGAATGATCCCCGGCCTGTCGCGCTGCCTGCAATCATCCGCCAATGGAGCAAAATGATGAGCCTCAATAGCGAATATATTCAGAGTCTATTCCAGCAGTTTATGCAGGAGGAGCTCGACAAACTTCCCGAAGCGGATCGGCAGGTTTTGAGCCGGGCGTTCGAGTCGCGATTTGAGCAACTCATCAAAGGCGCAGCGGAGGGTAAGTCCAATGGCTTTGCAGATCTTGTGGGTTTTGGCAGCGAAGGGGTTGTGTCCTTTGACGATGTGCCGCCAGCCTATCTCCAAGCCGATTTCGACGAAGGCGTGACCCCGAGCCAATTGCTGGCCTCGGCCGAGCTCTATTTTATTTTGCAGCATGATCTTATGGGCGTGTTCAAAGCTATGGATTTGCTGCGCCGACAATTCCGCGATGGCACCATCCGCATTCAGCGGGGGCCAGGGGCGCAAAAGCTCTATCTTTTGGAGAAATGGCGGCCCTTGCGCTATGGGCCGCGTGATCGGGCCATCGCCTATGGTCGGGTCTTTAATCATGGGCGCGGGCCGAAACCGGCCGGAGCGATCATCAACCGCAATTTCCCCCATCAATTCGTTGCGCTGATCAGTGCATTGGCGCGGTATTATCGGGATCTGACAATTGGCGAGGTGGTGCGGGGTGGCCCCGCCATCGATAACCGCCCCTTTGGATCTATCGCGGCGGTGCAACGGCTGGCGATTGATATGCGCTATGCGCTGGACCGTGCCAGCTATGGCAATATCGTCAGCTTAACCCGTGAAAGCGGCCTTTATCTCAAAGAAGTCTTGGGCATCCTCGATGCCCCGGACATCAAGCGGGCTTATGACGCGCCCAATCGTTGGCAAGCGCTAGAGGGTATTCTCAAACGCCATAATGGCCATATCGTGGATCTTTCCCAGCGGGCCAAAATGGCTGAGGCGGGGCGACAGATTTTGCTCTGGGTCTCGGGCACCAACTTCGACAGCGCTGTGGACCCTGACAGTTTCCGGGTCCAAGCCCGCACCGCTGGTGCCCATGCCGAAGCCTGGATCGCCGCCTATCGCCTGACCAATGAAGGGCGACGCTTCCCCGGTGTGAATGCCAATCTCAAATGGTCGCGCGGCTTGCCCGATGCACAAGCCGAAGCGGAATTGATGTGATTGTGGCCCCACGAATAAGGCCAGGAGCAACCCCATGCAATGGTGCCCACCGATCAACATGTCCACCATCGATAAAGGCGGGCCTCAGATTATCATTGATCCGGCGTTGGCGCTGGATCTCCATGGTCCGTTATTCACCCTGCGCTTGTCCCAAGAATGCGACACTTGGGTGCCGTCATCGGTTTGGCGCGCGCTCGATGAGAGCTTGGTCAATATGGTGCCTGTTCTGGTGGCCACAGAGGCGCAACCCCTCACCGCTGAACGCCCCCCCTATGAACGGGTGGCAATGGTCTGGGAACGCGTGCGCATTCTCACCGCCGGACGACGGCTTTATTGGTTGGCTGAGCGCCGCGATGACGCGCATTTACCCGATTGGGTCACCCCGGAAAGCTTTACCCGGTTTGAAACGCTGCTAGAGGCGTTCGAGACGGGCAGCGGTGACAAGGCAGACACCGAGATGCTCGATGCTTTGGTTCTGGCCGCCGCCTTGCAAGAGCGTGCAGTGGCTATCCTTTGCCCCTCAGGCAGTGAAGATGGTATGCCCGGTCTGGTCGAAGCGGCGCAAACCCGAGGCTTTGCCACGCGCCAATTATCGGGTGAGATCAGCACCCAGCTTTGTGCTCAGTGGTTCTGGCCATTGCTCACGCGCGCCGGGTTGTTTGAATGGGTGAGGGCCGATCAAATGCCCCTTGCCTTCGTCCGGGTAATCGCGCCTGAGCTTTTGTTTTTGGACACCCAAGACTTCAACTCTGAGCTGCGATTGTCCCCTGGGCTGGCCGATTGGCCCAGTTCAGCAACAGTGCTTTGGGGAAGGCTATGATGGATGACAAAATGGAAAAAATACAGGGTGGTAAAGCGGTCTCAAAAGATGCTGAAAACACCTGTAACGATACCCATAAAACACAACCATCACGAGATAATAAGGTGTATGCTAATGGGCATGGTGTCGATTCGACATCTGGCCTTGGAGACGCTGTTGAAGCGTTTTTGAGCCATTGTATCTCAGAAGCTCGCGCCGAGCTCGAAGAGACGCGGCGGCCAGAAGGCCGGGACAAAACGTGGTTTGATGATGGGGCATTGATCACGTTTTTGGCCAGCTATCTTGCGGCTCATCCAGAGCCGCAGCGGTTCTTTGAAGCCTTGCGGCATGCCCGTTTTGGAGCAGCGGTGATTTCATCGAGCGAGGAGCTGAGACATGGGTGATGTTTTGGAAAGATGGGGGGAAGAGGATGTATTGTTCCAAGATCAACACATGTTCGACCCGGCCATTATTGGCGGTGATGGCAGACGGCTGATCAGCAATCCCAGCACGATGCCCTATGCCGCGATTTGCTATATTGAACGCTCGTTTGGAGGGCGTAAAATTGGCTGCACAGGCACCTTAATTGCACCGCATCTGGTGCTCACTGCCGGGCATTGCCTGATTAAATCAGATGGGCGCGTCCCCGTCAGCATGGTGATTCAGCCTGGGCGTAGCGGCTCTGTGAAACCGCAAAGCATTCCCGCCGCACGAGCCTATGTGGCGCGGGGCTTTGCCCAAGACCGCAAACCGCTTTTTGATTACGGGTTGATCTGTTTGACCCGCCCGGTTCGCGATCCACGCCATGTGATCCCATTGCACCGGCCCACATCAACCCAATTGCGGCGCCTAAAGCACCATGGGCGACTGCGGGTGGCTGGCTATCCCTCGGACAAGCCGCGCGCGACTTTATGGACCCATAGCGAGCGTTTGCTGCGCTATGATCGCAAGCGTCTTATCCACCAAGTGGATACTTGCCCGGGCCATTCGGGCAGTGCGGTCTTGGCGTCCATTTCCGGTAAAACCCGCGTTATCGGGATCCATGTTGCAGGTCAGCGAGACCCCCGAACTGGGCGCAGCTATGGCTGTAGCCCCGGCAGCACCGGTGCGCCCCACGGCGGGTATAACCGGGCAGTTCGTATTTCCACTCAGGTTCTGGCGGCTCTCGCTGGTAAGCTAAGGCTTGGGGATCACAGCTTGATGCGGGTTTGGTCACTGAAAGGGTAATATGCGGTGGCACAAGATCTGCCAAAAGACGATCCCAATGATCATGTTTTTGCCTTGGTCGAAACAGACCAAGCCCTAAGGCAGGTATATTTGCGGATCGCGCGCGAGGATCAGATCAATAGCGCCATTGAGGAAAGCCGGGCAGTGGGCCGGATTGTCGTCGCCGGGATGGCGTTTCGGGTCTATGCAGAAGACTGCGACAGTGTTGAGATTGACGAAAACCTCACACGTTTGACCAGCCGCGAGATCCAAATTGCCTTTCTGGTGAAAGAAGGTGCCTGCAACAAGCAAATCGCCCGACGCTTGCGCATAAGCCCGTATACGGTCGCATCATATATGAAGCGGGTTTTTCTCAAGCTCGGCTGCAATTCCCGGGCAGAACTGGCGGCCAAAGTGGCACAGGTCCAGCCCAAGGCGAGAATGGGACCGCTGCTCTAAACAGGAAGATTGGAGCCGCAAGGGCTTTGTCAGGTTGTTTTGTCTAGAACGAAGCCCCCCAGATGTCATCTTACGCGGCCAGGTGGTCGGTGTAAGCGTTTCAAATCTCAAATGCGTCAGTGCGGGCGTGTCGATACGACTTTGCTGAGAGCCGGTGGCGTTTGGGACGAAAAAGAGCTGCTGTTTGGTCGTGGGCCGAAAGGAAACGCTGCGCCTGGCCGGGTGATTTGAACCGCCCCATGATCTTCGCGCGTCGTCGTGTATGCCGATGCGAGGCTTCCGCCCGATTGTTGATTCCCTTGTGTTGGCGATGCTCGATGCCTGGCGCAATCGCGCTCTTTGCGGCGGTGTATGAACGCAGTTTGTCGGTGATCAAAACCCGCGGCTCACCCCAACGGCGAAACAGCTTGCGAAAGAAGCGTTTCGCGGCGTCTTTGTTGCGTCGGGACTGGACCAGAATATCCAAAACGTCGCCATTCGCGTCGACGGCACGCCACAGCCAGTGCTTCTTACCTTGGATCGGCGCCACTACTTCGTCGAGGTGCCACTTGTTGGCCGTTCTCGGCCGATCCCGCCGGATCTTCGCCGCGAACTGGCCCCAGAAGCCCGCGACCCAGTCCCGGATCGTTTCGTAAGAAACTGTGATGCCCCGCTCTGCCATCAGATCTTCAACGTCGCGAAGGCTCAGGGCAAAGCGATGGTACGCCCAAACCCCGTAGCCGATGACCGAGCGCGGGAAACGGAATCCTTTGATCCGGGAAAGACCAGCCAGATTCAACATGGTGCCGCGCTACAATAATTGGCCGGCCTCAACAACCTGACAAAGCCGTGCCGAGATCATCACGGCGCAGCTTTTGAAAGATCGGACATGGCTGCGAGACGATGATAAAGCAGCTTCCGACAAACATGCTGCGTTTCACAAGTGGCCATATGCCGGGACTTTTCCGCGATTTGCATAGGGGCTGACCTGCCCCTTAACGGTGTTCGTTTTGTCTGAGAATGGCAGCCAAAACTCTATCCGCTTAAATGCGCTTTCCGCGCCTGCACCAGATCGCGCAGAAACTCTGCGACGGCGCGGACGCGGCGGGATTGGACAAGGTCGGAATGGGTGACCAGCCAGATGCATTGATCAACCCCAAGATCAGCGCCGAGGCAGATAAGACCGCGCGGACGGGCAAGGAAATGCGGCAGTATCGCGAGGCCAAGACCAGCTTCGCAGGCGGTAAGTTGTGTCGCCAGAGAACTCGTCACCAGCGCCGGCGCGCGTTCCTTCAAAACCCGTTCAATCCACTGAGCCGCTGGCAGGTTGGCATAAGCTTCGGACCAGCTGATGAAATCATCCCTATCAAAGCTATTGGCGTCTGATGCTGCATCGCGTGCCGAAACAAATTCGCGGGAGCCATAGAGGCCAAACCCCAATCTTCCCAACCGTTGCAACGAGACATTGCCGCGATCAGGCTTCACCATTCTGAGCGCGATATCCGCATCGCGCCGATGCAGGTTTACCGTTGCCACATCGGTCACGATTTCTAGCGACAATTGCGGGTATCTTGCCTTCAACCGACCCAGTTCCGGGATGATCAGGCCCGTCGCCAAATTCTCTGCCGTGGCCAAGCGCACTGTTCCCGCCACAGGCGCGTTGCGGCGCAGCCCAGAGCTGAGCGACAGGGCCGCTGCTTCCATCTCTTCGGCCCGTTCGATCAGCGCTGCGCCATCTTCTGTGAGATGATATCCGGATTGATGCCGCGTAAACATTGGCTGCCCAAGCGCGCTTTCCAGCCGTTCGATCCGGCGAGACACCGTGGCGATCCCCACATCAAGCTGCGCGACCGCGCCAGACAAAGTGCCCGCACGCGCCACCGCTAAGAAAGCGCGGATATCGTCCCAGATCAGATCAGCGCATTTTCCGTTTTTGGAAACCATATTTTCTATTTCGCTTATGTTTGTCTTGTTTTGGAAATGCCATCTCTCTGGTCACCCCACAAGGAGGACGGCATGAAACAACGGACATTGGCGCAGGGTTTCGACATTTCCGCGATTGGCCTTGGCTGCATGGGCATGAGCGAATTCTACGGCCCGCGCGATGATGAGATGTCGCTGCGGGTGCTGCATGAAGCCTTTGATCTTGGGATCAGTTTTTTTGACACGGCCGATATGTATGGCCCCCATCACAACGAGGAATTGCTCGGAGCGTTCCTGGCCCAATCAAAGGCCCGCCCGAAAATCGCAACCAAGTTTGGCATTTGTCGGCGGCCGGGCGAATACGACCGGCGCCTTGATAATAGCCCAGCCTATGCAAGGGCCTGTTGTGAAGCCTCATTGAAACGGCTCGGGATTGACCGGATCGATCTTTACTATGTGCACCGGGTCAATCCTGAGCAGGATATTGAGGAGATGATGGGCGGCCTGGCGCGCCTGGTTGAGGCAGGCAAAATTGACCGTATCGGCCTGTGCGAGGTCAGTGCGCAGACATTGCGCAGGGCCCATGCTGTGCATCCGATCACCGCTGTGCAGACAGAATACTCCCTTTGGACCCGCGAGGTGGAAAAGGAAGTGCTGCCCGCATGCCGCGAGCTGGGGATCGGTTTCGTGCCCTACTCGCCGCTTGGGCGGGGGTTCCTGACCGGGCGGTTTCAGGATGGTCAGGAGTTTGAAGAGGGCGATTTTCGCGCATCCCTGCCACGCTTTCAGGCCGAGGCTGTCAGATCCAACAAACGCATCTCTGATCTGGTGAGGGGCATTGCTGCGCGCGTGGAATGCTCTGCCGCGCAATTGGCGCTGGCCTGGCTGCTGGCCCAGGGCGAGGATATTGTTCCAATCCCCGGCACCACGAAGATTTCCAATTTGCAGACCAACGCCGCTGCTGTGGATATCAGCTTGAGCCGCGAGGATCTGCACGCGCTTGAAAATGGTCTCGCCGCGCTGCCGGTTTCTGGCGCGCGATACACTGAGGAAGGCATGAAAGGCGTCAATGCCTGAGCCTGATCTGTGCAAGGCGTTTTAAGTGAAGCCCGCCGCGCCCCACAGCCCTAATGGAACTGGAATGGAAGCAAATATGGACAACGCATATGAGCGCGGCAAAGCGCTTGCCGAGACACATAACCCAGGTTTGGAAGAGGCCCTGCAAGCCCGCTATGGCGCGCTATTGCCGGGAATGCCCAAAGATCTGATCAGCTTTGTTTACGGTCAACATTACAGCCGCCCGGGATTGTCATTGCGAGACCGAAG
>JAOXSB010000305.1 GCA_025800345.1 Mangrovicoccus sp. | reverse complement strand
AACGGCTGATGAAGCGGTTTAAATCCCCGGGCGAGGCGCAGCGGTTCGTGTCGATTCATGATCCGATCAGCAATTTGTTCCATCTGCCACGCCACGCAATGCCATCCCAAATTTTCCGCCAGCTTCGAGAAACCGCGATGGTAACCTGGGCCGAGAGTGCCGGGCTGAAAACCGCTTGATTTCAGGCGCCAGTGGACGCTTTGCGGACCGCGACGGTTAATTTTACGGCGCCCGCAATACGCGCTGCCTGGGCCTGCGCATCGGGCAAATTCAGCAACCAGGCAAAGGCGCCTGAGGCCATGCGACATGGTTTTCTCAGGCCGGGGATTACCGAGGCAATGTCACAATGGCTCAGCCCTGCTGGCACCGCGCGCGCAAGCCAATCGAAAAATCTGCCTTAAACATCAACCGCCCAGAATTTGAGCAGGCTAAGGGCCATTTCTTCGTTGCGATCGGCGTAGATTGCCACATCCAGCGGCTCTTGGCCGAACTGATGGACCAAAGAAATAAGCTCGCCGCTCTCCAATTCCTGATGAACCATGCTGAAGGGAACCCAGCCCACCCCGAGACCTTTGAGCGCCATCTCGCGGATGCCACTTGAGAAGGCCGTCTCACAGACCGGATTTCGGCAATGCTCAAGTGTCCCGAAACGGCGTGCATTCCGGCGCAAAACCTCTCCGAAATAGCTGCTTTCGGGATAGATGATGGCCGGCGTGTCATCGGGAATGCTGCGATTATCCCTTACAGAATAACGCAATACGCCGCCAATTACCGGGATCAGATAGTCATGACCCCAGCGGCCACGCAACAGATCGGGCCCGAAAGGCAAGGGCGCGGAATTCTGGGCTTCGTAACATAAAAGCATGCTCGTATCGCCGCGCAGAAACAGCGTGACACAATCGCTGAGATTGCCGGCCCGCAACCGGAATCGCACACCGGGAAAGGCGGTTTTGGCGCGCAGGGCCATGTCCGGAAAGGTCGAAAATACCGAGGCATGTTGCGCCGCGATCGCCAGTTCAGTTCTGGTGGGATCATAATATGCTATTTTTCTGCGCAACTCCCGCAATCGCGACATCAGCGCCCGGATTTCATCCTCATTGGAGGTGAGCGCTTCGGTGAGTTCCACCCGGTTGGTCTTGCGGGCCAGAACCTCTGTCCCGAGCCAATCCTCAAAACTGCGGATACGCCTTGAAAATGCAGGCTGGGTTATGTTTCGCCGTGCCGCTGCGCGGCTCATATTGCCCTCTTCGAGCAGGACCAAAACATCCTCAAACCAGTTCATATCCATCAAAACGCCCTCTCGCTCATACTATTAGTATGAGCAGCCCAAGTGAAAAGCACTGTTTTTCTCTCTCAGAGATGGAAACGCTTTGGCTATGAAGCGGAGGACGCAGTTTGGTGGCAAATACACAAGATATGACCGACCCGAATTCCAATGGCGTGCCGGACATGGCCAAGAGCCTTTGCAAGGATCTCTCGATCACATTGGCGAAATTTCCCAGAGTGGCATTGGGCCATCTGCCGACACCTCTTGAGCCGATGGATCGGCTCAGCGAAGAGTTGGGTGGCCCGCGCCTTTGGGTAAAGCGGGATGATTGCACCGGGCTTTCCTCGGGCGGCAACAAAACCCGAAAGCTGGAATTCCTGATGGCCGACGCCTTGCAGCAAGGCGCGGATACGATCATCACCCAGGGAGCGACCCAATCCAACCATGCCCGCCAGACGGCCGCAGCCGCCGCCAAACTGGGGCTCGCATGTCATATCCTGCTGGAAGATCGCACCGGCTCAGATGATCCCAGTTACATCCTGAACGGCAATGTGCTGCTGGACCGCCTGCATGGGGCGAGCGTTTCCAAGCGCGGCGGCGGCGCCGATATGAATGCAGAAATGGAGGCATTGGCCGAAACTCTGCTCAAGGAAGGCAAACGGCCCTATATCATCCCTGGAGGAGGCTCGAACCCCATTGGGGCTTTGGGCTATGTCAATTGCGCCCGCGAGCTGGCCGAACAAGCCATCCATATGGGGCTCAAGATTGACGCTCTGGTGCATGCCACCGGCAGTTCGGGCACTCAGGCCGGTCTTGTGGCCGGGCTGGCAGCAATTCAAAGCGATATTCATCTGCTCGGCATCGGTGTGCGCGCGCCGCAGGAAAAGCAGGAGAGCATGGTCCATGATCTGGCTCTGCGCACGGCGAGCTATATGGGCACGGGCACTGAGATCCCCCGCGATAGCGTGCGCGCCAATTGCGATTATGTCGGGCCCGGCTATGGGCTGGCCACCGATGGCATGATCGCGGCTCTTAAACTGCTGGCGCAGACCGAAGGGCTGCTTTTTGACCCGGTCTATTCCGGCAAGGGGCTCGATGGGCTGATCGACCAGATCCGCAAGGGCTATTTCGACGGGATGGAGAATGTCGTGTTCCTCCATACCGGCGGCAGCGCGGCGCTTTTTGGCTATCCCGACAGCTTCGGCCTGCCCGGCTATCTCACATAAGCAAACAATCCCCAAATCCCCTGATAAGATCCAATACGGAGATCCGATCCATGCACATCAAGCAAACGCTGCTCAGCGTTCTTTTCGCCAGCGCCATCAGCGCCCCTGTCTTTGCCGAAGAGGTCAAGATCGGTGTACCCTCATGGACCGGTGCGCAAGCCATCGCCCATGTGCTGGGCGAGATCGTGACCTCGCGCATCGGCGGAACGGTGGAATATGTGCCGGGCAATAATGCGACGATTTTCCAGGCCATGGATCAGGGCAAAGGGGATATCGACGTGCATCCCGATGTCTGGCTGCCCAATCAGGAGAGCTTTACCAAGAAATATGTCGATGGCGCCGGGACCGTGACGCTGTCGTCGAACCCTTATGAAGGCAATCAGGGTTTTTGCGTTTCGAAAGCCTTTGCCGCAGCCAACAATATCACGGACATTGCTGATCTGGGGCGTCCGGATGTGGCCGCGCTGATGGATAGCGATGGCAATGGCAAAGGCGAGATGTGGATCGGTGCCCCAGGTTGGGCCTCGGCCAATGTCAATGAAGTGAAAGTCCGCGATTATGGGCTTTTGGACTTCATCGAGCCGATCCGCGCCGAAGAGGCGGTAAAGACCGCGCGCATCAAGGACTCGATCGCCAAGGGCGAAGGCTATGCTTTCTACTGCTATAAGCCTCACGCCGTTTGGTTCATGTTCGATGTCGAGATGCTCACTGAGCCGACCTATGACCCCGCCAAATATGTGATGTTGCAGCCTTCGGATGATGCGGATTGGTACAATAAATCCAGCGTCGCAACCAAGGATGCGCTCAAGCAGGTTCAGATTGCCTGGTCCAATTCATTGGAAACGCGCTCGCCAGCGATTGCAGAATTCTTTGCCGGCTTTGTCCTTACGGCGGATGATGTGAGCAGCCTTGCCTATGAGATCAGCGCCAAAGGCCGGGAGCCTTCCGAGGTCGCGGCAGAGTGGGTTGCTGCCAATTCCGACCGGGTTGACGCGATGCTTGGTCTTTGAGCCGAACCCCAGAATGCGCGGTACCGGGCTTTCCGGTGCCGCTTTGAAGCAAACCGCAAGGCGCTCCTCCATGATCCCTGAACCCGTGATCGAAATTTCCAATGTCTGGAAGATTTTCGGCGCCAAACCCGAAGCCGCTTTGCAAGCCATCCGCGAGCGCGGGTTGAGCAAGGCTGACGTGCTCGAGGAATACAATGCCGTGATCGGGGTGGCCGATGTGAGCCTCTCGGTCAGTCGCGGCGAGATATTTTGTATCATGGGGCTTTCTGGAAGCGGCAAATCCACTTTGGTGCGCCATTTCAACCGGCTGCTCGAGCCCACCGCGGGCCGGATCGAGATTGAGGGCACCGATGTTTGTGGGCTTGATCCGAGGGCGCTGCAGCGCTTTCGCAATCAGAAAATCGGGATGGTCTTCCAGAATTTTGCGTTGATGCCCCATCGTTCCGTGCTGGACAATGTCGCCATGCCGCTGGAGATCCGCCAAGTGCCCAAGAACGAGCGGTTGCGGCAGGCCGCAGCCATTCTCGATATCGTAGAGCTTGGTGCCTGGGGCCAGAAATTTGCCCATGAGCTTTCGGGCGGTATGCAGCAACGGGTGGGGCTGGCGCGTGCGCTCGCTGCCAATCCCGATGTGCTGTTGATGGACGAGCCATTCTCGGCGCTTGATCCCCTGATCCGACGGCAATTGCAGGATGAGTTTATCCGTCTGTCGAAGATCCTCAAGAAAACCACGGTTTTCATCACTCATGATCTGGACGAAGCGGTGCGCATTGGTGATCGGATCGCCATTATGCGCGATGGTCAGATGGTGCAGATGGGTACGGCCGAAGATATCGTGATGCATCCGGCCGATGATTATGTTGCCGATTTCGTGGCAGGGATTTCCCGGCTCAAGGTGGTTCATGCCAAAGCGGTGATGCGCCCGATTGAGGCGTATCTGGCGACGGAGCCGCCTCTTTCTGCGCAAGCGCCGCGGGTGGGCAGCGGCGAAACCCTCAGCACTCTCATCACTCTGGCCATAGATGATGACAGCCCCATCCTAGTGCAGGAAGAGGGACGTGACATCGGGGTCATCTCCAGGGCCGATCTTTTGCGCACGGTCATTGAAGGGACGGAAATGTCATGAAGGACAACAGTCTCAACCCTCTAGACGATACCCAAAGCGCGGCGGCTTTGGCCTATGCCGAAGAGCGCAGGGCCAATATCCGCGCCTTTGTGCGCACCCACCCTGATTACTATATCCGAAATTTCGACCGGGTCGGGGCCTCGGCGCGCTTTACCCCCACATTCAACGCTATGGCGGGCCTTTTTGGTCCGATCTGGTTCGGGGCGCGCGGGCTCTGGTCTTGGGCGTTGAGCTTCCTCATCCTTGAAGCCATTGCCTTTGTGCAGATCGCGCGGGGGCTGTTTGGGGATCTGGCCGCTGATGCTTTAGCGCGGATTGCCTCGATTGAGGGCACGCTTAATTTGCGCCGCCAGCAACTGGCCGCCGCCATCGAGAGCGGCTCGGACCGGGTTGCTGCCTTTCAACGGGCGGTGGATGGGCTTGAGGCTAATATCGGCGGCATACGAGAAGAGGCCGCCGCCCTGGCCGCCCAGGGCCCCAGCATTGTCCTGAGCGGGGTCATTTTGCTGGTTCTGGCCAAGCTTGTCCAAGCCATTTCCGCCAACTGGGCACTGGAGGCGCGTTTTACCGAGTGGCTTTCGGATCGCTCGATCCGGTCCGGCATGCCGCGCAGCCAGATCATTTTTAGCGCGGTCTTCATGGGTGCAATCATCGCGGTCGCCATGATCCATTACAGCTTTCCGGGCCGCTTTGCCGTGCTGAGCGCCTTTCCCACCGACCCGGGAATCCGGCTGGTCAGCATTGAAAAGGTCGAAGCCTTTTTTAACTGGGCGGTGCTGCGAGGCGAGGCGCTGTTTGATGCGATCACCTATGGGATCCGGCTCATGCTCGACGCGCTGGAGCTGGTCTTTGTCAGCACGCCTTGGATCGTTATTGCGGCGCTGATCATCTTGCTGACCTGGCTGACCGCTGGGCTGCGCATGGCGATCTATTCCGGCGCGTTCCTCGCCTATATGGGGCTGTTGAGCTTTTGGGACAAAGCCATGACCACCCTTGCGCTTTTGGGCACTGCTGCCTGCCTGTCGATCATTATCGGCATCCCGCTGGGCATGTTTGCTGCGCGCCGTCCGCGCTTTTATGCGGTAATCCAACCGATCATGGACTTCATGCAAACCATGCCGGCCTTTGTGTTCATGATCCCGGTGATTGCCTTTTTCGGCACCGGCAAACCTGCCGCTGTTGTCACGACGATGATTTTTGGCGGAACGCCTGTGGTGCGCTTGACGGTGCTGGGGTTGCGCGGTGTTCCAGAAAGCGTGCGCGAGGCGGCGATAAGTTTCGGCGCGAATAAATGGTATTTGCTGACCAAGGTGGATCTGCCGCTGGCCAGCCCCTCCATCCGCGCCGGGATCAACCAGACTATCATGCTGTCCCTTGCCATGGTCGTGGTCGCGTCGCTGATCGGAGCCAAGGGGTTGGGCGAGGATGTGCTGGAGGCGCTGCAATATGCGAATGTTGGTCAGGGTATTCTGGCAGGCTTTGCGATCCTGTTCTGTGCCATGATCCTGGATCGGATCGTACAGGGTCAGCGTAAGTGACGCCCTTGGTGATGGTGCATGGGTTTCTGGGTGGCAGCGCCCAGTGGCAGGGTCAGCGCCGCCCATTGGATCTGGTGGCCCCGGTGATCGCGATGGATTTGCCCGGTTTTGGCCAGAACGCTCATCTGCCACCGCTGCGCAGCATCGTGTCCATGGCCGATTGGGTGATTGGCAAACTCAGGGAGACGGGCGTCGCGCGCTATCACCTGCTGGGCCATTCCATGGGCGGGATGATCGCCCAGGAAATCGCCCGGCGCGATGCGGCTGCTATCGACCGGCTGGTGTTCTATGCCACCGGCGCTTTGGGCCTGTTGCCGGGACGGTTCGAGACGATTGAAACGAGCAAGCAGCGCGCCGAAGAGGACGGCATTCGAAATACAGCGCGCCGCATCGCGGCCACCTGGTTTCGCGATGGAGCAGCCGCACCCAATTATGACGCCTGCGCGGCGATCGCCGAACGCGCATCGCTCAGTGCCTTTCATGCCGGGCTTGAAGCGATGCGGGATTGGTCCGGTGAGGCTCAGTTGAGCGCGCTTGACCACGAGACCCTGATCCTGTGGGGGGATTGCGACCGCACTTATCCCTGGGCCCAGATCAACCGGTTATGGTCTGAACTGCCGCGCGCCCGGCTTGGTGTCATCCCCGGCGGCGCGCATGGGGTGCATCTTGAGAAAGAAGCCCTGTTCAACGCGATGCTGTTTGATTTTTTAAACAGGTCATAGGGCGGCTTTGTAACGTGCACCACCATTTCCCGCATAGCCCAGCCAGCAGATCAGCCTCTTGTTGACTCCGGGCGAGGGTGCCCCGCGCGCAGGAGGTTCGTGCCCATTGGCGCAAGGCTTGCGTGAAGGACTGGAAAGGCCAAGACAAAACCCGCCAGTGCAACATGCGTGCAACCGGCGGGTCTCGGGTCAGCTGAAACCTCTTCTAGTGCCTTAGGCGAACATGAAATCCTCGGTCGCGAAGCTGTTCACATCGGTGTTTTCGATCACGATCTCTTTGCCAGAGATCTCCAGGGTCACGTCCTCGCCATCCTGAACCAATGACGCCAGAAGGTCTTGGGCGCTCAGCTCCGCAGTGGTTTGGAATTTCAGCGCATCAACGCCAAGCTCGAAATCTGTGATGACCTTCACGCCAGTGTCGGACTGATTGAAAACGAAGATATCCGCGCCGCCTTTGCCGGTGAGAATATCGTTGCCGGATTTGGCCTCGATCACATTGTTGCCGTCATCGCCAATGATCACGTCGCTAAAATCGCTGCCGATCACATTCTCAAAGCCGGTGATCACAGCGGTGCCCGCCGTGCCCGCTGCCAGATCCACTTCCACGGCTTTACCGGCTTGGGAAAAGTCCAGCACATCGATGCCATCGCCGCCGTCGAGATCAAGCTTGATCTTGTGCAGCACTGTCCCAACGATCTGGGCCGCATCATCGCCGCCGCCAAAGTTGGTTTCCAGCTTCTCGGTGTTGCGGATATCCAGTTGGAACAGACCGTTCACCGCTTGATCATTCAACTCAACACGGGCGAATTGCACCCCCCGGGACGTGACCGAGAATTCCGCCACATCCTTGTTTTGCAGGTCATCATTGACAAGATCGGTGTCGAAATTCACCTGAACCTTGTCATAGTCCCGACCGCCATTGAGCAGGTCAGAGCCATCGCCATTGTTCCAGACCAGCAGGTCATCGCCGCTGCCACCGAACACAAAATCGTTGCCCTTGTTGCCCACCAGGGTGTCACTGCCGCCTTTGCCTTTGATCGTGTCCATGCCATCGCCGCCGCTGATGACATTGGCGTATTTGTCGCCGATAATCTCATCGTCAAACGCTGTGCCCAGCACGTTTTCGAAATTCGTCACATGGGCGCTGCCTGCCTTGCCCTTGTGCAGATCCACGCTCTGACCCGATGCGAGCTGCGACAGGTCCAGCAGATCAATACCCTCGCCACCATCGAGCGTGAGTTTGATTTCCTCTAGAACGGTCCCGATGAGTTTCGCCGCATCGTCTCCGCCGCCAAAATTCGTCTCCAATTCTTCGGTCTCGCGAATGTCGAGCTGGAACAATCCATTCACCGCTTGATCGTTCAACTCAACACGGGCGAATTGCACCCCGTATGGCGTGACCGAGAACTCCGCCACATCTTTGTTTTGCAGATCATCATTGACGAGATCAGTGTTAAAATTCACCTGAACCTTGTCATAGCCGGTGCCACCGTTCATCAGGTCGGAGCCGTCGCCATTGTTCCACACCAGCAGATCATAGCCCGCGCCGCCGAACACAAAATCGTCGCCCTTATTGCCGACAAGCATGTCATTGCCCCAGCCACCGGCCAGCAGGTCGGCGCCATCGCCGCCATATATCTGATCATTGCCCAAGAGGCCCAGGAGCAGGTCATCACCGCCTTTGCCATCGATGAAATCATCCCCGATGAAGCCAATCAGAAGATCGGAATTTTCCGAACCAGGAATAGTGAAGCCTTTGAGAGGGAAGCCGAAAGACATTTTGTTTTTCCTTGCATCACGCGTTTGAGCCCGAGGGCATTTGATGCCGCTGATGATCTTTGGCCGGGGTTGTGAACCGCTTCGATCCAACACTCACAGCAGCGAGTATCAGTGGGTCGCGGGTCACAGCGTTTTGGTTCAAAGAAAGGATAATTTTTTGGGGATTTGTTTATCGGCAAAGGCAAGGCGCAGCATTGCAGCGCCTCTGGCAGGTCAAGAAGTATATATAAAACAATGACATGGATTTTTCGCCAGCGGGCAACAGATGGGCCTGGCGCCGAAAGTCATTCGGGGAAATCTATTGTCAGTGGCAGAGCCCAGTGGCTTTGGGCAGCCCAGATCCAAATACCGGGTCCGCGCCGCGCCGGCCCAGATCCTCGCTCGATACAGCCAGGCGCTCACGGATATTGGCCGGTTTGGGGTCTCGCATAAGATCCTTGTCGGCCAGGATGCGTGCGGTCACGAAAGGGGCAGCGATAGATGTGCCGGTGACGAACCGGCCGCCATCTACAGAAGGGATGAAAACATCCACCCCTGGCGCGGCGAAATCGACAAAGGGGCCTCGGACAGCGTTGCGATAGATGTCACGATCGGCGTCAATCGCGGTTACAGCAATCACCGATGGAAAAGCGGCGGGGTATTGCGGCGCCACATTCGGGCCAGCATTTCCCACCGCAGCAACTAGAACCATTCCCCGCGCCGTGGCTTCGGACACGGCAAGATCAAGCAGTTTGTTGAACGGACCGGCAAGCGAAAGGTTCACCACGCGTACATCTTGCCCTGCCAGCCAATCCAACGCGCGGATCAGATCATCCGCCCCGGCGGCGATGCCGCCGTCCCGGCTTTGCCCGACCACACTGGCATTATATATAGTAAGTCCCGCGATCATGCTGGGATCGGCGAGCTGGCTTGCAACCTCTGTGCCGTGCCGGGGTGATATTGACCGGTCGGGCGCGAAGTGACGCGATACCACACGGGTGTTTGCCAGGTTAGGTGCCCGGGTGTCTATTTGTGTATCTATGAGCCCGACCGGGCCATGGGCCTGACAGCGGCGGTTCGGCCAGTCCAAGAGGGCTTGGGCATAGCTTCGCGCGGGTCCACCGGGTTCCAAGCTCTGCAAATGGTAGGCATGGTTGATGCCAGCGGTCGATGCGGGCACCGCAGCCTCAAGCGCCGCAATGGCCTGTGCGCCTGTGACATCGCCGGGTTTCTCGAAGGTGATCATGCGCAGTCCAAGCGAGGGCAGCGGAGTGGTGTTTGTCCACAGATAGCCGCGCGCCTGGGCGGTCTTCATGAGGCTCTCAAGCGGTTGATCCTCGGGCAAGAGCGCGATGACTTCGCGCTCGTCCACGGTTGGAGCCTGGGCGGCCTTTTGCGTGAGCTGTCCCGGTGTATCCGTCGTGCAGGCCGCAAGCACCCAAGCGGCTGCAAGCAGGCAACACAGGGCCCAAGGGGCGGGGTTGCCCTGTCTCCGAATAAGGTTTGCGAAAGCTTGCATGGTCATCTCCAATGGGAACAGCTGCCTTCGGTTAGGTCGACTCGCAGGGGCCAAGGGTTCAATTATTTTGCATTTATGCAAATCTAATTCTGAACCGGGTTGGCTGCTTGCACGACAGATGGTTTAGCCTTGTTTGTAAAGGCAGCGGACCACCTCGGCACGGGAAGACCACGCCCGCCCCACGAAAGGAGGCACCATGGATCGCGAAGAGCGCCTTCTTGCTTATATGCAGGACAAATTGCCAGCGGATGCGCGGCGCCAGTTTGAAGCTGAGATTGCGGCCGATGACCAACTGGCGGCGGAGGTTGCCGCCCTGCGATCTGCGCGCGCCGAGTTTGCCCGGCAAGACGCCGCGGCTGATCTGGAGGCCGGTTGGGCCAGTCTCACTGAAGCCCTTGATGCCGAGCGCCCGGTTGCGGCCAATACAAACCGCCCGGTGAAGCTGTCACTTGCTCAGGCGGCGGGCTTGGTTTTGGCCTCGGTGATGCTGTGGCAACTGGCGGCAGTGCCCGTTCTGGATCGTATCCGCACGGAGGGGTATGCACCGGTAACGGAAGCCGCCTCTGGCCCCATTTTGCAAGTGATGTTCGCAGGCAGCGCGGAAATGGGGGACATCTCAGAGGTGTTGCGAAGCTTTGATGGCAGCATTCTTGACGGGCCTAGCGCCATGGGGGTCTATCGGATTTCGTTTCCAAGCGAGGCGCAAAGGGATGCCGCACGCGCTGCCCTTAGTGACCGCCCCGATTTGGCTGTAAGCGTCACGATAGAATAAGCGCCCCGCGCCGCTCAGGATATGCCGAGACAGCGCATCAGCAACTGCTTGGCGTGGAAGACGCGGGTTTTAACGGTCCCCGCGGGGATCCCTTCCAGCCGCGAGATTTCGCCGTAGGTCATGTCCTCATAAAAGGCCAGGCGGATGACGCTTAGATGGTCAGGCTTCAAACCATCAAGGCACGCTCTAACCCGCGCCGCCTCTGCACTGGCAATGGCCGTGGCTTCTGGCCCTGGGGCTTGGTCGATTTCCTCGGGGACATCCTCCACTGGGCTCAAACGCGCGTTTTTGCGCATGCGGTCGATCAGCTTGTTGCGGGCAATGGAGAAAAGCCAGGTGCGGGCGGCCGCGTCACCGCGATAGCGTTCCGCGTTGCGCCAGACCTCTAGCATGGTGTCCTGCACCACGTCAGCCGCAGCCGATGCATCTGCGCCACGCGAGCGGATAAACCCCGTAAGGCCTGAATGATGTTCCTCGTAAAACTGGCGCATGGCCTCGCGGTCGCCAGCCCCGATGCGTGTTAGGAGTTCGCGATCATGTGCCATGTTCGCCGTTATACCTGCGTGACTGGTCAAGTTCCTCACCTATAGCGATGTCGCATCGAAGCGAGACCTGTGCAACGCCTTGATGAAATGCCGGTCGCATCTGTGCCAGGCCCGCAGCATGAGCGCACCGTTATAGTGATCCGCATAGCTTCGGAGCGGCATCATGGACCTAACGCGGCAGCACACTTTCGCAAAAAGGTTGAGGGTCTGGGCCGAGGGATCTGGCCGCCAATTCGCAAAGCGGATCGGCCTGAAAATGGTATCAGGAGGAGGTCGTAATCGCTGTTAACGGGCTCTGGCGGGCCGTGGAACAGGGCGGGTTCGTATTGGGTTGCTGGTTAGTTTTACGGTGCCTCGACCGCGTCACGTGGCGATATCTGTTTTTCTTTTCAGGTTGAGGGGTAATGTAACATCAATTCTGATTTTACCGGTCCTTCGATGAGTGCAAAAAATTGCTTAGCAACGTGAAACTGGTTTCAATCCTTCGACATTCCGCAAGGATCTTAGGGAAGGTGGCAATTGCCCTGATCACCCTTTGGGGCGCCTTGGCGCTTTGGTATCGGGCACCGGGCCCGCAATGGGTTGGCTATGGCCTTTGTTTTGCCTTTGCTCTGATCGGGCTCAGAGCCATTTTTTCATCCCGGCAAGCGGGACGCGGGCCCGCATTGGCGTTATTTGCCCTAAGCACCGCGGCGCTGTTGGGCTGGTGGGCAAGCTTGCACCCCCCGGCAGAGGGGGTTTGGGCCCCCGATGTGGCCGAGCAAGTTACCGGCGAGATCGAAGGCGACGTGCTGGTTCTGAAAGGGGTCAGAGATTTCGATTGGCAGAGCGCAAATGAAGCGACGCCCCATTGGATCACGCAAAGATATGATCTTGATCAGCTCGCCAGTGTGGATCTTTTTCTGTCTTATTGGGCCGGGCCGCAAATGGCCCATATGATCGTGAGTTTTGGATTTGCCGATGGCCAATATCTGACTTGGTCCGTGGAAGTCAGGCGCTCGCTCGGCGGGGTGTTTTCGCCCATCGCAGATGCGTTCAAGGCAAACCCGCTGGTGATTATCGCGGCAACCGAGAAAGATGTGATTGGCTTGCGGACTAATCTCAGGAAAGAAGATGTGCGCTTGTTTCGCCTAGCGACCGACAAACAATCCGCGCGACGGCTGCTTACGGAATATGTTCATGCGGCGAATGTCCTGTCTCGCACCCCGCGTTGGTATAATTCCATCACAACCAATTGCACCACCGTGGTGTGGAAGATGATGCGCGCGATGGGCGCGCGTCCAAGTTGGGATTGGCGCATGATCGTGAACGGGTATTTGCCCGAATATGCCTATGACGCTGGATCGCTTAACCCGCATTATTCGGTCCAAGAGCTGCGAGAGCTGGGAAGCGTTTCGCCCAAAGGCCAAGCTTTCGGCGTGAAGCCCGGATATTCCCAAGCCATTCGAGAGGGCGTTCCCAAGGGAAGATAAGCGCGCGCCGTTGCGCTTATATCCAAGGCGGGGTGCGTAAATGCGCCGCCCAAGAGCCAACCAGTGCCTGCTGTTACCCGGTGAGGCGAGGTTAAGGATCATCAAAGCGCATAGAATACCGGGGGGTTTTATGTTGCACTGGCCGGACTGCGCCAGGGGTGAGTTTGGGGGGAGCGATGGGTCTGGTTGAGAAAACCATCCATAGGAATGGGATCGATATCGGCTATGCAGAGCGTCATCGCGATCTGAAAGGGCACGGGCCCACATTGCTCTTGCTACATGCGGCGGGCTTTCATGCACGTTGTTGGGATCAGGTGCTGGCGCGGCTGCCGCGCTGTCATTCCGTGGCTTTGGATCACCGGGGCCATGGCCGCAGCTCTGGTGGCCCCTTGCCCGACTGGACCGGCTT
The DNA here is from genome assembly GCA_025800345.1 of Mangrovicoccus sp. Classification (GTDB taxonomy): domain Bacteria; phylum Pseudomonadota; class Alphaproteobacteria; order Rhodobacterales; family Rhodobacteraceae; genus JANSYP01. Next base: position 276 of record JAOXSB010000305.1, on the reverse strand, counting down.
TATCGACGATGCGCTGGCGGTGATTGAGGCGCTTGATCTGCGCCATATGGTTGGGGCCGGGCATTCCATGGGCGGGCATATCTTGATCGGGGCTGCGGCGCGGGCCCCGCAACGATTTCAACGGCTCATCTTGGTGGATCCGGTGATTATGCCGCTGGCGCTCTATCAGATGGGGGATGCGCTGCCCGAGGGCTATGTGCATCCGGCGGCGAAACGCCAAGGTCGGTTCGCCTCTGCCGAGGAGATGCAAGAGCGGTTTCGTGACCGCCTGCCATA
>JAOXSB010000300.1 GCA_025800345.1 Mangrovicoccus sp. | reverse complement strand
CAGCAAGCAGAAGATCGCGATCGCCGCCGTCAGCCCGCCCGAGATCATGTAAACAGTGACATAAGACAGATCGAGCGTCTTCCAGGTCAGCACCAAAAGCCCATAGGCCAAAAGCGAGGCCGCCGAGCCTGCGGCCAATATCCAGCCCAGCAATTGCGGCGCGCGATCCTTTGGCAGCCATTGCAATTGCAGAGATTGATTGACCGTCTCGAAATAGTGAAACCCGATCGAGCTGAGCAAAGTCAGCATCAAAATCCCGCCCATTTGCGGGAAAAATCCAGTCAGCGCCGTGGCCACCCCCAGCAAGATCAGCGAGGTGATGCCCAGGATCTGCTCGCGCATCACCATGATCAGCGCGATCATCCCAATGGCCAGAAAGCCCGGAATTTCCCGCACCGTATGCAGCCAGCCAATATCGGCCCCGTCAAAACCAGCTTGTTCGATAACGAAATTGTTCAGCAGCGCCAGCCAAGTGGAAAAGGCCAGCGGCATGGCAAAGGCCATCAGGATCAAAAGGCTCACGGGCCGCCGCCAAATGGGCAGATGCTTGGCTTGATCGAGGGGCAAAATGGTTTGAGACACGCGGGTGATCATAGGCCCCGTTACAAAGCCCAAAGCACAAAAGCGAGCGGAATCGCCCCGGATCTGCGCACAGAGCCTGTGCAATTGCGCCAAACGCGCTGAAACCCCGCGCCCTGATCCAAATCAAAGCGGGCAGGCATTTAGTTTATGCATATAACCGAATGTGACTATGGGAGGCGCCGAAACGCATGGACATTCTCAGCATTGTTGAACGGATCGGCGAAGCTCCGACCGCAGCATTATTCGGGCTGATCACCGGGGTGATCTTTGGCATTGCTGCCCAACGCTCGCAATTTTGCCTGCGCGCGGCCACGGTGGAATTCGCCCGTGGGCAGCTTGGCCCGCGCGTGGCGATTTGGCTTTTGACCTTTTCCACCGCGGTGATCTGGGTTCAAGGGGCCAGCCTGATGGGGCTGATGCATCCCAGCGATGCGCGGATGATGGCGGTCACTGGCTCTTGGTCCGGCGCGATCATTGGCGGGCTGATGTTTGGCTGCGGCATGGTATTGGCGAGAGGCTGCTCGGGGCGGCTCTTGGTCTTGGCGGCCACGGGCAATCTGCGCTCGCTGGTCTCGGGGCTGATTTTCGCGGTGGTCGCGCAAATGAGCCTGAGCGGGCTTTTGGCCCCGCTCCGCGACCGTTTGGCCATGTTGTGGACCACCCAAGGCGGGGTGAATGTGAACCTGATCGAGGCTTTGGGCCTGCCCGAGATCAGCGGGTTGCTGCTGGGCCTGGCCATTGCCGCGCTGGCTTTTGTGCTGGTGCGCCGCAATGGGCTGAGCGTGAAAACCCTGTTCTTCGCCTCGGGCGTTGGCTTTGCTGTGGCCGTGGGCTGGGTGCTGACCTATGGGCTCAGCCAAGTGGCCTTTGAGCCGGTACAGGTGGAAAGCGCCACATTCTCTGGCCCCTCCGCCCATACTTTGATGTTCTTGCTAGATCGCAGCGCGGTGCTGGAATTCGATGTGGGCCTGGTGCCCGGCGTGTTTATCGGCGCGTTCTTCGCTGCAAAACTGGCCGGCGAAAGCCGCTGGCAGGGCTTTGAAGGGGCCGCCGCCATGCGCCGCTCGATCCTGGGCGCGGTGCTCATGGGCTTTGGCGCCATGCTGGCCGGAGGCTGCGCCATTGGCGCGGGCGTCACCGGCGGGTCGATCTTTGTGGGCACCGCTTGGCTGGCGCTGTTTTGCATGTGGATCGGGGCGGGCATCACCGATTTTCTGGTGGATCAATCCGGCGCGCAGGAACAGACCGCTTAAAACCTCGGGTTGCTAGAAAAAGCTCTGGGGGTCGATATCCACCGCCAAGCGCAATTGCCCGCGCAAGCGGATCGGAGCAAGCCAGGTCCGCAATGCCCCTTGCAGCGCCACGCCCTTCGGGGCTTTGACCAGAAGCCGCACCCGGTGCCGCCCCCGCACCCTGGCAATCGGCGCAGGCGCAGGCCCCCAAACCTCGGCCCCAATGGCGCGCAAAGGATCGGCGCTGCGCTGAAGCGCGGTGCCCAATTCCATCACCTGCGCCAAATCCGGCCCCGATAAAATAATCCCCGCCATCCGCCCAAAAGGGGGCATGCCAAAAGCTTCGCGCTCCGCGGCCTCGGCCCGCCAAAACGCCTCTTCCTGCCCCGATAGAATCGCTTGGATCACCGGATGCTCTGGCTGCAAGGTTTGCACCAAAGCCAGCCCCGGCAGTTCAGAGCGCCCAGCGCGCCCCGCCACCTGGCGGATCAGTTGAAAGCTGCGCTCTGCCGCGCGCAAATCCGAACCCTGCAGCCCAAGATCCGCATCAATCACCCCAACCAAGGTCAGCAGCGGGAAATTATGCCCTTTGGCCACAAGCTGCGTGCCCAGGATAATATCCGCCCCGCCTTGGGCGATCTCGGCAATGCGCTCTTTCAACGACCGCGCCGAGGCAAAAAGATCCGAGGACAACACCGCCAGGCGCGCCTCTGGAAAGGCCGCTTGCGCCTCTTCGGCCAGCCGCTCCACCCCCGGCCCCACCGGGGCCAGGCGATCTTCGGCCCCGCATTTCGGGCAAGCCTTAGGGATCGGCTGGCTCTCGCCGCATTGATGGCACATGAGCCGTTTTTGAAAGCGATGCTCCACCAGCCGGGCATCGCAGTGATCACAGCCCAATTGATGCCCGCAGGCCCGGCAGACCGTCACCGGCGCATAGCCGCGCCGGTTCAGGAAATAGAGCACCTGCTCGCCCCGGGCCAAACGGGTGGCGGTTTCCGCTTTTAGACGCGGCGAAAGCCAGCTTTGCGCGGGCATATCTTGGCTGCGCAGATCAATGGCCTGCATCTCGGGCAAACGCGCCGCACCCACCCGCGCGGTCAGGCGCAGCCGGGCATATTTGCCCGCCTCCGCATTCACCCAGCTTTCCAATGATGGGGTGGCCGAGGCCAGCACCACCTGCGCCCCCGCCAGCGAGGCCCGCAGCACCGCCATATCGCGCGCATTATATAGCACCCCGTCTTCTTGCTTATAGGCGCTGTCATGTTCTTCATCGACCACGATCAAGCCCAGATCCTGAAAGGGTAAAAATAGCGACGAGCGCGCGCCGATCACCAATTGCGCCTGACCTGCCCCCAACATCCGCCAACAGCGCCGCCGCGCCGCTTGGGTAACGCCAGAATGCCATTCCGCCGGGGCTGCGCCGAACCGCGCCTGCACCCGCGCAAGAAATTCACCCGTCAGCGCAATTTCCGGCAATAGAACAAGGGCCTGCCGCCCGGATTTGAGGCAGGCCGCGACCGCTTCCAGGTAAACTTCGGTTTTCCCCGACCCTGTCACCCCTTGCAAAAGCGTGGTGCCATAGCCGCCACCAGCCACACGGGCGCGCAGATCCTCGGCCGCTTGCGCTTGGCTTTCGAACAGCGCATGGCCAGGCAAATCGGGATCAAGCCGCGGAAAGGGCAAATCCCGCGGCGCGTCTTCTTCGGTTAATGTGCCCGCTTGCACCAAGCCGCGCACCACACCGGCACTGACCCCGGCGGTGCTGGCCAATTCCCCAGGGGTGACCGGCTGGCCGTCAAATTCCTCGAGCGCGTCGAGCACACGGCTGCGCGCCTCGGTCATGCGGGCAGGTTCCGCCCCGCCCCGGCGCAGCAATTTTTGCAGCGCTGGCCCTTCGAGCAAGCCCGGCACCCGCATGGCCAAGCGCAACATCGCAGGCAAAGGCGTCAGCGTGTAATCCGCCGCCCGAGCAACAAAGGCGCGCATCTCGGCCTGCATCACCGGCAGATCCAACACCCGGCTGATTTTGCGCAGCTTTTCCAGCGGGTAATCACCGCTGCCCGGCCCCCAAACCACCCCCGGCACCAAGCGCGGCCCCAAAGGCACCTCCACAAAGCTGCCCAAAGCGCAGCCATGATCCGGGGCGCGGTAATCCAGCGGACCGGGCAAAGGTTGAGTGGTCAGCACTGCCACGGGCTGACCGGGAAGGATCTCATCACCGCTCATAGGCTTTGGATAAAACCGCGCCCGCGCGAAGGAAAGGCCCTGCCCGCGCCGCATAGGGGCCTTGCGCGCGGTTTTCCTTTGCCCTGGGCGCTGCTTGGGCTAAAGGGCGCGCAGTTACAGCCTTCGGAGCCCGCCATGAAATTCTTCGTAGATACCGCCGAAATCGATGCCATCGCCGAATTGAACGAGCTGGGCATGGTGGACGGTGTGACCACCAACCCCTCGCTGATCCTGAAATCAGGGCGCAATATCTTGGAAGTCACCAAAGAGATTTGCGATCTTGTAGAAGGCCCGGTGAGCGCCGAAGTGGTGTCGCTCAAAGCCGATGAGATGATCACCGAAGGGCGTAAACTGGCGGAAATCGCGCCGAATGTGACCGTGAAAGTCCCGTTGACCTGGGACGGGCTGAAAGCCTGTAAAGTGCTCTCGGGCGAAGGCAAAATGGTCAATGTCACCTTGTGCTTCTCGGCCAATCAAGCCCTGATCGCGGCCAAAGCGGGCGCCACTTTCATCTCGCCCTTTATCGGCCGTTTGGATGATGTGAACCTCGATGGGATGGAGCTGATCGCCGATATCCGCGAGATCTATGACAATTACGGTTTTGAAACCCAAATCCTGGCCGCTTCGATCCGCACCGTGAACCATGTCTCCGATGCGGCGAAAATCGGCGCTGATGTGATGACCGCCCCCCCGGCAGTGATCCGCAAACTGGCCGAACACCCGCTGACCGATAAGGGCCTGGCCGCCTTTGTGGCCGATTGGGAAAAAACCGGCCAGACCATCCTCTGAGCCCCGTGCCTGGCATCGCAGCGGGCCCGGCCTGACTGCGCCAAGCAACACCCGCCCCGGCGTGAATAAAATCCGCGACGGGGCCCATTGCTTGTGTTAACCTGTGACAAAACAGCCGGTCACAGGCAGCACGAGGCAGAGCATGACAACCCATTCCAGCGCGCAAGAGGCGAGCAGCGCCTTGCGCCAAAGCATCCTATCCGATCCCAATCTGATCTTGGATGATCCCGAAGTGATGGAAGCGCTGGCCAGCGCGCAAACCAACGCCCAGGGCGGCAATGTGGTGGATATGCGCGGCATGGCCATGGCCCGACTGGCCTCGCGTTTGGACCGTTTGGAAGAAACCCACCAAACAGTGATTGCCGCCGCTTATGACAATGTGGCCGTGACCCGCCAAGTGCATCGCGCTTTGATGATGCTCATTGCCCCGCTGGAATTTGGCGATTTCCTAGCCGGTCTTAATTGCGAAGTGTCCGACTGTCTGCGCGCCAAATCCATTCGCTTGGTGATCGAAAGCGCGGAAGGCGCCGCGCTAGATCTGCCCGACAGCCCCGGCGCGGAAACCATTACCGTGGTGAGCGAAGGCTACACAGCGCGCTATCGCAGCGGCGGGCGCAAAGCCATTCCGCAAAAGGTCATCTTGCGCCAATTGCACCATGGGGTTGAGGAAATTTACGGGCTAGACGCCGCCGCGATCCGTTCAGAAGCGGTTTTGGCCTTGGATCTAGGCCCCACCCGTTTGCCCGGCATGCTGGTGATTGGCTCGGCGCAGGCCGATCAATACCAACCCGGTGACGCGACTGATTTGCTCGAAGTTTTTGGCGCGGTGTTTGAACGGCTCTTGCGCAGCTGGTTGTGAGCCCGCGCCGCCCGGCCCGGCCAGAGCCCGCGCCGCCGCCAAGCCCGGCGCTAAGCGCATTGCTGGCCGATTGGCTGGCGCATCTGAGCGCATTGCAAGATGCCAGCCCGCGCACCCTGACCGCCTATCAAACGGATCTGAGCAGTTTTTTCGGCTTTCTATCGGGGTATTTCGGCGCGTCGGTCACCCCGGCGCAATTGCGCGCCCTGACCCTGACGGATCTGCGTGCCTGGATGGCCCGAGAAAAATCCCGCGGTCTGGCGGCGCGGTCTTTGGCGCGGCAAATCTCGGCGGTGAAAAGCTTTTTTGCCTGGTGGGCCGAACGCGAAGGGTTTGACGCCAGCCTGGTGCTGTCTCTGCGCAGCCCACGTTTTAACCGCAAATTGCCCCGCCCAGTGAGCCAAGACGGTGCCCTTGCCCTGATCGACACCATCGGGGCCAATGCCACCGCCCCTTGGATCGCCGCGCGGGACGAGGCGGTGATCACCTTGCTGTATGGCTGCGGGCTGCGCATTTCCGAAGCCATGGGCCTGCGTGCCGAGGCAGCCCCTTTGGGCGAGAGCCTGCGCATTCGCGGCAAGGGCGGCAAAGATCGGCTTGTGCCCGTGCTGCCTGCGGCCCGCCAGGCGGTAGACCATTATACCCGCCTTTGCCCCTATGAGTTGGAACCAGGCAGCGCTTTGTTTCGCGGCGCGCGCGGCGGGGCACTGAACCCAGCGGTGCTGCGCAAAACCCTGCATCAGGCGCGCATGCAATTGGGCCTGCCCGCCAATGCGACGCCCCACGCCTTGCGCCATAGTTTTGCCACCCATTTGCTGGAACGCGGCGGTGATCTGCGCGCGATTCAAGAGCTGCTCGGCCATGCTTCGCTCTCCACCACCGAGGCCTATACCAGCGTCGACAGCGCGCGCTTGATGGAAGCTTACCGGCAGGCCCACCCCCGCGCATAGGTTGCGCGCGCGTCACTGGCATGACACCCGCTTCTGCTCATAATTGATAAATACTTCATCAATTCACCCTCAAATTGTGTTAACCTTACGTCACCCAGGGATTTGCAGGGGTGAAGAGAAAGGATTTCACATGAGATTTCGCGCTTCGTTGTTGATTGCAGGCATTGTCAGCAGCTTTCCCATGCTGGGCCATGCCGCCACATTTCGGATATTCACCGCACCCGCCAACACCATCGGCACCTTTGAAGCCCCGATTGCCGGCGGGCTGGTAAGCAATCTATTCATCACCCAATCGGGGGTGCTGTTTGACATCCGCCTCGATGCCAATGGTCCTATCACCTATGATCCAGCCGTGGCGGATTTCCGCGGCATCAGCAGTGCCAGCTTTACCAATTCCGCTAATTATCCAGGGGTTTGTGGGCCCGGTGATTGCTTGATGGAGATCTATCCCCTGCCCGATGGATTGGGCGGCGATCCGAATATTCCCAGCGACATCCTCGCAGTCGATGCCATGCTGAACAATATCGACGAAGGGGTGTATTACTTTGTCGATCCCAACCCTGTTGGGGTGCCCCCAAGCCCTGTGCCCCTGCCCCCGGCATTGGCAGGGCTCACCGCAGCCTTGGCCGGTCTGGTTTTGATGCGCCGTCGCAAGCGCTTTTGAGCTAACAGACCTATCGGCTGGGGCGCCACAGACCCAGCCGGGCGGCCAGGACGATTCGCGCCCAGCGGCGTCGCATGGCCAAAACCCGCCATGGTGCCGCCCCAAAAATAGCGACAATTCAACATTAACGCAGTTTCCATCATCGAATGGTGATTCCGCCATTTCCGGCGCGATACTGGCAAAACCTGGGCAATTTCAGGGCAAAACCCTGAACAACTCCCCATAAGCGCCGCATAATCCCCCCGGGCCAGCGGTGAATTTAGGCGGATACGTAAACAATCCCGCAACATATGCCCCCAGGCGTAACGCGCCACTTGTCTTCACACACAAAAACGTTAAGTTGGCAGTAACTAATTTACCGTGTTTGTGCGGGCCACCCATCATGACGGGGGAAGACATGTCACAAGTATTACGTGCCTCTGTAGTGGCGCTTGCACTGGCTGGTTTGGCACCGGCCGCCGGGGCGTCGACCCTGAACGCAATTTATTCCAGCTACTGGGTGTTCGGCGATAGCTTGAACGAAAGCGCAGGCGCTGTGAGCACGCGCAACGTTGCTGGGGGCGGTTTGGCCGCAACAAACAGCGGCCCGAGATCTGGCGCGGGCGCGTCTGGTGGCTCGGCGCAAGCATTGGCCGCAGCAGGCACAATCACCGACCAAGTGACCACCGTTAACAGCGAGCCCGTTGAACGCGGGGCGCGTGGCAATGCCAAGCGCGGTCTGGGCATTCGCTCGCTGAACGCTTTGTGGCTGGGCAATGTGGCGAGCGGCTCTGGTGGCGGCAGCAGCAGTGGCGGCAGCGGCGGCAATGGTGGTTCGAGTGATCCCGTGGCAGATGTCGTGGTGGACACGACCGTTGCCTCCAGCGTGCGCGATTCCCTTGGCAATACTTTCAACCGCGATGACATCACTGACCAAGTTATGGGTGGCGGAAATACTGGTGGCGGAACCCCGATCACTGGTGGCGGTGACAGCACCGCAGGCGGTGGCACCAGCATTGGCGATGGCACTGGCGGCAATACCGGCAGCGGCGGCGGCAATCAGAACGCCGGTGGCGGTTCTGGCAACACCCCCAAACCGCCGGTTGTGACACCTCCGATTGCACCGGTTCCCCTGCCCGCAGCAGGCATTCTGCTGGTCGCTGGTCTGGGCGGTTTGACCCTGCTGGGGCGCAAGCGTCGCGCCTAATCCCGCAGGATAACAAAAAACACCTTGATGAATGGGCCGGGTTTTCCGGCCCTTTTGTTTTTTTAGCCGCGCTTTTGCAGCCCAGGAAGAACGCCATCGGACAATTGGCACGGGAAGGATCGGGCGCAATTGCTGCCTGCGAGGTCAAAACTTCCCGTTGTCATTCTTCCAATCAGAACGGGGCGCGATCGTTTCAACCGTGTCCCAATGCTCTACCAAATGCCCATGGGCGATCCGATAGAGATCATAAAAGGCCGTGGGCACCCCATCGCGCAAACCTTCGCTGACGCTGAGCACAAAATTCCCATCAGCCAGCACCCGGTGCAAGCGCTGATATTGGATCAGCCGGCGCCCATCATGGCCTTGGGCCCCAAGCGCCGCCCTGAGCGCCACAATCCCATCCCCCTGATCTGGATTGTGTTCTCGATACCCGTCCGGTCCAACGAAAAAGCCCAGCCGATCCAGCGCCCCAGGGATCAAAACACTTTCCACAAAACCTTTCACCAAGGCGCGGTTTTCCTCGCGCAGCTCCGTGTCTTCCACGGCCACCGGGCCATCCACCATGCTACGCCCCGAAATATTCGGCCCGGCGCGCTCTTGCAGATTATCCCAATGCTCCACCACCCTGCCCTCTTCAAAGCGGAACACTTCGAAACAAATCTTCGGGCTGGAAAAATCATATTCCATATGAGCGAAAACAAAGGGCCCGTCTTCAAACCCGCGCACCATATGCACCCGCGGATTGGTTTTGGAGAGCTGGGCAAACAACTGTGCCAACCCGGCGCTGCCTTCATGGGTTTGGGGATTGTGCTGAATATATCTGGCCTCATTCACCACCGCCACCGGCCCTGGATCGCCGGTTTCAATGCTTTTGAGCAAATCCCGAATTTGATCGATCTTTGAGATAGTCGTCATCTCTCGCTCTCCTATGAGGCGAGTAAAGCGCAGGAACCCGGGCCAGGTCACGCAAAAACCCGCAGCCACAGCCGCGGGTTTCGCAAAGTCACTTAAGTTGCGGCTTAGCGGTGACGCCAGGCTTGCAATTGCCCCAAAAGCCGCCCTGTCAGCAAGCTATAGCCCACGCGCACGATCACATTGGTATAGAAGATCATCATGCCCATGGCCGCCGCTGCCGCGATATCGCCCGCATCATCCATATTCAGCACCGCCACTGACGCAAGCTGTGTGCTTGGGCTATAAAGGAACACCACCGCCGAGACCGTGGTCATGGCATTGACGAAGTAATAAAGCCAAATCTCGCTGATCGCGGGCAAGCATACCGGCGCGCTGACCCGGCTGAGCATGCGCCAAAACGGCTGCTTCAGCGACATGGCCACGGCCTCAAATTCCTTATCCATCTGTTTAAGCGCTGTGCTTGCTGTCAGATGCGACACCGTCCAAAGGTGAATAGAGGTGTTGATCACCAAAATCGCCATGGTGCCATAAAGGAAATTCAGCGGGTTGGAAGGATCGTTGAAGAAAAAGATATAGGCCAGGCCCAGCACCATCCCTGGGATCGCCATGGGCATCATCGCCAGAAATTGCAGGAAGTTCCGCCCCAGCTCGAACCCGCGGGCCTTTTCCACCAAATTGGCCGCAATGAACACGGCGCAGGCGCCAAAGGTCGAGACCAAGAAGGCCAATTTGACCGAGTTCCAATAGGCGCTCCAACCGCCCCCCCCGACCTTACTGAAATCATAATGGGTCAAGCTTGGGGTCAGGTTATAGGGCCAAAATTGCGCCAGAGCCGCAAACTGGCACATCGCGATCACGCCAAGAATAAACAACGCCACGGACCCGCAATAGATCAGCATTGCGCGGTCCAAGAAAGGGTCGTCCTCGGGCTGATACGGCACCGCCTTGGCAGACATGATCGCCACTTGCCGGCGCGAAATGATCCGATCCACCGCAAAGGCCACCACCGCTGGCACCAAAAGCACCACCGAGACCACCGCGCCCACTTGGAAGTTCTGCTGGCCGATCACCTGTTTATAGATGTCCAGCGCCAGCATGTTGAAGTCGCCGCCGATCACTTTCGGCACGCCGAAATCGGTCAACACCAAGGTGAACACCACGAAACCCGCAGAAATCAATCCATAGCGCGCGCCCGGCAAGGTCACGACCCAGAAGGTCCGCCATTTTGAGGCCCCAAGCACTTCGGACGCCTCATAAAGCCGTTGGTCAGAACTGCTCAGCGCCACGATCATGATGATCATCGCATGGGGGAAGGTGAAGAACACGCTGGCCAGGATGATCCCGATAGGCCCGTAAATCGATTGACCGAATAGCAGCGGGGTCAGGATCCCTTGATTGCCAAAGAGATAGATCAGACCAATGGCAGGCAACAGCGACGGCACCAGCACCGGCACTGTGGCCGCCAGGCGGAAAAACCCTTTGCCGATCATATTGGTGCGCATCAGCCCATAGGCATAGCCAAAGGCCAAGGGCACCACGATCACCACCACCGCAATCGCGATCAGGAATGAGTTCTGGATCGAGTGAAACAGCGCCGGTGACGAGAAATAATAGCCATAGTTGCCCAGCCCGTAATCCACCTGGGGTTTGACTTGGACTTTGCTCAGCTTTTTGCGCTCCACCTCATAGGTGGTGCCGCCTTCGCTCAGCACCCCATCAATGAGAAACTGACCGCCCTTTTCCGACAGATCGGTGATTTGAAACGCTTCAATCCCGGCACGGGCAGGTTTGGGGATGACTTTGACAATAGCCAAACGGGTGCGCTCGGTGGGGCGCAAGCCGTTATTGATCTCTTTGCCGGTCTCCTCGAACCAGCTTTGCAAAGTGCGCGGCGTGTCAAATCCGGTCTCGGTTTGAAAGGCCACCGTGACCTGATCGGTTTGAAACGAGAAATTCTGCAAGGATTTGGTAAAGACCATGGCGATGGGCAGCACCAATCCCACAAAGAGATAGGCGATCACCACCAAGATCAGCCCGCGCTGCCAAAACTCGTCCTTAGCAGCTTTGGGCTGCACCCGGCGGCGTGTGATGTTCAAATCATGTTGCGCTGTAACGGTCATCTCTGTCTCCCGTTACTTGGCCGGATAAACGCGCAGATGTTCAGGCGGCATGGCAATGGCCAGCGCTCCGCCCTCTTTCACCTGCAAGCGTCGGGCCAGGTTCATGGACAGATCCGCTCGGAACTCGGCCCCGCCTAAGCGCGCATCGCGCATGGTAGCGCGCAGATAAGAGCCGCAGAATTCCAGATCGGTGACCGTGGCTGAGAACCCATTAGGCGCCGTATCAGCGTTTTGCACTTGGATATCTTCTGGCCGAATTGCGGCGATCAGCTGCTCTGCCCCGTCCACAGCCTGCATATCTGCGGCCAGATGGATATCGCCAATGCCGATATGGCCAGAATCGACCCGTTTGGCCTCGATGAAATTCATCTCGCCCACAAAATCGGCGACAAAAGCATTCGCAGGTTGAGAGTAAACTTCGATTGGGGTGCCCACTTGTTCGATGCGCCCCTGGGACAATACCACAATGCGGTCCGCCAGGTTCAGCGCCTCGTCTTGGTCATGGGTCACCATGATGGTGGTCAGACCCAAAGTCTGTTGCAGCTCTTTGAGCTGGCGGCGCAGATGCACCCGCACTTTCGCATCCAGCGCGGAAAGCGGCTCATCGAGCAGCAGCAAATTAGGCTCGGTCGCCAAAGCACGGGCCAAAGCGACCCGCTGTTGCTGACCGCCCGAAAGCTGCGAGGGATATTTCTTGGCCTGATCAGGCAGGCCCACCTGTTCGAGCAAGCCCTTCACCTTGGTCTTGATCTCGGATTTGGATTTACCCGAACCGATCAAGCCAAAGCCCACATTATTGGCCACGCTCAGATTGGGAAACAGCGCATAGGATTGGAACACGATCCCGAAATCGCGCTCAGAGGGTGGCAAATCGGAAATATCCGTATCGCCCTGAATAATCGCCCCAGAGCTTTGGATATCCAGCCCAGCAATGGCGCGCAGCAAAGTGGTTTTACCGCAGCCCGAAGGTCCGAGAAAACAAACGAACTCGCCCTTTTTCACATCTAACGACACATTTTGGAGCGCCGTGAAATCTCCAAAATTCTTTGTGACATCAATGACCTGAAGATAGCTGTCATTCATTTCGCGCACCCTTTGAACCAAAAACAAGGCGAGCGGTCACCCGCTCGCCCCTGTCTCACAAAGCCAAATTACTTGGCTTCGGATTTGCCATCATAACGCTCAGTCCACTCTTTCAAGATGGCTTCGCGGTTATTGGCAGCCCATTCAAAATCATTTTCGATCATGGCTTCCAGAACACCCTCGGGGTAGTTCGGCACCGGCTTGGCAACCGAAGGAATAGCAACCACAGCATAGCCTTGGTTATATTCTTTCATAGCGTCTTCAGAGACAGCCCAATCCATCAGGCGCTGTGCTTCCTCAGCATAGTCAGTGCCGGCGATGATCGCAGCAGCTTCGACTTCCCAACCAGCACCTTCGACAGGTACCACCACTTCAAGCGGAGCGCCTTTGGCGATCGCTTTGGCGCCGGGGAAGGCAAACGAGATGCCGATCGGCACTTCGCCGCGGGCGGCTTGCTTACAAGGCTTGGACCCGGAATGGGTATAGAAGGCGATGTTTTCATGCAGCGCGTCCATATAGTCCCAACCGCCTTCTTCACCGAAGAGTTGGATCCAGGAAGACACGTCCAAGAAACCGGTACCGGAAGAGGCCGGGTTTGGCATAGCGACCATACCTGCATATTCAGGCTTGATCAGGTCTTTCCAACCGGTGGGCATTGCAGCGCCGGATTTTTCCAGCTCGACAGTGTTCACACAAATTGCTGCAACCCAAGCATCCACGCCAACCCAGGAGGGGGGCGATGCGGGATCGACAAAACGAGTATCCAGCGCTTCCACACCGGCAGGCTCATAGGCTTCCAGCATGCCTTCGGATTTCATCATCAGAAGCGAGGTGCCCGCCAGGCCCCAAACCGCATCCGCAGTGGGGTTGTCTTTTTCAGCCAGCAATTTGGCAGTGATGATCCCCGTGGAATCGCGCACCCAATTGATCGAGATATCGGGGTTGGCCGTTTCAAACGCTTCTTTGTAGCGCTGAAGATCGTCGGATTCGAACGCCGTGTACACGGTCAGTTCGGTCTGCGCCTGGGCGCTCACGGCAAGACCAGCGGCAAGCGCGGCAGTCGACAGGAATTGGGCGAGTTTCATTGGGGAATGGTCTCCGTTTTACATTCGCGGCGACGGGAAACACCCTGTCGCCAAATCTTCACTTGGGCTGCCTAGGGGAGGAATGTAAAAACCTAATGACAGCCTCGAATATTAGGTCTTGCCTAATTATCGTGAGATGTCACAAAACTTGCATTAGCCAAAGGACATATTGAGAAAATCAATGGCGGAACGCTTAACATTGAGCCAAATGCGTGCTTTTGAGGCAGTCGCAAGGACCGGTAGCGTGATCGAGGCGGCGCGGTATTTGCAAATGTCCCAACCTTCGGTCTCCACCCAAGTGCGCGCGGTGGAAACTCAGGCCCGCAGCCAGCTGTTTCTGCGCGAAGGCAAAAGCTTTTCCCTGACACCGCTTGGCAGCGAAGTGTTTCAAAAAGTGCGGGTGGCCCTGTCCTTGGTGGAAGATGTGGCCCAGCTTTTATCGGACCAATCCACATTGGAGCGGGGCATTTTGCGCGTGGGCTACACCGCGCATCAGTTTTCCATGCCGATCCTCTCGCCCTTTGCGGCGCGCTATCCCGGCATCAAGCTTGAGGCGCGCTGCATGGCTTCGGGCGATTTGATGGAGCGGATCGACAATAACCTCATGGATGTGGCCATGATCACCGCATCGCAAGCGCCCGAGGGCTATTTTGCCCGGCGTTTGTTGCAAGATCGGGTGGTGCTCATGGTGCCGTCTGGCCATGAACTGGCCGCCTATCGCGACAGCGGCGTGGGCTGGGATCTGGTCAAAGGGCATTCCATTGTGCGCCGGGAAATCAGCTCGGGCACGCGCATCATCTTTGAAGAGGCCGCCATGGCCCAAGGGCTGCGCCTGCGCTCCATGCTCGAAGTGGGGTCATGGTCCTCCATGGCCGAAGCGGTGGGGGCCGGGATCGGCATTGGCATCGCTTTGGAAGGCGAGCTTGACGAACGCGATGATCTGATCGGCGTGCCGGTGAATGATCCGGCCTTGGCCGCCGGGCATTATCTGCTGACCCCGCTGAAAATGGAATCTGTGGCCGCTATCGATGCGTTTTTCGAATTGGCCCTTGGACCAGGCTATAAAGACAAGAGCGATCCATCCTCATGACCCAATATGATTTGGCCATTGTCGGCGGCGGCATCCTGGGCCTGGCCCATGCATTGGCCGCCCAACGGGCAGGAAAATCCGTCATTGTGCTGGAGCGCCACAGCCAATGCATTGGGGCATCGATCCGCAATTTCGGCTTTGTCACCGTCACCGGCCAAAGCCGCGACAGGATCTGGCCCCATGCCAAGCGCAGCCGCGAGATTTGGGCCGAGATAGCGCCAAAAGCGGGCATTGGCGTCGCGCATCGCGGCGCGGTGATTGCGGCGCAGCGCCCCGAGGCGGAAGCGCTGATCGAGGCCTTTCTAGACACGGATATGGCCGAAGGCTGCACCCGGATCACCCCCGATCAAGCGCATGAGAAAATCCCGGCCCTGGATCCAAATGCCATTGGCGCGGCGCTCTATTCCCCCCATGAATTGCGCGTGGAATCCCGTGAAGCCGTCCCTGCCCTGGCGCGCTATCTGGAAAGCCTTGGGGTGGTGTTTCGCTATAATTGCGCGGTACAAGCCGTGGACACCCCGCGGATCGAAACCTCACAAGGCCCCATCAAGGCCAGCCAGGTGGTGGTTTGCCCAGGCGATGATGCCACCAGCTTGTTTGCGGAGCGCTTGCAGCCCCGACAGATCGAGATTTGCAAGCTGCATATGCTGCGCCTGCGGCCCAAAACCCCTTTTCGCATGGAGGCCGCGCTTTTGTCGGATCTTTCGATGATCCGCTATCACGGCTTTGCGGATCTGCCCGAAGCGGCGGCGCTGCAATCGGCTTTGGCCCAGACCCAGCCGGTGCAATTGGCCAATGGGGTGCATTTGATCGTGGTGCAATCGGGCGATGGCAGCTTGGTGGTGGGCGACAGCCATCATTACGGGGCCAGCGCAGATCCCTTTCAACCCGCCGCCATAGACACGCTGATCACCGATGAATTCGACGCGCTCATGTCTTGCGATTATGAGATCGCAGAGCGTTGGACCGGCACGTATGCCTCTGCGCCGGGCAGCGTCTATTTCATCGACGCGCCCGATCCTGCCACGCGGGTGGTAATGGTCACCTCCGGCTGCGGGGCCTCTACCGCCTTTTCCATCGCCGAGGAAACCCTGGCCGGGCTGGGCTAGGGCCGCACGATTACAGGTTGCACTCCAAAGACGGGTGCATTTGCGGGTGATAACCTGCGCGCAACGCCGCGCAGGAGGCCGCCGGGGTCAAGCGCTGGCCCTCAGCGGGCAGCTTTTGCGCCGGGCCGTAGCCTGCAAAGCCAAAAGCATGGCCCGCGCCGCGCCATTTCAAAAACGCCTGCCCGCCAAGGGCGAAAAACGCCCCATCGGGCAAATTTCGCGGATCGCAGCTTGGACGCGGCTCTGGGGAGCGCGCCCGCAGATACCGCTTCATCTCGCTATTGATCAGATCATTCAGCGCGCTGACACGCTCCAGGCCCAATGCGTCTCGAAAGGCTTTGGCCGCATCTTTGCGGCACCCGTGACAAGGGCGATGCCCAGCAGCCAGGCCCACCGCCTCATCAAGAAAGAACAGCTCGGTCCAGCGCCCAGGCAGCATCAGCCCCGGCCGCTTTTGCGCATTTTTGCGCGGCGCCAAAGTGCAGATGACCCAGCTCGGGCTGGCCCAGCGGGCATGTTTGAGGCTTTTGGTCTCGGGATCATGCAAAATCCCGCGATTGCCCGTAAACAGCCCCCGTGCGGAAACCGCGTGAATGCGGGAAAATGGATCAACCCGATTTTGCAGCGACATGGGCTTCGCCTCGCATGGCTTTGCCAAAGCTTACTGCGCGATCGCTTGAATGCGCTAGGCCAGGCTCAACCAATGGTGCAGTTTTTCCGCCAAAGCCGCCCCATGGGTGATCTGCGGCACATGCCCGCCAGGCAAATGAAAAATCTCCAGCTGCTCTTGCCCGGCACACATGGCTTGCTGCGCCGCAGGCAGAACCGAGCGATCCTCAAGCGCCATCACATATAGCTTGGGCAGAGCCGCGAATTCCGGCCCCACCTGCACCGGGATACGCCGCCCGGCCACAGGCTGAGGGGTCAGTTTACGCGCCGCCGCGCGGGCCTTGTCTGCGGGCAGATCGTGAAAGAAAAACTCTATCGCTGCTTGCGGGGGCACTTCGCTTGCCGCGCCCTCCAGGCAAGGGCGCACATGGGGGGTTACCCCCTGCCCTTCGGCTCCGACCTGCGCCATGATCTGATCAAAGCTTTCACCATTGGGCAGCAACATCCCTGCGATCCACACCCCATGACGGACCTTTTGCGGATAGCGCGCGGCCCCGGCGGTCACCAACATGCCGCCCCCGGAATGCCCAACCAATGTCACAGGGCCAGGGCTGTCCATAATCGCTTGGTCCAAGGCGTCCAAATAATCCTGCTGGCAAACATCACCCGGCGGGATCGGGTGATGCCCATTGCCCGGCAACTCTAAGATTTGCACCTCATGACCAAGCGCCTCCAGCCGAGGCGCAAGCTCTTCCCAAACCCAGCCGCCCGCCCAGGCCCCATGGATCAATATGATCCGCTCAGGCCCCAGCGGCATCTTTGGCCCCATAGGTCAGATCATACATCGCCCGCAGGTGATCCTCGACCTTGATGGGCGGGTATTTCGCCGCCTCCCCCGCAGCCAGACAGGTGGGGATGCAAGCAACCTCGAAATCAGGATTGCCGGTGAAGAAAAACGGCACGGAGTAGCGCTCGCGCCCAGAGAGGTTAATCACCCGGTGCAAGGTGGATTTATAGCGATCATTGGTCCAGCGCGCGATCATATCGCCCAGATTGACCACATAGGCCCCAGGGATTGGCGGTGCATCAATCCAGCGATCCCCTTGGCGCACTTGCAGCCCGCCCACCTCATCTTGCAGCAACAAGGTCAGACCGCCGAAATCCGTATGCGCCCCAGCCCCCATTTCCTCGGGCGTGTCCGGGCGCGCGGGCGGATAATGTAGCAATCGCAATGTAGCCAATGGCTGGGCCGAGAACCCCGCAAAGGCCTCTTCCTCCAGCTCCAAGGACAAGGCGATGCCCCGCATCAAGGCCTCGCCCACAGTGCTGAGCGCTGCGAAATAGCCCATCATCACCGGGCGAAAGCCTGGCAGATCCCGCGGCCATAGATTGGCCCCCTGATTAAACCGTCCAAAGCGGGGATCACCCGGGCCAATTTCCTCGGCGATATAATAGCCCTCTTTGCGATCGGGCAGCGCCCCGGGCTGCAAGGTTTGCCCACCGATCACCTCATAGCCGCGATTGCTGGGGGATTGAGATTTCTCCACCGCCATTTTCGCCGCCAGCGGCAAATCAAACAATGCTTTGCTTTGCCCCATCACCGCATCGATCAGCGCCGGGGGCACCCCATGACCGGTCATGTAGAAAAACCCATGCTCTAAACAGGCCGCCCGCAGCTCTGCCCCCACCGCGCGGCGCGCGGCGGGGTCCGAACTGGCCAGGCCCGAGATATCAATAACCGGCAAACTCATTTGTCGAAATTCGCCCGCAACCGCATCTGAATGTAATCATGGGCGGTCATGGGCTCGTATTTGCCCTCGGGCCCTTCCAGCAACACGTCTTTATTGGCCTGGGCGAAATAGGCGATGGAATAGCGCGGGCCGAGATATTCCTCGGGCTTGGGCATGCGCACCCGGTGCAGATTGGACAGCAGCCGATCATCGGACCAACGCATGAGCATATCGCCGATATTGCAGGTCACCACCCCCCCAAGCGGCGGCACATCGGTCCACGCGGTGGCCCGGCCCTTAGCATCTTTACCCGGGCACACTTGAAGCCCGCCCTGCCCGGCCTTTTGATGCAACAAGGTCAGGCAATCAAAATCCGTATGCGCCCCGGCGCGCCAGAATTTGAAATCCTCCGGCTTGGCATCTTCCATACCCAGATAATGGATCAAGCGCAGGGTGGATTGGTATTCAGGCGATTGCGGATCATGGGCTTCGGTAAAGGTGTCCGGGGCAAAGCCGAGCTTATCAGCAAAGCAAGACAGCACTTTGGTGGCCAAAGCCCAATTATGGCGTTCAAAGGCCAGCATGGTGGCTTTGAACCCTTGCAGCTCTGCGCCGCTGGGCCAGAGCCGCCCCATGCGCGGCAAGGTGATCTGATAGCTTTCCTTGCGATCTGCCGTCCCGGTCGAAGGGCGCACCTGGGCCATATATTCCCAGCCGGAATTGGTGCCCGGTTTCAGCGGATATTGCTCTTTGACACCTTCGGGCAGATCGAAAAACCCCGCAGACATGGCAAAAGCTTCATCCGTAAGCTCTTGCGGGATGCCATGATGGATCAGTTGGAAAAACCCGATCTCGGTGGCGGCGGTCCAAAGCGCCTCTGTAATCTCAGCCTTGCGGTTGAAGAAATCAGACATGTCGATCTGCGGGATGTCACGGGCGATTTCATCGCCATAGCCGCCGATTTGTTTTTCCTGCTCCAATTCGGCCAGGGTCTGCGTGTCTGTCATGGTCAATCCTTTCGGGTTGGTGGAGCAATGACCCACGCCGCAAGCGGCGTTGCCAGCTTCTACTCCCGTTGGAGAATTGCGGATCGTCTCTGCGCCGCCAACCGGGCGGTGATCTCGGCGGCCTCGCGGCCCAAATCACCCAAATCCAGCCCGGCGATTGCGCCATTTTGCACCACGGGCTTGCCGCCCACGAAACTGTCCCGGCAGGTGGCGGCACCGGTGATAATCGGGGCCAAGGCCGGATCTTGCAGCCCCATATTGCGCGGGTGGGAAATATCGAAAATCGCGATATCCGCGCCCATCCCCGGCGCAATGCGCCCGATCTGATCATAGCCCAGCGCTTTGGCCCCGCCAGCGCTGGCCCAATGGAGCACGGTTTCCGCCTGCACCGCTTGCACGCCCTTGGCGGCGCGATGGGTGGTAAAGGCACTATACATGGCCGCGCCCATATCTGCGGCCTCATTGGCCCCGGCGCCATCCACCCCAATCGACACAATGCCCCCGGCCCGGTGCAGCCCATCTGCAGGCGCAATACCAGATCCCAGCCGCGCATTGGCTTGGGTGCAATGGGCCATAGCGGTGCCCGTCTCGGCCAGATGGGCGATCTCGCCTGGGTCAAGCTCGACCAGATGGGCAAACCAAATATCCGGTCCGGTCCAGCCTTGGGCAGCCAGCCAGGGCACAGGGCGCATCCCATAATTTTCTAGCGTATAGCGCACATAGGTCTGGTTTTCCGACAGATGCGAGTGCAGCCGCAGCCCCAAATCCCGCGCCGCCTCAGCAAAAAGCGGCACTTCATCGGGCTCAAGATTAAAAATCGGCGTGGTCGGCGCCATGGCCATGCGGGTCATGGCCAAAGGACTGGGATCATGCCAACGCCCCGCCGCCCGGGCCACATCATCAAGAAAATCCTGGGCTGGTTCTTTGAAGGCGGGCGGCAAGCTGGGATCATCGAAATAAGAGCGCCCTTTGGTATTGCCCCCGCGCGCCAGCACAAAGCGCAGACCGAACTGCGCCGCCTCTTCAAACAGCGCCGCGCTTGGATCATACTCATATTCCGGCGCATATAGATAATGGTGATCACAAACCGTGGTCGCCCCGCTTAAGGCCAGCTCGGCCAGCCCCACCCGCGCGGCCACGCGCAGCGCTTCTTCATCGATAAAGGGCCAATAAGCATAGGGCACTTTTTGCAGCCAGATATCGAGCCCTTCATTGATGCCATCGGGCACCGCTTTGAGCAGCGATTGAAACAGATGGTGATGGGTATTCACCAAGCCCGGTGTGACCACCGCGCCGCTTGCATCCACCCGCCGTTCCCCCGGCTGCGGCACCAGATCGCCGATCTCGGCAATGATCCCATCGCGCACCCGCAGCGCACCGGAAAACCGGCTGCCCGCCGCATCGCCTGTCAGCCCATAAGCGATATTGGTGATGAGAAAATCGCTCATCTCTCCCCCTTAGGCAAAGACCAGGGGTAAAACACCCGCTGGATCAGCGACACCGCTTGAAACAGGATCAACGACATGGCCACCAGCACCAACAGCCCCGCCCAAGCCTGAGGCAGTCGGAACATCGAGGTGGAGAATTGGATGAAATAGCCAAGGCCCTTCTCTGCCGCGACGAACTCGGCCACCACCGCGCCAATCACCGCCAAAGTGATCGAGATTTTGAGCCCTGAGAAAATATAAGGCGTGGCATAGGGCAAGCGGATTTGAGTGATCTCTCGGCGCAGGGGCGCGCGCAAGGATTGCGACAGCTCGATCAGCTCGGGCGGCGTGGCCATGAGCCCGGTGGTCATCGACACCACCAGTGGGAAGAAAGAGATCATAAAGGTGATCACAATCCGCGGGGCATCATCGGTGCCCAAAATCACGATGATGATCGGCGCCACCGCCACCACGGGCACCGATTGGATCACCACCAATAACGGGTAAAGCGCCCGGCTGAGCAAACGCGATTTGGCCAGACCAATGGCAATAGGCAACGAGATGGCAATCGCCGCCCCATAGCCCATAAGCGCCACGCGCAATGTGGCCCAGATATGTTCCAACCAGCGGCTGGCCGGCACCGCCTCGAACCCTTGCACAATCCGGCTCGGCGCGGGCAGGATATAGGCAGGCACCGCAAAGATCCGGGTGCCGAATTCCCAAATCAACAACAGCGCTAGAAATGTCAGCCCCGGCAAAGCGGGCGGCCAGCGCAAAAGCCGCGCCATAAAACCATCGGCTGGGTCCAGTTTTGCCATCACGCTGGTTCTTTCTTGATCAACAGCCCGCGCAGCTCGCCCATGAAATCTTGGATTTCCGGGGCGCGCAAAGAATGCTCATCGCGCGGGCGCGGCAACGGCACGGTGTAATCAGCAACCACCTGACCGGGCCGGGCGCTCATCACCAAAATCCGGTCGGCCAGCAGCACCGCTTCGGGAATGGAATGGGTGATGAACAGCACGGTTTTCGGACTGGCCTGCCACAGCCGCAGCAGCTCATAGCCCATCGCATCGCGGGTCAGCGCGTCCAGGGCCGAAAACGGCTCGTCCATGAGCAAAATATCAGGGTTGAGAAACAGTGCCCGAGCGATCCCCACCCGCTGTTGCATCCCGCCGGAGAGCTCGCCGGGAAAACGGGTTTCAAACCCCGCCAGCCCAACGGTTTCGATAATCTCGCGGGCCCGCGCGCGATCCTCAGCGCGCACGCGCCCGCGCATGTGCTTGGCGGGAAACAGCACATTGTCTTCGATATTAGCCCAGGGCAGCAAAGTGGCCTGTTGGAACACAATGCCAATGTCATCGCGCGGGCGGGTCACGGGCATGCCAAAGACCTGCACCGCGCCTTCACTGGCGCGCAGCAGCCCCGCTGTCAGGCGCAGCAAAGTGGATTTGCCGCAGCCCGACGGCCCGAGCACTGCCACAAATTCATGCTGCGCCACTCTCAGCGAAACATCGCTGAGCGCCTGCAAAGGGCCGGTATCCGTGTCAAAGCGCTGCCCGACACCGGCAAACTCAATGGCATGTTCCTTGGCCAAAGCGGATCACTCCGCAGGTAGGAAATCGCGCGTGATCAAACCTTCAGGATCCAATGCGGCCGGATCAAGCCCCTGGGCCGCCGCAACACGATCCCAAGTGGCCGCCAACCGGCCCGGTTCAAACACGCCCAGCCCGTCGGTCTCGGTGATGTCATTGAAAACCAGCTTGGAGGCATCGAGCCAAGAGGCGGTGACATTCTCGGCGCTGATCTCAGGCACCATCGCGGCCACAGCAGCGCCCGCTTTTTCGGGATTGGCCTGGGCAAATTCGATGGATTTCTTGAACGCCGCCACAAAACGTTGGGCCACCTCTGGACGCTCGGCCAGGAAACTATCGCTGGCCACCAGCGCGGCGGAATACATCACCAAACCAGCATCGGCCCAAGGCAACACGACGATCTCTTTGCCTGCTTCTTCGGCCTGGCCGGTATAGCGCGACACATCCGTGAGCCAAGCGATGATCGCATCTTGGCGGCCGGTCATCAGCATCGGGCCAAGCGCGCCAGGATCGGCTTTGGTCAGCTCGATATCACCTTCGGACATGCCATTATCGGCCAACACCAGCGGCAGATACACATTCGAGGCGGTGAAAGGCGAGGTTGCGATTTTCTTGCCTTTCACATCGCTCAGGGCGGCAATCCCCGTCTCAGACGTGGTATAGAACGCATGTGGGCCGGTGTTGAAAATCGACATCACCGCGGTGACGGGCACGCCTTCGGTGGCTTTGGCCGCCATCAACGCCCCAAGGCCCGCCGAGCCGATATCAGAGCTGCCAGTGGCCAATTTGGTGATCGCCTCGGACGAGCCGCGCCCCGGCTCGATCGTCACTTCAATCCCTGCCTCAGCGCAAAACCCCTCTTGGATGCAAATATAGATCGGGGCCTTATCCCCGCCGGGCAGCCAATCAAGCTGATAAGTCACCTTATCGGCGGCCCACGCCCCGCTGGCCCCAAAAACCGCGCCCACGGCCAAACCCGCCAGGCCCAGGGATGTGCTCAAACTCTTACGCATCTGCATCTCCTTTTATCGCGAATGCAGGGCCCGCCCCCCAGCGCGCCACATTCCCAGAAAAGGCCGTGCCCTTTGGCTCTGTCACGCATCGGGTCAAACCATCCAAGGCAAACGGGCCAAAGCGCCCAGAAAACATGCAATGCCTCAAGAATGTGAGACATGCTTCATCGTATTTTGAAATGTATACAGGCCCAGGCCCCACCGCGATTGCCCCATGCCCGCCCATGGGCCAGCCCAAAGATAGGCATGAAAGGGGGCCCAGCATGGCAATCACCAAAGAAATGGATTTGGCGCTTTTGACCCGGACAATCGCTCTGGCCGAACAATCCCGCGCCCGCGGCGATCACCCTTTTGGTGCGCTTTTGGCCGGGCCTGATGGCGAAGTTTTGCTAGAGGCCATGAATACCTGCGGCACCCAAGGCGATCGCACCGGCCATGCAGAGCGCAATTTGATGACCGAAGCCTCCAAGAAATACGACGTGGAGTTCCTCGCGGGCTGCACCATGTATACCAGCGCCGAACCCTGCGCCATGTGCGCCGGGTCAGTCTATTGGACCGGCGTTGGCCGGGTGGTGCATGGGATGAGCGAGAAAGCCCTGAAAGAGCTGATCGGCCCGGACCCGGAGAACCTGACCATGGATATGCCCTGCGAGAATGTCTTTGCGGCAGGGCAACGCAAGGTCGAAGTGGTCGGCCCATTGCTGTCTGAGGAAAGCGCCAAAGTGCATGACGGGTTCTGGACCGGCTGAGCCGCGCAATTGACAGAGCGCGTGTTCTGGCCAAGACCGGGCAGGCAGCCAGGAAGCGGAGCGCGCGTGTCAAAATTGGCCATCTATCTTGCGGTATTTACCGGCGGGGCGTTGGGATCGATCCTGCGCGAGGCATTTTCCATCAGCCTGCCGGGCTTGCCCTTTTTGACCGCCACATTCGGCATTAATATACTAGCCTGTTTCATCCTGGGCGGGCTTTATGCTCAGCGCCGCCGCCTGCATCCCCATTGGCTGCATCTGGGCGCCGTGGGGTTTTGCGGCGGGCTCTCGACCTTTTCGGCCTTTATGGCCGAAATCTACCGCCTGGGCCAAACCCAGCTTTGGCTGGGCCTCACTGCACCGGCGTTTGAAATTGCCTTTGGCCTTGGCGCTGCGATGCTGGGCGGCTGGGCGGCGCAAAAGCTCTGGCGCGAGGAGCCCGCCCCATGAGCGAGTGGCTTTTGCATGGGATCTTTGCCCTGGGCGGCGGGCTTGGGGCCATACTGCGTCATTGGGTGAGCCGCGCCATCACCCATGATTTCCCCCTGGCGACATTGCTGGTGAATGTGCTGGGCAGCGTCGGCCTGGGCCTGGCTTTGGGGGCAATGGGCGATCTTGGCGCTTGGCCAGATCATAGCCAGCGCTTGGTCTTTGGCTTTTGCGGCGGCTTCACCACATTTTCCAGCTTTGCCTATCAAACCTTGGATCTGCACAGCCGCCACAGCTTGATTCATGGGGCGGGCAATATCCTGGCCAGCTTGATCCTGTGCTTTGTCGGGTTTTGGATCGGGCTCACCCTGCCAGGGCTGCTCTAATGCCGCCACGACATAGGGGCGCTCACGGTTTGCACAATATCCAAGCAAAGCGCTAGAAAGCGCATAGAAACCCATCGCCGCCCCCGCCACTGCCCCAGAGCCGCACGCGATCTCTGGCCCTGCCCCGCACCCCATTGCATGAGCATCTCCGTGAGTACGAATTTATCCATCGTCGTTGTCGAACCTGATCCGGATCGCGCCCGCCTGATTGCCGAGGCCTTGGCCCAGGCGGGAGGACATGATGTGCATATCATCGGCTCGGAAAGCGGGCTGTCTCGCGCCATTTCCACCCGCGATCCCGATATCGTGTTGGTGGATGTCACCAACCCGTCCCGCGATGTGCTGGAAGAGCTCACCTTAGCCTCATCGCCGCTGGAACGCCCGGTGGCGATGTTTGTGGACCGTTCCGATGACAGTTTGACCCGCGCGGCGATCGAGGCCGGGGTGTCTGCCTATGTGGTGGATGGCATGCGCCCAGACCGCATTCGCCCGATCATCGATGCGGCTATCGCCCGGTTCCAGATGTTCCAGCAAATGCGTACCGAGCTTGAGGCCACCAAACGCGCCTTGGAAGAACGCAAAATTATCGACCGCGCCAAAGGCATGATCATGAAGGCGCGCAATGTGGAAGAAGAAGAAGCCTATGCGTTGCTGCGGCGCACGGCGATGGATCAGGGCAAACGGGTGGCCGAAGTGGCCGAATCCCTGGTCTCAACCGCAGGACTACTCGCATGAGCCTGACCAGTTTGCGCGCCGGGTTTATCCCGCTGATTGATTGCGCCCCTTTCGCCATCGCCCATGAAATCGGCTTTGCCGAAGAAGAAGGCTTGGCGCTAGAGCTCAGCTCGGCCCCGTCTTGGTCTGCCCTGCGCGATCAGCTTGCTCTGGGCCATGTGGATGCGGCGCATATGCTGGCCCCGGTGCCCGTGGCCGTGGCCCTTGGCCTGGGCGGCATGCCCGCACGGTTTGATGCGCTCAGCGTGATGTCCATCAATGGCAATGTCATCGGCGTGTCCAAAGCCTTGGGCCAGCGCATGGCCGAGGCCGGGCATGATTTCGGCTTTGACAATGCCGAAGCTGCGGGCCGGGCCTTGCTGCAAGCGGTGCAAGGGCGGCTGCGTATCGGCGTGCCCTTTCCCTTCTCGATGCATGCAGAGCTGGTCTATCACTGGCTCGGCGCTCTTGGCCTGCCCAGCCCCCAAGGGCTGGATGTGCGCACTGTGCCGCCGCCGCAAATGGCTGTGGCCCTGGCCAAAGGCGAGATTGACGCTTTTTGCGTGGGCGAGCCTTGGGGCTCTATCGCGGTGGAAGGCGGCCATGGGGCATTGTTGCTGCCAGGCTCTGCCATTTGGGCCGGCGCGCCGGAAAAAGTGCTCGCGGTGCGCCATGATTGGGCCCAAGAGCATCAAGACCTGGCAAAACGGCTGATCCGCGCGATATGGCGCGCACAGCGCTGGCTGGGACAGGCCGAGAACCTCTCCACCGCTTCGGAAATACTGGCCCGCCGCGCCTATCTGGATATGTCCGCCGATATTATCGAGCGCGCCTTGACCGGCCATTTGATCGTCACTCCCGAAGGCACCCGCCGCGCCGCACCAGGGTTTTTACGCTTTTACGATGGGGCCGCAGGCTTTCCCTGGCGCAGCCAAGCGCTCTGGATCGCTGATCGCCTCGCCGCGCGCACTGGCTTGCCCCGCGCCCAAGCGGCCCAGGCCGCCCGGGCGGTGTTTCGCTCCGATCTTTACCGCGAGGCGCTGACCACCACCCGGGCCGATTTGCCTGGCGCGTCAGAGAAAGTCGAAGGCGCGAATCTGGCCCCGCGCCCGGTGGCCTCACAGCAGGGCACCCTGGTTTTGCAACCAGACGCTTTTTTTGATGGCGCAATTTTCGACCCTGCCAGCCTAAAGTGATGAATTTCGCGGCAGCGCAGAAACCTAACTCTGCCCTGCAGCATAAAATCAACCCTTTTCCCTAACTTCCCCTTTGACAGGCCCGCCACCGCCTCGCATTTTCTTTTCATAGCACGGGGCGAGGATGTCCCGCGCCCCAACATTGTTCCACCGATTGGAACCGAACCGAGCGAAGCCGCTTGACCCTCTGCCGCCTTTGGCGCGCAGCTTTTGGTCATGCGGCTTTTTTTGTTTTTCCACGGCGCCCCGCCAGAGAACGGCGCCCGACATAAGGACGTTCATGATGACATCGAGGCTCCTCCTCGCCCTTGCCGCCACCACCGCGCTTGCCTTTCCTGCCAGTGCTGAATTGGCGCTTGAGAAAGACGAGCTGACCTTTGGCTTCATCAAGCTGACGGATATGGCGCCCCTGGCCGTGGCCTATGAACAAGGGTATTTCCTAGATGAAGGCCTGTTCGTGACCTTGGAAGCCCAGGCCAATTGGAAAGTGCTGCTGGACGGCGTGA
Organism: Mangrovicoccus sp.; assembly: GCA_025800345.1. Taxonomy (GTDB): domain Bacteria; phylum Pseudomonadota; class Alphaproteobacteria; order Rhodobacterales; family Rhodobacteraceae; genus JANSYP01. The sequence continues at coordinate 23,817 of JAOXSB010000300.1, read as the reverse complement.
TCGACGGTCAGTTGGACGGGGCGCATATGCTGGCCGGTCAGCCTTTGGCCGCCACCATCGGCTTTGGCACCGAAGCCCATATCATCACGCCTTTCTCCATGGATTTGAACGGCAATGGCATCACCGTTTCCAACGCGATTTGGGACGAGATGAAGCAATACGTGCCCAAAATGGAAGATGGCCGCCCCCAGCATCCGATTTCCGCAGAAGCACTCAAGCCAGTGGTTGAGCGCTACAAATCCGAAGGCAAGCCCTTCAACATGGGCATGGTGTTCCCGGTTTCCACCCATAACTATGAGCTACGCTATTGGCTTGCCGCCGGTGGTCTGGAGCCAGGCTTTTACCGCCCCGACAATATCACCGGTCAGATCGGCGCTGATGTGCTGCTATCTGTGACCCCGCCGCCACAAATGCCTGCCACCATGGAAGCTGGCACCATCTATGGCTATTGCGTGGGCGAGCCTTGGAACCAGCAAGCGGTGTTCAAAGGCATCGGCGTTCCGGTCATCACCGATTACGAGCTGTGGAAGAACAACCCGGAAAAAGTCTTTGGCATCACCAAAGAATTTGCCGAGGAAAACCCCAACACCACCCTGGCCGTGGTCAAAGCGCTGATCCGCGCCGCCCAATGGCTGGACGAGAATGACAACGCCAACCGCCCCGAAGCGGTGGAGATCCTGTCCCGCGCGGAATATGTGGGCGCGGATTACGATGTGATCGCCAACTCCATGACCGGCACCTTTGAATATGAAAAAGGTGACGTGCGCGAAGTGCCTGATTTCAACGTGTTCTTCCGCTATAACGCGACCTATCCCTATTATTCCGACGCGGTCTGGTATCTGACCCAAATGCGTCGCTGGGGCCAGATCGCCGAAGCCAAGCCCGATAGCTGGTATGATGAAGTGGCCAAATCGGTCTATCGCCCGGATATCTATCTCGAAGCCGCCAAACTGCTGGTGGACGAAGGCCTGGCCAATGAAGCGGATTTCCCCTGGGATAGCGATGGCTACAAAGCCGCGACCCCTGCGGAAGATATCATTGACGGGATCGCCTATGACGGGCGCACCCCCAATGCCTATCTCGAAAGCCTGCCGATCGGCCTGAAAGGCGATCAGCGTGTGATCGGCAACGAAGTCCAAGGTTAACGACCGGCTCGGGCGCGGGGTTCCCTTCCCCCGTGCCCGGCCAATTTATGCCTGTTCTTACGCCCCCCACCCCCATTGCCCTGACGGCATGGCGCGCATCGCGCGCCGCCAGATATTCGGAGCCCCATCATGACTGCTATCGATCCAGAGAGCCTAAGCCAGGACGAGGCCCGCGCCGCCCGCCGCGAGAAGCTCTTTTCCCGCATTACCACCGCCGATAAATGGTTTTCCGTGCTCGGTTTGGCCTGGTTGACGCCGATGTTGCGCGCCGCTGCCGGCGACAATCCCAGCGCCCAGATGAAAGAGCTTTGGCGCCTGGCCGGTGTGCCGCTTTTGGCGATCTTGGGCTTTTTGGTGCTGTGGGGGACTTTGGCCCCCAAAGTTCAAACCTCCCTGGGCGCCGTGCCCGGCCCGGCTCAGGTTTGGGAAGAAGCGGTCAATCTGCACGAAGATGCGGTCCGCACCGGCGAGAAACGCGCCAAATTCGAAGCCATGGTGGAAAAGCGCAATCAAAAGCTGATTGATGCGGGCCGGGCCGATGAGGTCAAAACCGTCGCCTATACCGGCGCGCCCAGCTATTATCAGCAGATCTGGACCTCGATCAAAACCGTGTTCTTTGGGTTCCTGATCGCCACCGCCGTGGCCGTGCCCATCGGCATCATGGCGGGCCTCTCACCCACCGCCAATGCCGCCATCAACCCAATTGTGCAGATCTTTAAACCGGTCTCGCCCCTGGCCTGGCTGCCCATCGTGACCATGATCGTCTCGGCGGTTTACGTCACCGATGATGGCTGGTTCCAAAAATCCTTCTTGGTCTCCGCCATTACCGTGACGCTCTGCTCCCTCTGGCCGACCTTGATCAACACTGCCCTGGGTGTGAGCGCCATCGACAAAGATCTGGTGAATGTCTCCAAAGTTCTGAAAATGAACACTTGGACCAAGATCACCAAATTGGTTCTGCCCTCGGCCCTGCCGCTCATCTTTACCGGTCTGCGCCTGTCGCTCGGTGTTGGCTGGATGGTGCTGATCGCTGCGGAAATGCTGGCCCAGAACCCCGGTCTTGGCAAATTCGTCTGGGATGAATTCCAAAACGGCTCGTCGCAATCCCTGGCCAAGATCATGGTCGCAGTCTTCACCATCGGCATCATCGGCTTCCTGCTTGATCGTCTGATGTATGCGATCCAGTCCCTCTTCACCTTCACGAACAATCGGTGAGCGCAATGAGCAGCTTTCTCAAGTTCGACAACGTTTCCAAAAGCTTCGGCGAAGGTGCTGGTCGCAGCGATGTGCTGAAAAACATCAACCTGGATGTTCAGGAGGGCGAGTTCCTCGTCCTGCTGGGCTTCTCGGGAACCGGCAAGACCACGCTGATCAATCTCATGGCTGGGCTGGACATGCCCAGCAAAGGCAGCGTCACCTATAAGGGCAAGCCCATCACGGGGCCCAGCCCGGAACGTGGGGTGATCTTCCAGAATTACTCGCTGATGCCTTGGCTGACCGTGAACGGAAATGTGGGGCTGGCGGTGGATACGCTCTTCCCCAATCTCAGCGCCGCGCAAAAGGCCGAGAAGGTCTCCCATTATGTGAAAATGGTGGGGCTGGGTCATGCCACGCATCGCCGCCCGGCCGAGCTTTCCGGCGGCATGCGCCAGCGGGTGAATGTGGCCCGCGCCTTGGCCATGAACCCCGAAATGCTGCTGCTGGACGAGCCGCTTTCAGCGCTCGATGCTCTGACCCGCGCCAATCTGGCCGATGAGATCGAACGGATCTGGGAAGCCGATAAGAAAACCTGCGTGCTCATCACCAATGATGTGGACGAGGCGATCTTGCTGGGCGACCGGATCATCGCGCTCAACCCCGATGGCACGCTTGGCAAAGAATTCCCCGTCACCCTGGCCCGCCCGCGGGAACGCACGGAGATGAACCATAACGAGACCTTCAAAGCCCTGCGCGCTGAAGTGACCGGTTATCTCATGGATGTGGGGATCGAGGCCAAGGTGGAGGGCAGCAAGATCCTGCCCGATGTCACGCCGATCCATGGGGTGCCCAGCGCCGTGGCCGATGCTCAGAAAAGCCTGCGTGAAGATCGTTTCTTGGAATTCTCGCAGCTTCATAAGGTCTATCCCACCCCCAAAGGCCCGCTAACTGTGGTTGAGGATTTCGAGTTGAAACTCGACAAGGGCGAGTTCATTTCGCTGATCGGCCATTCAGGTTGCGGGAAATCCACGGTTCTGACCATGGCCGCCGGTCTCAATGAGATCTCCAAAGGCGCGATCAAGCTTGATGGCACCCATGTGGAAGGCGCGGATCCCGAACGGGCCGTGGTGTTCCAATCCCCGAACCTGTTCCCCTGGCTTAGCGCCCGTGAAAACGTCGCCATCGGGGTGGATAAGGTCTATCCCCGCGCCAGCCGCGCCGAACGTCAGGATGTGGTGGATTACTATCTGGAACGGGTGGGTCTGGGCGATGCGATGGATAAATCCGCCGCAGATATGTCCAATGGCATGAAACAGCGCGTGGGCATCGCCCGGGCCTTTGCCCTCAGCCCCAAGCTGTTGCTGCTGGATGAACCTTTCGGGATGCTCGACAGCCTGACCCGCTGGGAGCTTCAAGAAGTGCTCATGGAAGTGTGGTCGCGCACCAAGGTGACCGCGATCTGTGTGACCCATGATGTGGATGAAGCGATCTTGCTGGCCGACCGGGTGGTGATGATGACCAACGGGCCCAACGCGACCATCGGCAAGATCACCAAAGTGGATCTGCCGCGCCCGCGCACCCGCACCGCCCTGCTCGAACATCCTGATTATTATAGCTACCGCCAAGAAGTGCTCGATTTCCTGGAAGAGTACGAACATGGCGCCAAGCCAAAGCCGAAGGCCGCCCCTAAGGCCATCGCGGCGGAGTGATCCCCATGGACAAGAAAAACCTTATCGTCATTGGCGCAGGCATGGCCGCAGGCCGCTTGCTCGAACATGTCACCGACGGCCAGCCCGAGGCGTGGAACATCACCCTGTTCAATGCCGAACCGCGCGGCACCTATGACCGGATCATGCTGTCTCCGGTTCTGGCTGGCGACAAAACCTATGAACAGATCGTCACCCATGATGATGCTTGGTATGCGGAAAAGGGCATCACCACCCGTTTTGGCGAGCGTGTAACCGGTATTGACCGCGCCGCCAAAACCGTCACAGGCGAAGATGGCGTGGCCCTGCCCTATGACAAGCTGGTCATCGCCACCGGGTCTAACGCTTTCATCATCCCGCTGCCCGGCCATGATCTGGAAGGCGTAATCGCCTATCGCGATCTGGAAGATACCGAGCAGATGATGTCCTTGGGCGAGGGCAACAAAGCCGTGGTGATCGGCGGCGGTTTGCTGGGCCTAGAAGCGGCGGCGGGCATGGCCGCGCGCGGTGTGGATGTAAGCGTCGTACATCTGATGGGCCATTTGATGGAACGTCAGCTGGACGAGGCCGCAGGCTTCTTACTGCGCAAATCCCTGACCGAGAAGGGCATCAAAATCCATTGCTCGGCCAATTCCAAAGAGATCGTGGGCGAGGACGGCAAGGTTCGCGCCTTGATGCTGGAAGACGGCACCGAGCTGCCCTGCGATCTGCTGGTCATGGCTGTGGGCATCCGCCCCAGCACCGCTTTGGCGGCAGAGGCCGGGATTGCGGTGGGCAAAGGCATCCATGTGGATGATCAGATGCTGACCTCGGATGCCGATATTCTAGCGCTTGGGGAATGCGTTGAGCATAATGGCGCGCTGTTTGGTCTGGTCGCCCCGCTCTTTGATCAGGCGAAAATCGCCGCCAAAACCCTGGCAGGTGAAGACGCCGCCTTCGTGCCCAAAGAACTGTCCACCAAGCTCAAAGTCACGGGTTGTGATCTGTTCTCGGCAGGTGATTTCCAAAGCGGTGAGGGCCGCGAGGATATCGTTTTCCGCGATCCGGCCCGCGGCGTTTACAAGCGCCTTGTGATCGAAAATGACCGCATCATCGGCGCGGTGATGTATGGCGATACCGCCGATAGCGGCTGGTTCTTTGGGATGATCCGCGACGGCACCGATATCTCAGAAATGCGCGACACCCTTATTTTCGGCCCCGCCTATCAAGGAGGGTCCACCGTGGACCCTATGGCGGCCGTTGCAGCCTTGCCGGATGATGCAGAAATCTGCGGCTGCAACGGCGTAAGCAAAGGGGACATTGTCGCCGCCATTCAAGGCGGCGCCAGCGATCTAGGCGCGATCCGCGCCACCACCAAAGCCTCGGCCTCTTGCGGGACCTGCACAGGGCTTGTGGAACAGGTGCTGTCCAGCACTTTGGGGGATGATTTCGTGCTGCCCACAGCGCAGCCGATCTGCGGGTGCAGCGATCTGAGCCATGAAGATGTGCGCCGCCTGATCAAATCCCAAGAGCTGAAATCCATGCCAGCAGTGTGGCAAGCGGGGAATTGGAAAACCCCCGATGGCTGCCATGTGTGCCGCCCGGCGCTGAACTATTACCTGCTGGCCGATTGGCCGCTTGAATATCAAGACGATCCGCAAAGCCGGTTCATCAACGAACGCAAACACGCCAATATCCAAAAAGACGGCACATTCTCGGTGGTGCCGCGCATGTGGGGCGGGATCACCACCGCCAATGAGCTGCGTGCCATTGCAGATGCCGCCGATAAATACGCGGTACCCACGGTCAAAGTGACCGGCGGTCAGCGGATCGACCTTTTGGGGGTGCGCGGCGAGGATCTGCCCGCGATGTGGTCGGATCTGAACAAGGCCGGGCTGGTGTCGGGCCACGCCTATTCCAAGGGCCTTCGCACGGTGAAAACCTGCGTGGGCAGCGATCATTGCCGCTTTGGCACCCAAGATTCCACAGGTCTTGGCATCAAGCTGGAAAAGGCGCTTTGGGGGTCTTGGACGCCTCATAAGGTCAAGCTGGCAGTGTCGGGCTGCCCGCGCAACTGCGCGGAATCCACCTGTAAGGATATCGGCGTGATCTGTGTCGATTCGGGCTATCAGATCGGGGTTGGCGGTGCCGCTGGCATGGATCTGAAAGAAACCGAACGCTTGGTGGATGTGGCCACAGAACAAGAAGCCATCGACATCACCATCGCCTTCACTCAGCTCTATCGCGAAAACGCCAAATATCTCGACCGCGCCTATAAGTGGATTGCTAAGGTCGGGCTCGATTGGGTGCGTGAACGGGTGGTCGATGATCTGGAAGAACGCCAGCGCCTGATCGATGCCTTCGCGGTTTCTCAAAGCGTTTACCAAAAAGACCCATGGGCCGAGCATGTCGAAGAACAGGCCGACAGCTATCAGCCTTTGGCAACCCTGCATCAGGAGGCCGCGGAATGAGCAATTGGATTGATATCGGACCGCTAAGCGCCATCCCGGTGCGCGGCGCGCGGAAAATCCAAACTGCCATGGGCTGTGTCGCGGTGTTTCGCACCGCCCAAGATCAGGTCTTTGCCCTCAACAATGCCTGCCCCCATAAGCAAGGCCCCCTGGCTGAGGGGATCGTGCATGGCAAATCGGTGACATGCCCATTGCATAACTGGGTGTTTGATTTGGAAACGGGTCAAGCACAGGGCGCAGATGAAGGCTCGGTAGAGACCTTCCCGGCGCGGATCGACCAGGGCCGTGTGTTGCTAGATGCCACGCAGCTTGCCTCCCGTCCGGCGGCGTGATCCCATGGCGCGAGATACCCAGCATCTGCCTTCTGTAAAAACCACCTGCCCCTATTGCGGGGTGGGTTGCGGGGTGATCGCCACGCCCAATGGCGCGGGCGGTCTGTCCATCAAGGGCGATCCAGATCATCCGGCCAATTACGGCAAGCTCTGCTCTAAGGGCTCGGCCCTGGGCGAGACCACCGGGCTCGAAGAACGCTTGCTCGCCCCACGGGTGCGCGGGGTGGAAACCGACTGGGACAGCGCGCTTCAAGAAGTGGCGGATCGGTTTTCCGCCACCATCGCCGAACATGGGCCCGATTCCGTGGCCTTTTATGTCTCTGGGCAATTGCTGACCGAAGACTATTACGTGGCCAATAAGCTCATGAAAGGCTTCATGGGCTCGGCCAATATCGACACCAATAGCCGCCTGTGCATGGCCTCCACCGTGGCCGGCCACCGCCGCGCCTTTGGCACGGATACGGTGCCGGGCACTTATGAAGATCTAGAAAGCGCCGATCTGGTAGTGCTGGCAGGCTCCAACCTGGCTTGGTGCCATCCGGTGCTCTATCAGCGCTTGGCCGCGGCCAAATCCTCCCGCCCCGATATGCGCGTGGTGGTGATTGATCCCCGCCGCAGCGCCACCTGTGATCTGGCCGATCTGCATATGGCGGTGGAACCTGGCTCGGATGTGGCGCTTTGGAATGGGTTGCTGGCACGGATCGCCGCAGACAAGCTCGAAGATCGCGCCTTTCTCAACACCCATGTGGATGGGTTTGAAGCCGCGCTGCAAGCCGCCCGTGAAGATGACCCCGCCAAAACCGGGCTCGATCCAGCCGAGATCGAGGCGTTTTACGATCTTTGGATCGGCACCGAACGGGTGGTGTCGGTGTTTTCCCAGGGCTTCAATCAATCCTCATCGGGCAGCGACAAGGTCAATTCCCTGATCAATTGCCATTTGGCCACGGGCCGCATCGGCCGCCCCGGCATGGGCCCGCTATCGGTCACTGGCCAACCCAATGCCATGGGCGGGCGCGAGGTTGGCGGGCTGGCCAATATGCTCGCCTGCCATCTGGATCTGGAAAATGCCGAGCATCGCAATGCGGTGCGCGCCTTTTGGGATGCCCCGCAAATGCCCGAGGCCGCGGGCCTCAAAGCGGTGGATATGTTCCGCGCTGTGGCCGATGGGCGGATCAAAGCGCTCTGGATCATGTGCACCAACCCGGCGGTTTCCATGCCCGAGGCCGATGCGGTGCGCGATGCCATTGCCGGTTGCGATTTCACCGTGGTCTCGGACCTGACTGCGCAAACCGATACCGCGCGCCTGGCCGAGATCGTGCTGCCCGCCACAGGCTGGGGCGAGAAAGACGGCACTGTGACCAATTCTGATCGCACCATCAGTCGCCAGCGGGGCATCTTGCCCGCCCCGGGCCAGGCCCGCGCCGATTGGGCGATTATGGCCGAAATAGGGCGGCGCATGGGCTGGGAACAAGCCTTTGATTATGCCAGCCCCGCAGAGGTGTTCGATGAATATGCAGCGCTTTCGGGCATTGCGGGCCGTCTGGGCCGGGATTTCGACATCTCCGGGCTCACCGGGATCACCCGCGAAGCCTATGACGCCCTGCCCCCCACCCGCTGGCCGATCACCGACAGCCGCAAAGGCGGACGCTTCTTTGGCGATGGCAAATTCTTCACCCCATCGGGCCGGGCGCAGATGCTGGCGCTCAGCCATCGCCCCCCCGAGGCCAAAGCCAGCCCTGCCTATCCGTTCTGCCTGAACACCGGCCGGGTGCGCGATCATTGGCACACCATGACCCGCACCGGGCTCTCGCCGCGGCTTTCGGCCCATACGGCCGAGCCTTTTGTGGAAGTGCACCCAGAAGATGCCGCTAAACTGGGGCTTGAGCCCGCGCAAATCGGCGAGATCAAATCGCCCGTGGGGCGCAGCCTGGCGCGGGTGCTGATCACTGACCGCGTCCAGCCTGGCCAGCTTTTCGCGCCGATCCACTGGACGGGCGAGACATCCTCCGAAGGGCGCGTGGATGCGGTGGTGCCTGGGGTGACCGACCCGGTTTCAGGCCAGCCCGAAAGCAAAGCCGCCCGGGTCGCATTAACGGCTTGGCCCGCGGCTTGGTTTGGCTTTGGGGTCAGCCTGAGCGAGCCCAAACCGCAATCGGGCTATTGGGCCAAAGCCCGGCTGCGCCAAGGCTGGCAGGTGGAATGCGCCGATCTGGTTTTGCCAGGCGATTTCGAAGCCATAGCCCGCCAGATGTTCGGTCTGGAAGACAGCGCCCAGGCGGTTTCCATGATCGATCCGACCCGAGGCAGCGCGCGCATCGCCTTTCATCAAGATGGGCGTTTGGTCGCCGCGCTTTATGCAGGGCCAGAGCCGGTGGCGCTCTCGCGCAGCTTTGTGGGCGGCGCATTGGGCCAGGACCAATCCCCCGATATTTTGGCAGGCATGGCTGCCAGCGATGCCGGAGATCCCGGTGCCACGGTCTGCGCCTGTTTGGGCATCGGGGCCAATACCATCATCGAGGCCATCCTAGGCCAGAACTTGGTGGAGGTGGCACAGGTCACCGCCGCTTTGGGCGCGGGCGGGGTCTGCGGATCGTGCCGTCCTGAAATCGGGACGCTGATCGCCAAAAGCCAGGTCAAACTGGCCGCGGAATAATTCCTGCGCTCTGCGGGCAGGGGTGCCGGGGGGCCCCCTGCCCGTTTTTTGCTTCCCGCCTGCGCGCTGCAAATGTCACCCAAAAGGGGTGGGTTGGCCGGGCCTAACCCGGGAACACCCCCTGCAAGGCAACAGTTGGCGCGCGCTTTATGCCTCGGGCATTTCCTGGCGGCGCAGATAGTAAAGCCCATAGCGCAGCGCCACATAGGCAATCACCAGGGTCGCGAGCACCAGCTCTAGATCGGCGATGAAGCGGATCTCGGCCAGAACCGAGTCTCGGGCACCCCAAATCTCCATCTGCTCGGCCACTTTGAACTGCGCCGTCGCCCCAATCGCCATAGGAAAGGTAAAGGCCGCATAGCCCGGCGAAAACGGCAGTGAGAGCAATTTGACGAACGCCGCATAAACCGTGAAGGTCATCAGCAATGCGATGCCGTAAAAGCTCAAGATTACCAATGACACCGGATCATCGCTCACATTGAGATACGCGGCCAAGCACAGGCTCGCCGGCGCGGCTAGGATCGCAATGGTAGGTTTGGACGCATCGGGGATCAGATCTTCAAAGATCAGCCGGTAAAACATCAAAGGCAGCAAAATCGCATAGCCGGCGATGGCAAACCACACGCAGAGCTGGGCCACGCCATAGAAAAAACCTTCATGGGCCCCGGCATAGCTGACCCCAGCCACCGCGATGCCCACCGGCGGCACGAACCAGCTGGGCACCATATGGTGCAGCTTCCAATCGCGAAACCGGTTGCGCAGGAAAGTGACCAAGAACATCACATGCAGCGCGATCGCCAAAAGCCATAGGGCCAGCCCCAAAGGCAGCGCCAATTTGGCCAAGGCGTTTGAGACGATCATCACCCCCATGGCAAAGGTTGGCACCACTGATCCCACCACTGGGTGCTGCAGATCTTCCCAAAGACTATCGGGATGCGACACAAATTTCAGAGCCAAGACCCCCAGCAGCCCTGCCGCGATCAGTGCTGTGATATATTGGATGGTGCCACCGGCTCCAAGCTGGGCATCCAATACAATGCCCAAACTACCAATACCCAAAGCCAAGCCGCCAATGGGGGTGGGAAAAGCCTTGAGACGGCTGCGCAGCCGCGATGGGGTCATAGCCATTTTGGCACCTCGTTACATACTCATCTCGGCCTATCTGCCTTGTTCCCGCGCGTACTAAAAGGCCGAACCACGCAAACGCTCGGACCGGCGGCGCAGCAATTCCAACGTCACCAACATCGCCACCGAGAGCAAAATCAACAGCGTTGCCACCGCAAGGATCGTTGGGTTGATCTGCTCGCGCAGGCCAGAAAACATCTGGCGCGGGATGGTGCGTTGCTCTGGCCCGGCCAAGAACAGCACCAGAACCACCTCGTCAAAGGAGGTGACAAAAGCGAACAACCCGCCAGAGATCACCCCCGGGCGGATCAGCGGCACCACAACATCCCAAAACACTTTCACCGGATGCGCCCCCATGCTGATCCCCGCATTGTAAAGCGAGCGATCAAAGCCGGTCAGCGTGGCAGTCACGGTGATGATCACAAAAGGCACGCCCAAAGCCGCATGGGCGATGATCAACCCCGCATAGCTGCCCACCAGATTGAACTTGGTGTAGAAGAAAAACATCCCCGCCGCGATGATGATTAGCGGCACGATCATGGGCGAGAGCATCAGCGCCGTGATCAAGCGTTTGAACGGCATCACTGGCGAGGCCAGCCCCACCGCCGCCACCGTGCCCAATAGCGTGGCCAGCGCCGCCGCCGCGATACCGATGATAAAGCTGTTCTTGATCGACAGCAGCCATTTGGGATCGGTGAAAATCGCCTCATACCAGCGGGTGGAATAGGCCGCCGGATCCAAGGCGAGCATCCCTTCGGTAAAGGAAAAATACGGCTCGGCATTGAAGGAAAGCGGCACGATGATCAGGATCGGCAGCATCAAAAAGGCCAGCACGGCCCAGGCTGTCCAGCGCAGGGCATAATGGCCGATCACATGCCAAAATGTGTAATATGCGGGCAGTTTTCTCATGATCTTCACCCCAGCTGAATATTGCCCGCGCCCACAAAGCGGTCATAGACCCAATAGAGCAGCAAGATGATCGCCAGCAGCAGCGATCCAAGGGCCGCAGCAAGCTCCCAATTATTGGATTGCTGCATATGAAAGGCGATGATGTTGGAAATCATCTGCCCATCGGTGCCCCCCACCAAAGCGGGCGTGATGTAATAGCCCACCGAGATGATGAAAACCAACAGCGCCCCGGCGCTAAGCCCGGGCAAGGTCATGGGCAGATAGACCCGGAAAAACGCGGGCAATGGCCTGGAGCCCATGGACATGGCCGCGCGCAAATAGCTGGGATCAATGCCTTTCATCACGCTGTAAAGCGGCAAGATCATGAAGGGCAGCAGAATATGGGTCATGGCCAGCACAGTGGAAAACTGGGTGTAGAGCATCTCAAACGGGGTTGAGGTCACCCCCACCCCCATCAGAAAAGAATTCACCACCCCATTGGTTTGCAGCAGCGCAATCCAGGACGTGGTGCGCACCAAAAGCGAAGTCCAAAAGGGCAGCAGCACAAAGACCATCAGCAAATTGCCCAAAGCGCTTGGGGCATTGGCCAGGTAATAGGCCAGCGGATAGCCCAGGATCAGGGTCAGCACGGTGATGATCAGCGCGATTTTCAACGTCTTAGTGTATAGATCCACATAGATCTTAGCCCCGTCGCGGGCCTGCAACCCCTCCGAGCCCCATTCCATATCCAATGCGGTCAGATAATAGCGCGGCGTGTAAACCGCTCCGGCCTGCTGCACCGCGCGCCAGATCTTCGGGTCACCCCATTTTTTATTGGCCTCCAGCAACAGCGCCGGGGCCTCTGCGGTGATTTGTGCATCCTCAAGACGGCGCAGTTTGCGAGCGGTGGATTTGATCACGCTGGAACTGCCCGGCTCTACCCGGTTGACCTCTTCGGCCAGCTTGCCCGAAAGCCGCGCAGCGGCCAGGCGCTTCATATCAGAGGCAAAAATCGCTTGGACCTCTGGCGGGGGCAGATCTTGGCCATCCCATTGGGACAATGCCGCAAGACTGTCGGGGATCAGCTCGGCCACCACCGGGTGGTGAAAACTGCGCACCAACATCGTGGCGATCGGGGCCACAAAAGCCAGCAGCAAAAACAGCAAGAGCGGCGCCACAAAGAAAAACGCGCTCAGCTTGCGCCGGCGCAATTGACGGCGGGCCAAAACGGCATCTTGGGGCGACAGCAGCGCGTCTTGCATCAGGTATCCTCTTTACAATGGCCCTGCCCGCCAAAGCGCGCAGAGCCGTCTTCATTCCGGGCAGCTTATTTCAGCAGCCATTCATTGAAGGCCTCGCCCAGGCTTTCGCCATAATCGGCCCAAAAGATACCATCGGCTTTCACGCCTTTATCCATATGCGCGGTGGGCAGGTCTTCCACGACCTCTGCGGGCACATGGGGGGCCGAGGATTTCCGGGTCGGGCCATAGGCCACATCGGCCATGCCCGAGAGCGGTACAGACCCCGTGGCGTATTTGATGAATTCAAGCGCCTGCTCTTTTTGATCGCTGCCCGCCACGATGGACCACACATCCAGGTCATAGACATGGCTGTCCCAGACCATTTCAAAGGGTTTGCCATCTTCTTTGATCGCCGAGAAGATCCGCCCATTGGCCGATTGCACCATGGAGGCGCCACCATCATTGAGCAATTGCGGCGCTTGCGACCAGCTGTCGAACCACACGATATCGTCTTTGATCGTGTCGAGCTTGGCAAAGGCGCGGGCTTGGCCTTCTTCGGTGGCCAGCACGTCATAAACCTCGTCCTTGGCCACGCCATCGGCGATCAGCGCCCATTCCATATTCACCTGCGGGCGTTTGCGCAGCGCGCGCTTGCCCGGGAAACCTTCGGTGTCAAAGAAATCCACGATGGAGCTGGGCTGTGGGCCGTCAGCCTCGGTGTTATAGGCATAGATGATGGTCCAAACGATCACGCCCACGCCGCATTCGCTGTCCAAAGCCGCAGGAATGAAATCATCCGCAGCAGCCACCCCATCCTCGCCCGGCGGCAAGATCGAATGATCAATCACTTCAAGCAAGCCCTCAGAACAGGCCCGTTCCAGATCAATCACCTCAATATCGACCACATCCCATTGGATATTGCCCGCCTCGACCTGAGCTTTGATCTCGGCAATGCCGCCGGAATAATCCTCAAACAGGATCTCTGCGCCGGTTTCGGCCACAAACGGGTCGATCATATGCTTTTTCTGGGTCGCCCCATAGGCCCCGCCAAAGGACACCACCGTCATGCTCTCTGCCTGCGCCATAGGCGCGGCCATGCTCAAAGACGCCAGCGCCAGCGCCGCGGTCCCGGCCATCAATCTTAGTTTCGATCTCATGGTTTTCCCTCCAGATTGGACATGAGCGGCCCGAACCGGGCCCGGTGAGGCTTAGCTGTCCCGGCCAGCGGCGGGGAAAGCGATGCAATCGGCACTGAGCCAAAGCAATTTGCCAAGATCGCCTTCGGCAAATTTTGGCGCGGCCAAGTCATTGAGCACTTTGATATTGATCTCGGTTCCATCGCCCAGACGGAAATAATACCGGATGAAATCCCCCACATAATGCCGGGTGACAAAGCGCGCCGATATCGCATTATCCGAGCGATGCTCGCTTGGATCAATAAATAGCTTTTCCGGGCGCACCGAAATCACGGCCTCTTGGCCGATCTCCAGCCCGGCCCCCGCAACTGCGCCAATGGTTTCCCCGCCTGGCAGATCGATCTGGGCCATACCGCCCTCGATGCGGCGCACCTTGCCGGGGATGAAATTATTCTCGCCAATAAATTCAGCCACAAATGCATTGGCCGGTTTTTCATAGAGCTCGGCAGGCGGCGCGCATTGCTGCACCACCCCATCATTGAACACCGCGATGCGGGTGGACATGGACAAAGCTTCGGTCTGGTCATGGGTGACATAAATCACCGTAAAGCCAAGCTGTTCATGCAAGCGGGTGATCTCATATTGCATTTGCTCGCGCAGTTTCTTGTCCAGCGCGCCCAAAGGCTCATCCATCAAGATCAATGTGGGCTCAAAAATCAGCGCCCGCGCCAAGGCCACCCGCTGGCGCTGCCCACCGGAAAGCTGGCCGGGATAGCGCCCGCCAAAACTGCCCAGCTCGATCAGATCAAGATATTCCGCCACCCGCGCTTTCACATCCGATTTGGACATTTTCCGCACTTGCAGCGGATAGGCGAGGTTTTCCGCAATGGTCATATGGGGAAACAGCGCATAGTTTTGAAAAACCATGCCGATATTGCGTTTATAAGGCGCGGTGCGGGTCACCGATTGCCCAGCGATTTTGATATCGCCGCTGGTGACATCCTCAAACCCTGCCAGCATCATCAGCACCGTGCTTTTGCCGGACCCGGAGGGGCCCAGCAGGGTGATGAACTCGCCTTGGGCGACCTCTAGGCTGAAATCTTTGACCACCAGGGTTTGTTGGTCATAGCTCTTCTTAACATTCTCGAATGAGAGAAACCCTTGTTGGGCATCGGCTGGCATGCAGCGCCTCTTTCCACCTGTGCGTTCCACGAACCATGCCAGGGGGATTTGCTGATTTCACGCCCAACCCATAGTTCTGTCACAATCGGTACAGGTTTTGATCCATGCATCAAGTCGCAAGACCCAGCTTTCCTGTGACAAAGCCGCATAAGACCAGCGCCTCAAATCCCCGTGTAACCCGCTTGCGGCCGTGCTTGGGGGCTGGCTATGGGCTTTAAGGTGACGTTTGGACAAGAAAAGGACACCCCGCCCGATGGCAGATGAAAGCTGCAAAAAACATTGGTTGCGCATTGTTTTGGCAGCCTGCGCCCTGGGATTGCTGCCTGCTTGTGCAACTGCGCCATTTGCCAATGGGCAAAGCAACGCGCTGAGCGCTGAAAGCGCACGGGCCGCGCGCAATACCGATGCCAGCGCCCATGAAGCGCTCTCTCCGGCTTTGGCGAAAAGCCTGGCAAAGCGCGGCAAGATCTATGTCACCTATGGGCAATCCAATGCCACCAATGCAGGCGATCCGGGCCCCCAGCCCCAAGGGCCGGTTTTCATGGTGTTTGAGGGCAAAGCCTATGGCTATCGCGACCCGACCTTGGGCGGCACCGGGCCTGGGGGCTCGGTCTGGGGCAAGCTGGGCGCGTTGCAATTGGCCCAAGGGGACGCGGCGGTATTTTTCTCAATGGCCGGTTATGGCGGGGCCACGATGCAGGAATTGGCCACACCGCCGCATTTGGAGTATTTCCTAGCCGAGCTGCGCGCCACCCAAGCAGCGCTTGGGCCCATCGACGCGGTGCTGATCCATCAAGGGGAAAGCAATCACCGCGCCCTGCGCGGCGCGTGGAATTACCGCGCCAGTTTCGACACGCTTTTGGCCGAGATCCGCGCCATCACCGACGCGCCAGTCTATCTGTCCTTGGTGAGCATTTGCGGCAATGACAGCGACACCCGTTTGCTGGCCCTGCAAGAAGAGATCATCCGCGAGACCCCTGGCGTGTTGCGCGGGCCCAATACCGATCTGCTGGCCGCCCCAGAGCTGCGCCGTCCCGATGGCTGCCATTTCTCGCAAGCCGGGCTCGAGGCCTTTGCCCAGGCCTGGCAAGAGGCGCTGGAAGCGGCAGCCGAGCAGTAAACCAGGGGGGCTCCCGCCCGTCTGCGCCCCTTGCGGGGCTTATCCCGTTGGGCCCGGCGCGCCTTTGGCGCGCGGTTATGCCCCTTGGGCCGTCAAAGCCTGGACAAATCCGGGCGATCCCTTAAGTTTTTAACACCCGCTCTAGGACCCCATGACGATGACATCTGCCCCGCTGATCGATCCATTTGCCCGCCCGGTGAGCTATTTGCGCCTCTCGGTCACCGATCGCTGCGATTTCCGCTGTGTCTATTGCATGGCCGAGAATATGACCTTTCTGCCCAAGAAAGAGCTGCTGAGCCTGGAAGAGCTTGATCGCTTATGCAGCCGTTTCATCGCCCTGGGCGTGCGCAAGCTGCGCATCACCGGCGGCGAGCCTTTGGTGCGGCGCGATATCATGACCTTTTTCCGCGCTATGTCCCGGCATTTGGACAGCGGCGCCTTGGAAGAGCTGACACTGACCACCAATGGCTCGCAACTGGAACGCTTTGCTGGGGATCTGGCCGCTTGCGGGGTGAAGCGGATCAATGTCTCGCTCGACACGCTTGATGCGGAGAAATTCACTGAGGTCACCCGCTGGGGCCGCTTGCCACAAGTGCTGCGCGGGCTTGAAGCCGCCCAAAAGGCGGGCATGCGCATCAAACTGAACGCGGTGGCGCTGAAGGGCTTTAACGAGGATGAGCTCTTTTCCATGACCCAATGGTGCGCTGCCCAGGATATGGATCTGACCTGGATTGAGGTCATGCCCATGGGGGATTTGGGCAATGAAGACCGCCTGGATCAATATTGGTCCCTAAAGGATCTGCGTGCGCAGTTGGAAAGCCGCTATCGCGTCACGGATCTGGCCGAACGCAGCGGCGGGCCCGCGCGCTATCTCCGCCTGGAAGAGACCGGGCAGAAAATCGGGCTGATCACCCCCATGAGCCATAATTTCTGCGAAAGCTGCAACCGGGTGCGCCTGACCTGCACCGGCCAGCTTTATATGTGCTTGGGGCAAGAGGATATGGCCGATCTGCGCAAACCCCTGCGCGATCACCCCGATAGCGACGCGGCTTTGGAAGCGGCGATCCGAGCGGCAATTCAGCTCAAGCCCAAAGGCCATGATTTTGACTATTCCCGTCAGCGCGCTGATGGGCAGATGTCCCGGCATATGAGCCATACGGGCGGCTAGCCCCACCGCAACTCCCCCAAGCCCCCCTTGCGCGATTGTTACAAAATGCCTTTAGACTGGCCCTATTCGCCGCAAAGGAATTTCCCATGAAGAACCCCTATATGAGCGCCTGGCTCAGCGAATGGCATAAAATGGCCAATGCCAGCAAAGGCCAACTGAGCGCCGAGATGCGCCGCCAGCAAAAAGCCATGATGCAAGAATGGCAAACTCAGATGATCGATCTGTGGATGGCCATCTGGATGCCCTGGGCCACCCCGCCGAAATCGAGCAAATCCCGGCGCAAGTAACGGCCCAGGCAGGGCGCTTGGCCCGGCTAGAGCGCCGCGTGATAGATCGCTTTGGCGTCTTGCAGCCCCAACTCGCGGGGGTTGTTCACCAAGAGCCGGGTTTGGTTCATGGCGTCGCTGGCCAGCTTGTCGATATCGCTTGCGCCGATGCCCACACCGCGCAAACCGGGCTCGAGCCCCAGCTCGGTGTTCAGCGCCGCCAGCCGGTCGATAAGCTCGGCGGTGATGGCTTGGCTGTCGCGGCCCATATCCATATCGGGGAAAATATGCGGGGCAAGCTCAGCATATTGCGAACCGCAAGCAGGCGCATTGAACCGCATCACCTGGGCCAGCACCAGCGCATTAGACAGCCCATGGGGCACATGAAACAGACTGCCCACCGGATAGGCCAGGGCGTGAACCGCAGCCACTGGCGCATTGGCAAAGGCCTGCCCGGCCAGCATCGAGCCCAGCAACATATTGGCACGCGCGGCCCGGTTCTGCCCGTCAGACACGGCGGTTCGGATATTGCCGCTGAGCAGATCCAGCGCTTGCAGCGCCAGCATCCGGCTGATGGGATTGTTATTGGCGTTTTTCGACGTATAGGCCTCGATCGCATGCACCATGGCATCCACCCCGGTGGCGGCGGTGACCGCAGGGGGCAGGCCAAGGGTCAGATCACAATCCAGCAGCGCCAAATCGGGCAGGATCAAGGGCGAGCTGATACCCTTTTTCTCTGCTGTGCCTGTGGTCAGGATCGAGATCGGCGTGACCTCAGAGCCAGTGCCAGCGGTGGTGGGCACCAAGATCAAAGGCAGGCGCTGGCCGCGGGCCTGAGCCACCCCATACATCTCATCAAGCGGTTGATCCGAGCCCAAAAGCAGCGCCACCACTTTGGCCACATCCATAGAAGAGCCACCGCCAAAACCGATCACCGCCCCCACCCCGGCGCTTTGGGCTAGCGCAGTCACCTCATGCACTGTGGCAGCTTTTGGATCTGGCTCGATCCCATCAAACAGCGTCACCGCGAACCCGGCCGTTTTCAAACTGTCCAGCGCCGGGCTCACCAGGCCCAGTTTCATCAGCCCCGGATCGGTAACCAGCAAGATCCCCGCGCCCGGCGCAATGCCTGGCAATTCGCTGAGGATCTCGCCCAGATGCGCCGCCCCTCCGGCGATCTGGCGAATGGCCGGCGTGGTGTGAAAACTAAAATCCTGCATATGATCATCCTCCCCCGGTCAATCTGCGCGATCTGATGGGCAAGCGCCAGAGCGGCCCGGTTTTGCGATCTGCGACTTTGGTTGGGGGTGGGATCCGTCTTTGGCGGGCGGCGCTCACAGGGCCGCAATCACAGGGCCGCACCAGAGGCGTATCAAAACGGCGGGCCTGCGATCATCGCCCGCAGCCATAAAACCGCTTTGCCTGGCAGAGCGATATGACACCGCTCCGCCCAATTGCGGGAAAACCCCGCCTCAATCCATCTTGAGCGCGCTGATAAAGGCCTGTTGGGGAATTTCGACTTTGCCGAATTGGCGCATCTTCTTTTTCCCGGCCTTTTGCTTGTCCAGCAGCTTGCGCTTCCGGCTCACATCGCCGCCATAGCATTTTGCGGTCACGTCTTTGCGCATGGCCGACAGCGTCTCGCGAGCGATCACCTTGCCGCCAATGGCCGCTTGGATCGGGATTTTAAACATATGGCGCGGGATCAGCTCTTTGAGCTTTTCGCACATGGCCCGGCCGCGCATCTCGGCCCGGTCGCGATGGACCATCATAGACAGCGCATCCACTGGCTCGTCATTCACCAGCACTTGCATCTTCACCAGATTGTCCTGGCGATAGCCCTCCATGGAATAATCAAAGCTGGCATAGCCTTTGGTCACTGATTTCAGCCGGTCATAGAAATCAAACACCACCTCATTGAGCGGCAGGTCATAGACCGCCATGGCGCGGCTGCCCGCATAGGTCAGATCCTGCTGAATGCCCCGGCGATCTTGGCACAGCTTGAGCACATCACCCAGATACTCATCGGGCACCAAAATCGTGGCTTTGATCCGTGGCTCCTCAATGTGATCCACATGGGTCAGGTCG
This sequence comes from Mangrovicoccus sp., assembly GCA_025800345.1. Classification (GTDB taxonomy): domain Bacteria; phylum Pseudomonadota; class Alphaproteobacteria; order Rhodobacterales; family Rhodobacteraceae; genus JANSYP01. The sequence continues at coordinate 4,120 of JAOXSB010000300.1, read as the reverse complement.
GGCATATCCGCGGGATTGTGCAGCTCTTGCACGGTGCCATCGCGCATATGCACGTGATAGACCACGCTGGGGGCGGTGGTGATCAGCTCGATCCCATATTCCCGCTCCAACCGGTCGCGGATCACTTCCAGATGCAAAAGGCCCAAGAAGCCGCAGCGGAAGCCAAAGCCCAGGGCGGCCGAGGTTTCCATCTCATGGCTAAAGCTGGCGTCATTCAGCGCCAGTTTTTCGATCGCGTCGCGCAGATCTTCAAATTCAGCGCTATCCACTGGGAAAAGACCGCAGAACACCACGGGCACCGAAGGTTTAAAACCCGGCAGCGGGTCGGTGGTGCCTTTTTTCTCATGGGTGATGGTGTCGCCCACACGGGTGTCGCGCACCTGTTTGATCGACGCGGTGAGAAAACCGATCTCGCCCGGTCCCAACTCGCCAATATCCTGCATTTTCGGGCGGAACACGCCCAGCCGATCCACCGGATAGACCGCATTGGTCGAGAGCATGCGGATCCGATCGCCTTTTTTGATCACCCCATCGATGACCCGGATCAGAACCACCACACCCAGATAGGCGTCGTAATAGCTGTCCACCAACATCGCCTTTAGCGGCGCGTCTCGGACCCCTGCGGGGGCCGGCAAGCGCTCCACAATGGCTTCTAGGACCTCCGGGATGCCGAGGCCGGTCTTGGCTGAAATTTGCACCGCGTCCGAGGCATCAATGCCGATCACATCTTCGATCTGCTCCGCCACCCGTTCTGGCTCTGCTGCGGGCAAATCCACTTTGTTCAGCACCGGCACGATCTCGTGATCCGCGTCAATGGCTTGATAGACATTGGCCAAGGTCTGCGCCTCTACCCCTTGGGAGGCATCCACCACCAAAAGCGAGCCCTCAACCGCTTGCATGGAGCGAGAGACCTCATAGGCGAAATCCACATGGCCGGGCGTGTCGATCAGATTGAGCACATAGGTCTCGCCATCCTTGGCCGGGTACTCGATGCGCACCGTATTGGCCTTGATGGTGATGCCCCGCTCGCGCTCGATATCCATACTGTCGAGCAGCTGTTCCTGCATATCCCGAGCAGCCACAGTGCCCGTAAGCTGGATCAGCCGGTCAGCAAGAGTGGATTTCCCATGATCGATATGGGCCACGATGGAGAAATTGCGGATACGCGAAAGCTCTGTCATGGCGGGGATATGCGGCGCTTTGGCGGCTTGGTCAATGGGCCAAGACCCCCTGGGCCAGCCCAAGACGCAGTTTGCAGCGCGTAATCTTCTGAGAAAGCGAAAATGGCGCACCCGAGAGGATTCGAACCTCTGGCCTCTGCCTTCGGAGGGCAGCGCTCTATCCAGCTGAGCTACGGGTGCCTGGCGCGCGGTATAGGCATCCGCGCAGCCATACGCAATGGCAAAGCTAACACCCTTTCGCGCTTATGACGGCCAAGGCCCTTGCGCGGCGCGCGCGGCCCTGCCCGTTGCGGAGGCAACCCCGATCAGAGAGCGCTCGCGCGCCCCGCCATATGGGGGTCCCCATGGGGCATAAAGGCCCCAAACAATAGCTTTGGGCGCGGATGATTGCCTTTACGCAATCGCCACCAGATTATTGGCAGTGGTGCCCGTGGCCAGAACCTTGCGCACACGAAGCGGATAAAAGCCCCCCGCTTGCATATTGCGGAAGGTCACTTCCTTGCCGCTGAGCAGCTCCACACGGATATGGCCGGTGCTGCCCACATAGATCCCGCGTGAGACCTGCGGCAGATCCGCGGAATCGCTCGGCGTGATCGGATCAGCGTCAATTCCGGGGGCTGTTAACCCCGCTGTATAGCCTTCGTATTTATCTTCCATAACATGCTCCCCAAGCTGGCGATACGAATCTCATCATTGGGCGGGGCCAAGGCCCTGCTGCGGCGGAAAACCTGGAGAAAAGCAATTAATGATCTAACAAGACACCGTGCGCGCCTGGGGCTCTGCATCTCTCTCTCGTTGCTCCTAGGGGGGCTCACTCTGGCCGCAACAGCCCGCGCCCAAAGCGCCGAAAACCCCCAGCGCCCAGCACCGGTGATGATCACACAAGAGGCGCTCGCCGGGCAAAGCAGCGCGCCATTTCAGATCACCGCGCCCCAGCATCCGCGGGTGCCCGCCGTGGTCAGCACGGGCAGCACCGCCGAAGATGCCATGATCAACCGCTTGTTTCGCCAAGGAAAAGCCGCAGGCCTTGCCAATGTGCTTTATGACAATCGCGATCAAGATCATTCCCGGTTGGATCTAACCACCCTGCCGCAATTGCGAGAAACCCGCTATCAAGACGGGCCAATCCGCCAACGCTATGGCACTGGCTTGGCCGGGCCGTTTCGCTTTGATCTGCCGGTGATCGGCAACGCCTCTTTGGCGGTGACGCGCGGTATTTTCTCTCGTAGCCTGCCGCGCCTGGCCATGCAAAGCCAGGTCCCGGCGCAAACCGCTTATGGGCTTTACGCCGCCAATCATCTGTATGTGCATCCCGAACATCGCGACCATGATCTGGCCATCGGCGATCTTTATGCGGCGCAAACCCCTTATATGCTGATCAGTCAGGGCTCTTCTGGCTCTGATCGGGCGTTTTTGCGCGCTTTGGCCCTGACTTATGCCGCTTTCCCGCCGAACACATTTGCCCGGCTGCGCGAGGAAGGCCTGCTTCCCGCCACGGCGCAAATGATCCTGCGCCGCACCCGGCAAGAGGTGCGCAGCGATGCCCAATATCTTAGCCCCGCCGCCCATCCCACCGCCTTTGCCGGGGAAAGCCTGCGCCCGCTGGCCATGATCAGCCTGGCCAATAGCCTGCGCCCGGATCAGATCCCGCCCATGGTCACGCTGCGCATGGTGGAAGACCTGCGGGCCCGGCGCGGCTGGGATTATCTGGCGGTCAATCTCAGCGAAGAGCTGTTCACCACCCCCAGCGCCATTGCCCGGATCTGGCGGTCTTTTGCAGGCCAGCGGCGCATGGTAATCAGCGCGGCCAGCAGCAAAGATCCCAATGGGCATCCGTTGCAATTTCACTGGGTGCTGCTGCGGGGCAATCCTGAAAAGGTGACCATCACCACCAACGGGCCAGGCGATGCCCAGGCCGAAATCCTCGTGGATTGGCATGACCCGTCAGAGCTGCGCGGCCCCAGCGGCATTGCCAGTAGCCGGGTGGAAATCGCGGTGATCGCTCATAACGGGTTTCACTATTCCGCCCCCGCTTTCATCTCGCTGGCCCTGCCCCTGTATCAAAAGCGCGAATATGCCGGGGCCGGGGCAGAAAGCCGCCTATGGCGCATCAATTACCGCGCAGATCAGCGGATCGATCCGCTGATCTGGCCCATTGCCCCATGGGATGACCGGCTCGCCCATGGGCCCGATGGGCAGATCAATGCCATGACAAGGCGGCGGCAAAACATGGCCCAGCCCGATACATTGCGGCGCAAAAATGATGGATCTTGGGAAATGCTTGGGGCACCGGGCACCAGGGATATCGCGCGGTTGGTTCATCGCGCCGCGGGCCCGCCAGGGCAGAAATTACAATTGCAAGAAGCCGCGCTGGACTAGCGCCGCGCCCGAACGTGCCGGCCCAAATAACTGGCCCAAACAACCGGACCAAATAAAAAGCGCCGCACCCAATGGGCACGGCGCAATTCAATCGCTCTTGATCGGCGCGTGATCCGCGCCTTTGGCCAGATCAGGCCAGAGCAGCTTTGGCTTTTTCCACGATCACGCCAAACGCGGCGGGCTCGTTCACAGCCAGATCGGCCAGAACCTTACGGTCCACTTCGATCCCGGCTTTGCCAAGACCGTTGATGAAACGCGAATAGGTCAAAGCTTCGTCATGGCTGCGCACAGCGGCATTGATCCGCTGGATCCAGAGCGCGCGGAAATTCCGCTTGCGCTGTTTGCGGTCGCGCGTGGCGTATTGGTTCGCCTTATCAACAGCCTGCGTTGCGGTCTTGAAGTTACGCGAACGCGAACCGTAATAGCCTTTTGCGGCCTTGATCACCTTGCGGTGGCGTGCGTGTGCGACGGTGCCGCCTTTGGTCCGAGACATGCCAGATCCTCCTTAGCGGCTATAGGGCATGTAGCCCTTGACGATTTTTTCATCCGCGGCGCAAAGC
>JAOXSB010000283.1 GCA_025800345.1 Mangrovicoccus sp. | reverse complement strand
TCTCTCCTTTCGCCGATGAGGCCTGCCGGGGCCCTGCCGGGCAAGGGGGCGGCAGGGCTTGCACGCCCGGCTGCGACGCTGAGCCGCCACCCGCCCAAAGCTGGCCGGGACAAGCGCTTAATTTCTCACCAGCCGTGATCCTCCCTGGCCGTTTCTTCCGAGGCTTCGCGGCCCATGCCCCCATAGTACAGCCTTTGCCGAGCGCCGCAAAAATTGCCACAAACAGGGCCAAGACAGGGCGCGGGAAATATGCCACGCTGCGAGTGTCGTATTAGTTTCATTCGACTTTTAGCCCCTGGTCACCTAGCGCACCGGGTCAGAGAGAATTGAAGGAGCGGGTCCATGAAGATTGCTGTTCTCGGAGGAGACGGGTTTGTCGGATGGCCGACAACATTGCATCTGTCCAATCAAGGCCATGAGGTGCATATCCTCGACAATCTGTCCCGGCGGTGGATTGATACCGAATTGGGCGTGCAATCGCTCACCCCCATGGACAGTATCCAAGAACGCTGCCGGATCTGGCGCGAAGAAACCGGCCGGAGCATCGATTTTCACCTGATCGATCTGGCCAAAGAATTTGAGCGTCTGAAATCCTGGCTTGCGGCTGAGCGGCCCGATGCGGTGATCCATTTCGCCGAACAGCGCGCCGCGCCCTATTCCATGAAAACCGACCGCCACAAGGTCTACACCGTCGATAACAATGTAAACGCCACCCATAACCTTCTGGCCGCATTGGTGGAAACTGGGATTGATGCGCATTTGGTGCATTTGGGCACTATGGGGGTCTATGGCTATTCCAGCGTTGGCGCGGCCATCCCCGAAGGTTATCTGGATGTGGAGATCACCAATCTAGAGGGTGAGAAAAAGGGGCTCGAGATCCTCTATCCCACCCGTCCGGGCTCGGTCTATCACATGACCAAATCCCTCGATCAGATCCTGTTCCAATTCTATGCGCAAAATGATGGGCTGCGGATCACCGATCTGCATCAGGGCATTGTTTGGGGCACCCATACGGATCAAACCCGCCGCCATGAGCAATTGATCAACCGCTTTGATTATGATGGCGATTACGGCACGGTGCTGAACCGCTTTTTGATCCAGGCGGCGATTGGCTATCCGCTCACTGTCCATGGCACTGGCGGGCAAACCCGCGCTTTCATCCATTTGCAAGATTGCGTGCGCTGTATTGAATTGGCGCTCAGCGACGCACCCGAGGCCGGGGATCGCGTGCGGATTTTCAACCAAATGACCGAAACCCATCGGGTGCGGGATCTGGCGGAGCTGGTGGCCAAGATGACCGGGGCCGAGATCGCCTATTTGCCCAATCCACGCAAAGAAGCCCCGGAAAACGATCTGATTGTGAAAAACGATCAATTCCTTGCCCTTGGCCTTGATCCCATCACTTTGGCCGAAGGTCTGTTGGGCGAGGTGGTCGATGTGGCTAAGAAATACGCCCATCGCATTGATCGCAAACGGGTGCCTGCGGTCTCGGCTTGGACCAAAGACATTGCCAGCCGTGTGGAAAGCGATCCAGAAGGAAAGCGGTTGAAATCTGTCTCGTAAGATTATGATCAAAAACGCTTATGTCACGCTTGTGACCAATAGCGATTTTGCTCTCGGGGCCTTGGCTCTGCTGCGCTCGCTCGAGCTTAGCGGAACCAAGGCAGAGCGGGTCGTTATGTGTACCGGCGGTGTGCCCATGGGGGCCATCGCGCAGATGGAAGCCCGGGGCGCACGGATCGAAATGGTCGATCTGTTGCCCACCTCTGACGGGTTCAACAGCCGCCACGCGAAAAAAGCGCTCCATGGGGCGGCCCCGTTTACCAAGGGCGAAAAGCCGGGCTTTCACACCCCGCTGGACAATTTCGCCAAGCTGCGGCTTTGGCAATTGCCCTATGATCGGGTGGTGTTTCTGGACGCAGATACGCTTGTGCTGCAAAATATCGACAAGCTGTTTGACTATCCCGAATTTTGCGCCGCGCCCAATGTCTATGAAAGCCTCGCAGATTTCGGGCGGATGAATTCCGGTGTGTTCACCGCGCGACCAAATTCAATGACTTACGAGGCAATGCTAAAGTATCTCGATCAGCCAGAGATATTTTGGCGGCGCACGGATCAGAGTTTTTTGCAGGATTTCTTTCCCGATTGGCACGGGCTGCCCATCAGCTACAATATGTTGCAATATGTCTGGTTTAACATGCCTGGGCTTTGGAATTGGGATCAGGTGAAGATCATCCATTACCAATATGAAAAACCTTGGCAAAATAATCATGGCAAGGCCGATAAGCTCGCGCCGCTGATCGCGCTTTGGCAAGCTTATGCGGGCGATGGGCCGGTGCCGGCGCGCGCTGATCTGCCGATGCCGCCTGGGATTACTGCATGAGGCTGGCCATCACGGGCGGCACGGGGCTTGTGGGGCAGTTTATCACCCGCGCGGCGCTGCTCGCGGGTCATGAGGCCACGCTTTTTGGCCGCCGCGCGCCTCAGACAGCGCTTTTTGGCCAAGATCTTCCCTTTGAACCTTTCGATCTGGGGGGGCTCCCTCCTGATTTGCGGGGCTTTGAGGGGCTGATCCATGGGGCGTTCGATCATATCCCAGGCCGCTATCGCGGCGGTGAAGGCGATGATCCCGAGGGGTTTCGTCGCCGCAATGTGCTGGGATCACAGCGGCTGATTGAGAGCATGGGCGCGGCCGGTGGCCGGGTGATCTTTCTGTCCAGCCGGGCGGCCTATGGCGATTATCCCCCAGGCACCGCTTTGACCGAAACCACGCCGTCGCGCCCGGAAACCCTTTATGGGCAGGTCAAGCTGGCGGTGGAGCAGATCACCGAAAGCGTCGGCGGTGTGAGCTTGCGCGCCACTGGGGTTTATGGGGCGCCCGCGCCGGGCCAGCGCCATAAATGGGCCGATCTTTTCGCGGATTTCGCCGCAAACCGGCCAATCGCGCCGCGCCGGGCCACGGAACTGCATGGGGAGGATCTGGCCGCGGCTTGCATGTTGGCGCTGCAGGCAACCACCCCGGCATTGCTCAATGTCTCAGACATCATGCTGGACCGGCGCGATTTGCTCGCGCTTTGGTCAGATATCAGCGGTATCCAGGGAAAACTGCCAAAAGCCGCACCAGAGCCAGGGCCCGCAGCGATGGATTGCAGCCGCCTCAAAGCTTTAGGCTGGGCGCCCCAAGGGGATGCGGGGCTGGCCAAAACCCTGGCGCAGATCAGCCGGGCAGGGTGATCACCCCATAGCGGCAATAATCCCGGCGCAGATGCAGCATCCGGGCGGTGCCGCCCACCGCTTGGGCGGTGCGCGCAAGCGCTGCGTCCAACTCAACCCGCGGGCTCACGTGGAATTTCTCCAACCAGGCTTGCAGAGCGGTGCGGAACCAGCCGGGCAGGGCCTCTTGATCGCCAAAATCCACCACCGCCAATTGCCCACCCGGGGCCAGATGGCGGGCCGCCTCGCTGAGGGCGCCCTGCCAATCAGGGATCATGGATAGGCAGTAAGACAGGAAAATCCGATCGAATTTTTCCACCCCAAACAGCGCTTGCGGGTCGAAATTGCAGGCATCACCCTGGGCCAATTGCACCCGCGCGCCCATGCCTTTGCGGCTCAGGCTGGCTTGGGCGGTCACCAGCATCTGCTCGGATATGTCAAAACCATAAAGCCGGGCATTGGGATAGGTTTTGCCCACCCGCGCCAGGTTGCGCCCGGTGCCGCAAGCCACTTCGAGCACGCTGCCCCCTTGCGGCGGGTCCAACTCAGCAATCAGGCGATCCCGGCCCAGCAGGTAATATTCGCGGGTGATGTCATAGATATGGCGCTGCTGGCGGTAGATCCCGTCCATCAATGCCCCATGGCTGGCGCTCTCACTCATGCGGAGGCACCTCGGGCCAAGCGATAGACGTGAAAGCCCCCGTAAATGGCCGAGCGATCAGCTTTGATCCCTTTGGCCGAGGCCATGGCGTCATAGCGCCATCGCCCCAAAATCGCATCGGGCACCCGCCCGGGCAGAATATCCTTGGTCCCGCCAGTGCGGAAAATCGCCCTTGCGCCAGGCCGTGCGGTGCGGGTGATCTGGCTCCACAGCGCGGTCAGCTGCGCGTCGCTCATCCAATCTTGGGCATCAAGCATCACATATGCGCTGCGGCTTTCAGCGGGCTCGCCTGCCAGCAGATCCGTAAGGCTGCGATTATGGGTGCTGACCCGTGCCGCCGCTTTGGAAACGGTCGCAAAATGGCGCGCCTCAAGATAGGGGGGCACCGGGCCTGTGCCATCCTCGCGATAGCCGCGATTGAAGGCCGCCCAAGCAAAGTAATTTTCCGAGAGCGGGAAATCGCACATCAGCTTGCGGGTGCGCTCGCGCAGCACCGGCACCACATCGCCGCCACCATCAGCGGCCAGCTTGTCAAATTGCGCGGGCGGAATGCCCAACCCAAACAGCGAAGCGCGCCGCCGGGCGAGAAACTGCACCACCGGGCTGTCAAAAAGCGGTGCGATCTGACGGTCGTAAAACACCTTTTGCTGGGCCAGGGTTTGGCTTTCCAAATAGGGTTTGTAGGACACGCCCAAAAGCTTGGACAGACCATGGGCCGCGCTGATGAAATTGCCCAGCAGCCCAAAGCGATAAAACCCTTTGGCAAAAGCATCGATGCGCCGGGACAGCCCGCGCCGGGTTTCCCAATAGCGTTGGCTCTGAGTGTCCAGCGCCGGGCGGATATGCTGCCAATAAAGATCGGGATTGCTTGGCCGGTCCGCATGGCCGAAGAAATCGTAAAACTGTTTTTGGGTTAGGGTTTGGGCCGCGGCCAGTTTCAGCCGGTGCAGCGCCACATGAGCCGGGGAGAGATCCACCACGGTGATCGAGGCGGGATCGGCGCTGAGATAGCTCATCATATTGCAGCCGCCCGAGCCGATGCAGACCAGATCATCCTCTGGCCCGAGATCCAGCGCTTGCATATCCACCACCGGATCTTCCCAGATCTGGGCATAGACCAGCCCGGTGAACAGCTGCGAGAACATCCGCTCTAGCAGCCCCGTATGGCTTAGGGCCGCGTTTTGATGGACGGCCCCGCCCAATTGGCCGCGCGCGGTGGGGGTGTCGGTGGCTTGATCGCTCATATCATGGGCCTCGGGCTGGTGTTTCGGGGCAGATGCAAAGAGGGTTTAGGCTTTTTCGCTTTCTGGCGCGGATTTGCTGTTTTTCAGCTTTTCGCGATCCGCGCGTTTGGGCCGTTTCTTGCCGCGCTCGCGCTGCTGCGCAGACCGGGGATCACGGGTCCAATCGATCAATTGCAGCGTGCCATCATGATGTTCCACGATGCCCGTGCAGCTTTCCATCCAATCGCCGCAATTGACGTATTCCGCATCGCCAATCACAGTGATTTCCGCTTTGTGGATATGGCCGCAAATGATCCCATCATAGCCGCCGCGGCTGGCCTCTTCGGCCAGGACTTTTTCATACTCGCCAATGAAATTGACCGCGGATTTGACCTGTTGCTTGGCCCAGTTTGACAGCGACCAATATTGCCCGCCCCAAAGCCGTTTGATGCGGTTGAGCCAGGTATTGGCGGTCAGCACCATGTTATAGGCCCAATCCCCCACATGGGCGAGCCATTTGGCGTTCATCACCACCACATCATATTGGTCCCCATGGGTGACCAGCATGCGCCGACCATCCGCGGTGGTATGCACCGCATCGGCTTTCACCTCGACCCCGCCGAAATGGGTGCCGAAATAATGCCGCATCACCTCGTCATGATTGCCCGGGATATAAAGGATCGGCACGCCGCTATGGGCTTTGGCCAGCAATGCCTCGATCACGTCATTATGGCTTTGCGGCCAATGCCAGCCCCGGCGCAAGCGCCAGCCATCGAAAATATCGCCCACCAGATAGATGCAATCGGCTTCGTGATGGCGCAGAAATTCAAGCAGCATCCCGGCCTGACAGCCCCGGGTGCCCAGATGCACGTCAGAGATGAACAGCGTGCGATAGGGGCGGTTTTGATCGGGTTTGGGTGCCTCAGCCGAGACCGGCAAAGGCGAGGGAAAAGGTGGTGTCATCATGGGGCGCACGCCTAGCACCAAATTGACGACAAGCGTATGACAATTTGCGGTTTCATGCTCATGTCCTCATTGCCCCCTCCGAACAGTTGGACTGGTCTTTGGTTACATGTTCTGGCGCGCTTGTCACCGGTAAAGCCATTTGAGCGCGGCGCTGTGACCAGGGGGCTCAAAGCTTGATTGGCACGCTTTGGCTTCTTACGCAAAACCAGTGGGTTTGGATTAGATATAGGGGTGATGATGGCCGATAAAAACAAGCTGCACGGGCAGGGGGCACGGGTGCATCCCGATTGCGAGATCGACGAGGTCAGCCAATTTGGCCCCTATACGGAAGTGGGCCAAGGCAGCCGCATCGCCAATAGCTGCTTTGGCGCCTATGCCTATTGCGATCGTTATTGCGACATCGCCAATGCTGAGATTGGCAAATTTGCCAATATCGCCAGTTTCACCCGGATCGGGGCCACGGATCACCCGCTTGATCGGGCCAGCCTGCATCATTTCCTCTATCGCAGCGATGATTATTGGGAGGATGCCGCGCCCGATCAGGCCTGGTTTGCGGCGCGCGCCGGGCGGCAAACGCGCATCGGTCATGACACATGGCTGGGCCATGGCTGCCAGATCAAACCCGATGTCACGATCGGTCATGGGGCGGTGGTGGCATCCGGGGCGGTGGTCACCCGCGATGTGGCTCCCTACACGATTGTGGCGGGAATGCCTGCGGTGAAATTGCGCGACCGGCTGGAACCGGATCTGGCGGAGCGGCTGATCGCCTTGGCGTGGTGGGATTGGGATCACCCCCGTTTGCGCCAAGCGCTAGAGGATTTTCGCGCATTGCCCGTGCGCGCGTTTCTTGAACGCTATCAGGGGTAAGCGCCCCGGCCCCAGCCTCGGGGCCGCATCTGTGATCGCGACAAGGCCTAAGATGCCGCCGGAGCCGAGATTGCCGGGCGGCTCACTGCAGCGGCGAAACGGGCATATAGATCCAGCGCTTCGGGCTCGTCCAAAAACGGCACATGGCCGCGGTTCTTGGCGGTGGCATAGAGCATATCCGGGCGGCGGCGGCGCATCTCATCGGCGGTTTCTTGGGATAAAATATCGGAAAACTCTCCGCGCAACAGCGCCAAAGGCAGGCCTTGAAGCGCATCAAATGACAGCCACATATCGGGCAGGGTGCCACTGGCGGATTGTTCTAAAAACATCCGGCGCAACAAGGGATCATAGGTCAGCTCCAACCCGTTTTCCCCTTGCCGCCACAGGTTCTTTGCCTGGGCATACCAGCGCTCGCGCGAGACGCCGGGAAAGCGTTTCGCATAAGCATAGCTCATCTGATCGGCCGCCTCGTCAAAGGTTTTGTATTTCGGCGGAATGCCCAGATAGCTGCAAATATTGGCCAAGCCCTCCGGTTCCACCAGCGCGCCAATATCATTCAAGAACACCCCCAACAGCCGTTCTTTATGGGAGGCGGCGATCATCATGGAGATGATCCCCCCGCGCGAGGTGCCCAAAGTCGCGGCGCGCTCAATGCCCAGATGATCCATCAAAGCGATCACATCGCGGGCTTCTGTCAGCACGTTATAATTGTGGTAATCGGTATCGAACTGGGATTTGCCCCGCCCGCGGCTATCCAGGCGGATCACCCGGAAATATTTCAGCAGATGTGGGCGGGCAAAGTTGAAATCATTGGTATTGCGCGTCAGCCCCGCCAGACACAGCAATGGCACCCCTTCACCCACATCATCATAGGCCAGGCGCAGCCCATCTTCGGTGGTGAAATAGGATATTTCCGTCTCATAGATGGTGTGGGACATAAGACAGATCCTCCACAGTGATTTCGGGCCGCCCAGGCAGGCGGTCCATAGGAGCTTTAACGCGATTCACCCAAAACGTTCGAAAACCATATGCCGCAGCACAGCCCGCATCCCAGCCATTGGAGGAGACAAAGGCGACCTCTGCTTTGGATGTGCCGAAATATTGGCCAACCAAATCATAGACCGGGGCGGCTGGTTTAAACACACCCACTGCGTCCACCGATAGCAGCGCCTCTAGCAGCGGCGATAATCCCGCGCGATCGCAGGCCGCTTGCAGCATTTCAGTGCTGCCATTGGACAAGATCCCGCAACGCAGCCCGCGCCCGCGCAGGCTCTGCAAACAGCTCAACGCTTCGGGATAGGCGGGCAAATCATGATAGAGGGCCAAGAGCCGGGCACGCAAAGCCGGATCTTCAAGCCCTTGGGCCTCTAGCGCCCAATCCAGCCCATCTTGGGTGACTTGCCAGAAATCCGCGTGATCGCCGGTGATCGCCCGCAACCAGCTATATTCTAGCTGCTTGGCGCGCCAGTCAGCGGCCAATTTCGGCCAAGCCTGCGCCAATTGGGGAAATTCAGGCTCTGCGGCGGCCAGCCGCGCGGCCCCGTTCACATCCAGCAATGTGCCATAAGCGTCGAAAATAACGGTGCGTATTGGCATTCTCTCCCCCAAGGCATTTAGGCATGTTCTCTGCCCAGCGGAAAGACTGAAACTGCGACCTTAGTATGACAGCTTTATGACCCTCTGCGCGGTAACCTTTGAGCCATCGATTAAGCGCGAAAAAATCACCTGGCAGCGGGGCATTGCGGCGAGATTGTGACGCATTGCCAAAGATTTGCCGCTTCGGGAGGTGATTTTTGTCTTGAGACTGCCCGGGGTTTAGGCACTTTGGGAACATGGGCGCATTGCGCCCGAAGCGACATACCTGGGAGGGTCGAATGAAATTTTTAACACTTCTAAGCGCATCTGCATTGGCACTGACCATGGGCGCAGGGGCGGCATTGGCGGAATGCGACGCGGGCGAGACCGTGATCAAATTCAGCCATGTGACCAATACCGACAAGCATCCCAAAGGGATCGCCGCCTCGCTGCTGCAAGAGCGGGTCAATGAAGAGATGAACGGCAAAGCCTGTATGGAGGTTTTCCCGAACTCGACCCTCTATAACGATGACAAAGTTCTCGAAGCGATGTTGCAAGGCGATGTGCAGCTGGCCGCGCCGTCGCTCTCGAAATTCGAGAAATTCACCAAGCAGTTCCGCATTTTCGATCTGCCCTTCATGTTCAAAAACCTCGAAGCGGTGGATGCGTTCCAAGCCTCCGAGGCGGGCGTGGCCATGATGCAATCCATGGATCGCCGCGGTCTGGTGGGCCTGGCCTTTTGGCGCAACGGGATGAAACAGATGTCGGCCAACCGCCCGCTGGTGCTGCCCTCGGATGCGGAAGGTCTGAAATTCCGGGTGCAATCGTCTGACGTGCTTGTGGCCCAGATGGAAGCCATCGGTGGCAGCCCCCAGAAAATGGCGTTCTCCGAGGTTTACGGCGCGCTGCAACAAGGCGTTGTGGATGGGCAGGAAAACACCTGGTCCAATATCTATGGCCGCAAATTCTTTGAGGTGCAGGACGGTGTGACCGAAACCAATCACGGGGTGTTGGATTACCTGGTGGTGGCCCCGGTGGATTGGCTCGACAGCCTGGATGCGGAAACCCGCGATCAGTTCCTGACGATCTTGGCCGAAGTGACCGCCACCCGCAATGGTGAGAGCGCCAAGGTCAATGCCGCGGCCCGTCAGGCGATCATTGATGCGGGCGGCGAGGTGCGCGAGCTGACTGATGAACAGCGCGCCGCTTGGCTTGAGGCGATGAAACCGGTTTGGGAACAATTCGCTGATGACGTGGGCCAGGAAAATATCGACGCGGCCCAAGCGATCAACGCGGGCCTTTAACATGACAGCGGCGGGGCCTTCGGGCCTCGCCGTTTCGCATTTAGCCGGAATAATCCGGCCAATTTGCCCAAAGAGGCGAGAGGGACATGAAACAAGAACCATCTGGGATCATCGATCAATTAGAAGAGACGATGATCGCGCTCCTATTGGGGCTGATGACGCTGCTCACATTTGCCAATGTGGTGGCCCGCTATGGGTTTAACTCCAACATCTTATGGGCGCTGGAAGCCACGGTGTTTATGTTTGCCTGGCTGGTGCTGCTCGGGGCGTCTTACGCGGTGAAAAAAGGCGCCCATCTTGGGGTGGATGCGGTGATCAATATCGTCTCGCCCGGCGCGCGGCGGGTGATCGGGCTGTTTGCTTGCGCGGTCTGCCTGGCCTTTACCTTTTTGCTGCTCAAAGGCGCATGGGATTACTGGGCCAATTTCGCGGAATTGCCCGGCACCAACGGGCGTTGGTTCCCCACCGGGTTTGAGGATAAATTCCGCGGCAAGGGCTGGTATGAGGTCAATGACATCCCCATGCCCCAAAGCCTGATGTGGGTGGCCGATATCTTCAACTATGGCGAGGCTTACGAGAAAATGCCCCGCTTTATCCCATATTTCATCCTGCCTTTCTCTATGGCATTGCTGCTGCTGCGCTTTGTGCAAGCCAGCTTTGCCATGTGGAATGGTTCGATTGACCGTCTGGTGGCCTCCCATGAGGTTGAAGACGAGATCGAAGAAGTGCGCGAGCAAATCGGAGGACGGCTCTAATGGATGTGGTCCTTCTGTTTGGCATGGTCATCGGCCTGCTGTTGCTGGGCGTGCCGATTGCGGTTTCGCTGGGCTTCTCCTCGATCCTGTTCCTGCTGTGGTTTTCAGACAGTTCGCTGGCCTCGGTGGCGCAAACGCTGTTTGCCGCCTTTGAGGGGCATTTCACCCTGCTGGCGATCCCGTTCTTTATTCTGGCCTCCAGCTTTATGACCACGGGCGGCGTGGCGCGGCGGATCATCCGTTTCTCCATCGCTTGTGTGGGGCATTTCTCCGGCGGTCTGGCGATTGCGGGGGTGTTTGCCTGTATGCTCTTTGCGGCGCTCTCGGGCTCCTCGCCGGCGACCGTGGTGGCCATCGGCTCCATCGTGATCGCGGGCATGCGCCAAGTGGGCTATAGCCGGGATTTCGCCGCGGGCGTGATCTGTAACGCGGGCACCCTGGGCATTTTGATCCCACCCTCGATTGTGATGGTGGTTTATGCCGCTGCGGTTGAGGTTTCTGTGGGGCGGATGTTCCTGGCGGGGGTCATTCCGGGGCTATTGGCCGGGTTGATGCTGATGCTGGCGATCTATGTGATGGCCAAGGTCAAGAACCTGCCCAAGGGCGAATGGAAAGGCTGGGGCGAGATCCTGGACTCGGGCCGCGAGGCCGCTTGGGGGCTGTTCCTGATCGTGATCATCCTAGGCGGGATCTATGGCGGGGTCTTCACCCCCACCGAAGCCGCCGCCGTGGCCGCTGTCTATTCCTTCATCATCGCAACTTTTGTCTATCGCGATATGGGACCGCTGGCGGCCAAGGATGGCTATAACACCACCCTGCTGGACAAGCCCTATGCGCTGATCACGGCTTTCGTGCACCCCGACACCAAACACACGTTGTTTGAAGCGGGTAAGCTGACGGTGACGCTGCTGTTCGTGATCGCCAACGCGCTGATCCTCAAGCATGTTTTGACCGATGAGCAAGTGCCGCAGCATATTGCCGAAGCCATGCTCAGCGCCGGGTTCGGCCCCGTGATGTTCCTGGTGATCGTCAATGTGATCTTGCTGATCGGCGGTCAGTTCATGGAGCCTTCGGGCCTGCTGGTGATCGTGGCGCCGCTGGTCTTTCCCATCGCCATGGAGCTGGGGATCGACCCGATCCATCTGGGCATCATCATGGTGGTGAATATGGAGATCGGGATGATCACTCCGCCGGTGGGTTTGAACCTCTTTGTGACCTCGGGCG
Source organism: Mangrovicoccus sp. (assembly GCA_025800345.1). GTDB lineage: Bacteria > Pseudomonadota > Alphaproteobacteria > Rhodobacterales > Rhodobacteraceae > JANSYP01. Next base: position 2,044 of record JAOXSB010000283.1, on the reverse strand, counting down.
TGGCGGGCATGCCCATGATGCGGGTGGTCAAAGCCGCGCTGCCTTTCCTGGCCGTGCTCTTCGTCTTCCTGATCATGGTGACCTATATTCCGTGGCTCTCGACCTTCCTGCCCAACACCTTCATGGGGCCGGAGATCATTACCAAATAGATAACAGGCCTGATCCGGGAGCGCCTCGGGTCAGGCAAATTGCTTGAGCTTAGACAGAATGCGCGAGCTCAGGCAAAATGACGGATCGTGACATTGAGAAGGCGGATTTCTGACCCGATCAGTGAGCGGCCATCACCGCGCTGCCGCCCAGTAAGAACGAGCCTCCTGCGTACCCCATCATCTTGCGCGCGCGCAGGCTGTGCAATTTGCGGCGCATCTGAGCGGCCATGAGAGCATAGCCAGAGAGCACCACAAAAACGACCGCAGTTGAGCTGGCCATTAAGATCAAGAACTGGGGCAGGATCGGGGCACTGGGCGTCATGAACTGAGCCAGAAACGCCACATAGAAAAGGATCGCTTTGGGGTTCAATATGCCCGTCAGAAAACCTGCGCGCAGGCTGCCTTTGGTCTGCGGCTTTGAGCCCAACTCTTCAGGGGCAGTGGAGCCCGTCCGCTTGGCCGCGAGGATCTGTGTCACCCCGAGCCAGGCCATATATGCCACCCCCGCCCATTTGATCGCCCCATAAAGCACGGCAGATGTGGCCAGTACGGCCCCAAGACCTGCAAAGGCGAGGCACATCACCACAATGCCGCCGAGCAGATCGCCTAGGATGCAATGAAATGCCGCTCTGAGTCCGCGCGACAAGGATTGGCCCAGCACCATAAAGACGCTGGGGCCGGGGATGAGCGAGAGCACCGCATAGGCGGCCACATAGGCGAGCCAGCTGTCAAAGCTCATGGGCATTCCCTCTGGTTAAGGGGGCAGGGGTGTTGCTTTGCCCTAACCATCACGCGCTCCAGTTGTTGAGAAGCGCGGGCATGGCGGCTTCGACACTGTCGACCACGGTCACAAAATCCTTCAGCGACGCTTCGGCAAAGCCGCTGGCCACGATATGTTCGATCATCGCCAGCAGAGGATCCCAGAACCCATCAAGATTGATCACCACGATGGGTTTGCTGTGCAGGCCCAATTGCCGCCAGGTGAGCACTTCGAAAAACTCGTCTAGCGTGCCTGCGCCGCCGGGCAGCACCGCGATGGCATCGGCATTCATCACCATGACCTTTTTGCGCTCATGCATGGTTTCGGTGACCACCATGGTTGTCAGATCATGCTTGGCCACTTCGCGGGCCACCAGATGGGCCGGGATCACCCCGAATGTCGTACCGCCCGCGGTCTGGGCGGCGCGTGCCACGCGGCCCATGAGCCCCACATCACCGGCCCCATAGACCAGACGGCAGCCTTCGCTGGCGATGGCCGTGCCAAGCGCTTCGGCCGCCTCGCCATAGCTGGTTTCCACCCCATCGCGAGAGCCGCAATAGACACAAATGCTGTAATCACCAGATTTCATGGCAGTTTTTCGCCCCGTTTTTGACCGCCCAACTGGATCCTGCTATAACCGTTCACAGGATATGAGGTCCAGGTATAGGTCAGATATTGGTCTAGATAACCGGGGGTCAATTTGGACAAGCGGGTTGTGTCAGCGCTGGTGCTTGCAGGGCTTGCCGTTTTGGGCGGCGGGGCCTGGCTATTGCGCGAAGCCGGCTTGCCTGGACTGGCGGCGAAATCGCCTCTGGCGCAGCCGGCGGAGCCCGCCCCGATGGCAGCGCTTGAGCCCGATCCAGATCCCGCCGCAGTGCCCGCACCGGATGGGCCGGAACGCCCTGACACGGATTTTGAGGGCCCTAGTTTTGCGGGCCCCAGCATAGATCTGGCCCGGATCGAGGCCGATGGCAGTGCCTTGGTGGGCGGGCGCGGTCGGCCTGGGGCCGAGATTGAGCTGCTGGTGGATGGGCGCGTGCTGTGGCAAGGGGCGGCGGGCCCCGATGGCAGTTTCGCGGCGCTGTTTGATCTGCCTGCAAGCCCCATTGCCCGGATGCTATGGTTGCGCAGCAGC
>JAOXSB010000075.1 GCA_025800345.1 Mangrovicoccus sp. | reverse complement strand
TGGCGGGGCTGGGCTATGATGTGGCCGCCGTTACCGGCAGCGCAGATCAGCATGAATACCTCAAAAGTCTGGGGGCCAAGCGCATTTTGCCCCGCGAGGAACTGGCCGAGACCGTCAAGCGCCCCTTGGAATCCGAGACCTGGGCGGGCTGCATTGATGCGGTGGGCGGCGCGATGTTGGCCCGCATATTGGGGCAGATGAAATATGGCGGCTCTGTGGCGGCCATTGGCCTGGCCGGGGGCGCTGCGCTGCCCGCAACGGTGGTGCCTTTCTTGCTGCGCGGCGTGAACCTATTGGGCATCGATTCCGTGATGCAGCCTTTTGAAAACCGCCAGGCCGCTTGGGCCCGTGTGGCCAGCGATCTGCCCTTGGAGAAATTGGCGGATATGTCCCGCGAGATCGGGCTGAGCGATTTGCCCGAGGCCGGGGCGCAGATCCTCAAAGGCGCTCTGCGGGGTCGCACTATCGTCGCATTGTGATAACCAGGGGTCGCTCACGGGCGACCCTTTGCTTTTGGGGCGCTCAAGCTTTGAAAGGATATGCGCGGGCCATGATGAAAGACCGGCCGCAAGAGCTGCGCATCATGATCCAAAGGCAGAGCCAGCGCGGCTGCTTCTGCCATGAGAACCGGGGGAAATAGCTCCGGCGACAGGGAACGGGAGGGTTCAATATGTCGATCAAACCTCCCCTGACGGAGTTGGATATTCCAACCTCGGAACAGGGGTTTTATCGCGGTTTTGCCAAGGATGTGGCGATCACATCGAAATTGCTTGTGGGGGCGCTGGTGCTTTGGGCCGTGGCCTTTCCCGATCAAGCCGGGGCCACTTTGGGCAAGCTTAACGGGATCATCCTAGCATCCTTTAACTATTGGTATGTCTATGTGGTGGCTTTCTATCTGCTGCTTTGCCTGGCGCTGGCGCTTTGGCCCGCCTCGGGGCGGTTGCGCCTGGGCCTGCCCGAGGATCGCCCGGAATTTTCCAATTTCTCTTGGTTTTCCATGATGTTCGGGGCCGGGATCGGGATTGGCATGCTGACCTTTGCCACCGCCGAACCGCTCTATCATTTCGCCAGCAACCCTTCGACCATCCAGGGTCTGACCGAAGGCGGCACCGCAGGCAATGTGCGCGCCGCTTATGTGTGGTCTTTCACCCATTGGGGGCTGGTGGCCTGGGGCTGCTATGCGGTTGTGGGGCTGTCCTTGGCCTATTTCGCCTTTCGCCGGAACCTGCCTTTGACCATCCGCTCATCGCTGGTGCCGCTTTTTGGCCGCAATCTTGAAGGCCCGCTGGGCCATGCGGTGGATGTGGTGGCTGTGGTGGCCACGGTGCTTGGGGTGGCGCAAACCCTTGGCTTTGGCGTGGATCAGTTCATCTCGGGCTTGGTGCGTATCGGCGTTGGCGATTGGCTGCAAAGCACCGATGCCGAAGGCAATACCTCGCCCACGATGATGGGCATTATCATCGCGCTTTTGGTGATCATGGGGGCATCGACCCTGTCGGCGCTGTCGGGCGTGGGCAAAGGCATCAAATGGCTCTCAAACATCAATATGGGGCTCAGCTTCTTCTTGCTGGCGTTTTTCTTGATCTTCGGCTCCACCTTCTTTGGGTTGCAAACGCTGGTGATCGGAATGTGGGATTATCTGGTCTCGATCCCAGGCACTCTGTTCAATGTTTGGACCGATGATGGCACCGAAACCGGCGCGGCCTTGGCGGGCTGGCAAGGGGGCTGGACCATCTTCTATTGGGCCTGGTGGATCGCATTTGCGCCCTTTGTGGGCGTGTTCTTGGCGCGGATCTCGCGCGGGCGCACGGTGCGGGAATACATCCTGGGCGCGATGATCTTGCCATCGGTGATGTGTTTCATCTGGTTTGCTCTGGTGGGCGGCACCGCCATTGATCTGGAGCTGAGCGGCGCGGCGCAAGGCGCGATCTTGAACACTGGCCAATCGGATCAGCTTTTTGCGATGCTGGCGGTGATGCTGGAGCCGAACCTGGCTTGGATCATGTCGGTGATCGTGGTGGTCTTGCTGCTGACCTATCTGGTGACCACAGCAGATTCCGCGGTCTTGATCATCAACACCATCAATGCCGCAGGCGATGAAGGCCCCAAAGCCCGGCCGCATATCCTGTTCTGGGGCGTCGCCCTGGCGCTGGTTGTGGGCGCGCTATTGGTCATCGGCGGGCTGAACGCTGTGAAAACCGCCATGGTGATCGGGGCGTTGCCCTTCTCGTTGGTGATGGTGCTCATGGGGATCTCAGTGCTCAAAGCGATTTGGCGCGATGGTCAGCGTGAACGGGCAGGGGTGCCGAGCACCGCTGACGAGATCGCTTAATCCCGTAATCCCGGCTGCGCTGCGCGCAGCACATGGGAGCAAATCTTGGCCAGGCGCGTGCGGCGCGCCTGGTTTTGCCAAAGGGCGCCTTGCCTGCCCTTGGCCCCGGCGGTTAGCGGGTCTATAGGAACGCGATGGCCAAGCCCAAAGATAACCCCAATTACAAAGTGATCGCCGAGAACCGGCGCGCACGCTATGATTATGCCATCGAGGATGATCTCGAATGTGGCATCATTCTGAGCGGCTCTGAGGTGAAATCCCTGCGCATCGGTGGCTCTTCCATTGCCGATAGCTATGCCTCGGTGGAAGGGGCAGAGCTGTGGCTGATCAACGCTTATATCGCCCCTTATGCGCAGGCCAAAACCTGGGGCCATGAAGAACGGCGCAAGCGCAAGCTTTTGGTGAATAAACGTGAGCTGGCCAAACTGTGGTCCGCGACGCAGCGCGAAGGCATGACCTTGGTGCCCTTGGTTCTCTACTTCAACCATAAGGGCCGGGCCAAGCTGAAGATCGGCATCGCCAAAGGCAAAAAGAACCAAGATAAACGCGCCACCGAGGCCAAGCGCGATTGGCAGCGCCAGAAAGCCCGGCTGCTGCGCGAACGGGGCTAAGCGCCGCTTTTTCGCGCTTTCCCATCCTTTGATGGGGACAGATTGGCCCGTTTACGTTTGAAATCTGCATGCTTTGAGCCTGTGCGATCTTGCGCTAGGCTTTTTTACTATGGGCCGGCGCGCCCGTTTGGAGTTGATTTAGAATGCAAGATTTCACGACCAAAACTGGATTTGCGCTGGCCAGCGCCTTTGGCATTCTGGGGCTGGGCGCACCGGCTTTGGCGCAGGATGTGTCCACCGAGATTGCGCTTTATGGCTTTGGCGTTGCCATTGGCGGAGAGACGCAGATTGGTGACACGGTCATGGATATCGATCTGTCCTCTCGCGATGTGCTCAATTCCCTGGATGCGGCTTTTCTGGGCTATATCGAACATGCGCGCGGCCCTTGGCGGTTCCAATATCGCGCTGAGTTTATGGATCTGGGCTTTGACAGCACCTTCCGCCGGGGCCCTGTCTTGGTCGATGGCGAGGCCGGTTTCGCGCAATGGACCCATTCAGCCTATGTGGGCTATCGGGTGCAGGAGCGGCCGCAAGGTTCGGGCGCGCTGGCGATCGATCTGCTGGGCGGGCTGCGCTATGTGAATATCGATATGAGCGTGGATGCCAATCTTGCGGTGATCGGGCCGGGGGTGGATCTGGGCTTTGGCCAGACCGTGGATTTCCTAGACCCGGTTGCGGCGGCGCGGGCCACCTATGCGTTTAATGATGCATGGTCGGTCTTTGGCTGGGCGGATATCGGCGGGTTCACCATCGGCTCTGAATACAGCACTTCGGTGGAGCTTGGGGTGAAGCGCCAGTTTGAAAATGGCTGGCAGATCTTTGGCGGCTGGAAATTCTTCACCTTTAAATACACCGACACCAACCGTTTCGGCAAATTGACCATGACCCCCACCTATACGGGCCCGGTCTTTGGCGGGGCCTACCGGTTCTGATCTGTCACCGCAGCTGGGGCTGCGCCCGTTAGTTCCGCCGAAAGATCGATGAGAGCGCTTTTTCCAGCGGGTTCATCGGGCGCGGCGGCAATGGCGCCGGGCGCAGCTCTTGTGTGGCCGGGGTTTGATCGGCGCCCTGGGCGCCGGGCATGCCGATGGTGGGCATATCGGCGCGGGCCACCCGCGGGGAGTTGCGCGGATCGGTCATGGGCAAAGGCTGGACGGGCAGGCCCTCATGCACCCGCAACATGGTTTCGCGCCAAATCTCCGCGGGCAGCCCGCCGCCGGTGACATCTTTCAGAGGCGAGTTGTCATCATAGCCCATCCAGACGCCCGCCACATAATCGGCGGTAAAGCCCACGAACCAGGCATCGCGCGAGGCTTGGGTGGTGCCGGTCTTGCCTGCGGCGGGCCGGTCATCCAATTGCGCCCGCCGTCCGGTGCCGTTCTCGATCACTTGATTGAGCATATAGACAAGCTGCGCATCGGCACCGGGGGAGATCACCCGTTCGATAATCCCGCCCTTTTGCCCCAGCAGCGGTTCAGGATCGCCGACAATGCTGAGGGAGCGCAGCCCATAAGGGGTCACGGAACTGCCGCCATTGAGAATGCCCGCATAAGCGCCGGTGACCTCTAGCAGGGTCGCCTCAGAGGCACCAAGCGCCAGGGCAGGGCCCGCGGCCAGATCGCTTTTGATGCCAAAGGCGGCGGCCACAGAGCGGACATTTTCCCGCCCCACCGCTTCGGAGATTTTCACCGCCGGGATGTTCAAACTGTCTTTGAGCGCTTCGGTAAATGTCACCACCCCGCGATAATTTCGGCTGTAATTGCGCGGCGACCAGGGGCCCGAGCCGGGAATATCAATGGTCAGCGGCGCATCATCCACGAAATCATTGAAGGAATAGCCCATCTCAAGTGCAGTGGCATAGACAAAGGGCTTAAAGGCCGAGCCGGTTTGGCGCAGCGCTTGGGTGGCGCGGTTAAACGATCCTGGGGTGCGGGTGTCGCGCCCGCCCACCATAGCGCGCACAGCGCCATCGGCGCTCATCACCACAATGGCGGCCTGAGCTTTCGACCCAGCGCGCACTTTGGTGGCGAAAATCTCTTCCATTGCCGCTTCGGCGGCGCGCTGAAGCTTGGGATCAAAGCTGGTTTTGATCACCACATCTTCGGTGGTTTGCGAGGTTAGGAAAGACGGCGCGCTTTCCATGATCCAATCGGCAAAGGCCCCGCCCGTGCGGGCGGCGGCGGCGCGCGACAGGCTGGCAGGATTGGCGCGGGCATCGGCCAGTTCGGCCTGGTCCAGATAGCCCTCTTCATGCATCAAGCCCAAAATCGTATTGGCTCGCGCCCGCGAGCGTTTGAGATTGCTGGTGGGCGCATAGCGAGTGGGGGCCACCAAAAGCCCGGCCAGCATGGCGGCCTCGGACGGGGTCACATTGGCGGCGGATTTGCCAAAATAGCGCTGGCTGGCGGCTTCGAAGCCCCGGGTGCCCGCGCCCAGATAGGCCCGGTTCATATAGATGGCGAGGATCTCGTCCTTGGAGTATTTCGCCTCCATCGCCATGGCATAGATGGCTTCACGGGCTTTGCGTTCCAGGCTGCTTTTGCGGCACTCGGCCTCGTAATCGGCCTCGCTTTGCCCCGATGTGGGATCATAGGGCCGCCCGATACAAAGCAATTTGGCTGCCTGCTGGGTGATGGTCGAGCCCCCATGGCCCGAGAGCGCGCTGCGCCCTTCGCGCAGATTGATGGCCATGGCCCCGGCCACGCCGCGGGGGCTGACCCCGAAATGGCGATAGAATCGCCGGTCCTCTGTGGCCAGGATCGCGTGTTTGAGATGGGGCGAGACGGTTTCAGGGGTGATCACCCCGCCAAATTGATCGCCGCGCCAGGCAAAAACCGCATTATCCCGATCCAGCATGGTGACCGAGCCGCGGGTGCGCCCATCAAGCAGGCTCTCGGCCGGGGGCATTTTGGCGTATTCGACAAAGATGAACCCGCCCAAAATCAGGGCAAAGATCGCGCCAAGCCGCCAGCCAAACCCCCAGATTAGCCGGAAAATTCGCCAAATCAGAGCTTTGATCCCGCCCCAAATCCGCGCCAGAAAGCTTTGTTTGCGGCGCGGGGCGCGGCGTGTGGATTTACGCGCGCCGGTACTGGCTTTGCTCGTGCTGCGTGTGCTGGGCGCTTTGCGCCGCGGGGCCACTGGGGCCCGTCGTTTTCCGCCTGAACTGCTCATATTGCGCCCGTATCCGCCCGCTTTGGGTCTGCTTTCGGTCTTGCCACCAGCATAGCGGATTTGGCGGCAATTGTTACCCAATCTTTAAGGAACATGCTGCGCCTGCGAGATTCCTAAACGCCCATATTTTAAACAATGTGCCAAAAAAGTATAATTTTTGAGCAGTCCGAGAGGGGCAGTCGCCGGGTATTTGCGCAGCTTTCCTTGTAGAGCGCCCATCCACCCCGGCAACAGAGGCCATGGAACCGCGTGAGCGGCCCGCCTTGAGGAAGGGAAACAACGTGAAACTAATCATCGCAGCAATCAAGCCGTTCAAGCTGGAGGAGGTGCGCGAGGCGCTGACCTCCATCGGCGTGCGCGGCATGATGGTGACAGAGATCAAGGGCTTCGGCTCCCAATCCGGACATACCGAGATCTATCGCGGTGCAGAATATGCCGTGAATTTCGTCCCGAAGGTCAAAATCGAGATCGTGGTCAGCGCCGCTATGGCTGATCAGGTTGTCGAGACCATCCAATCCACCGCCAAGACCGACAAGATCGGTGATGGCAAGATCTTTGTTCTTGACGTCGCCCAAGCCGTCCGGGTCCGCACCGGCGAGACCGACGACGACGCGCTCTGAGCCAATCACGAGTAATCCAGAGGGACAGACCCATATGAAACTCACCAAAACATTGGCGCTATCTGCTGCCATTGCCGCGCTTCCCGCGCTGGGCATGGCGGAAGACGCGGTGCCCACCGGCGAAGCTGCCGAACACACCAAATTTATTTTCACCACTTTGCTGTTCTTGATTGGCGGCTTCTTGGTGTTCTGGATGGCTGCGGGCTTTGCGATGCTCGAAGCTGGTCTGGTGCGGTCCAAAAACGTGACCATGCAGCTGACCAAAAACGTGGCGCTGTTCTCCTTTGCGGCCATCATGTACTACCTGGTTGGCTTTGGCCTGATGTATCCGGGTGAATGGCTGGTCGAAGGCTATCTTGGACCGTTCTTTGCCATCACTTCGCTGGAGCCCGTGGGCGTTGGCGCCGATGGTGTTGCTGTTGATTACGCCTCTGCTGGTTCGGATTTCTTCTTCCAGCTGATGTTCTGTGCCACCACCGCGTCCATCGTGTCCGGTACCCTGGCTGAGCGCATCAAATTGTGGCCCTTCTTGATCTTCGTGATCATCCTGACCGGTTTCCTCTACCCGATCGAGGCGTCCTGGCAGTGGGGCGGCGGCTGGTTGTCTGAAATGGGCTTCTCCGACTTTGCTGGCTCGACCCTGGTGCATGCTGCTGGTGGTTTCGCTGCTCTGGCCGGTGCCATCGTGCTTGGCCCGCGGATCGGCAAATACAGCAAAGACGGTCGCGTCAATGTGATGCCTGGTTCGAACCTGGCCCTGGCCACTTTGGGGACATTCATCCTGTGGCTCGGTTGGTTCGGCTTCAATGGCGGCTCGCAGCTGGCCATGGGCACCATCGGTGATGTGGCTGACGTGTCGCGGATCTTTGCCAACACCAACACCGCTGCGGCTGGTGGTGCTGTGGCGGCTCTGCTCCTGACCCAGATCATGTATCGCAAGCCTGACCTCACCATGATCCTGAACGGCGCCCTCGCCGGTCTGGTTTCGATCACCGCCGAGCCTCTGGCACCGTCGCTGACCGAAGCCACCTTGATCGGTGCTGTGGGTGGTCTGATCGTTGTGATCACCGTTCCGATGCTGGACAAAATGAAAATCGACGATGTGGTCGGCGCCATCCCGGTGCACCTGATCGCCGGTTTCTGGGGCACTTTCATCGTGGCCTTCACCAATGACGGGGCCAACTATGTGACCCAGATCATCGGTTTCGCTGCCATCGGTGCCTTCATGTTCATCTCCTCGCTGATCGCCTTCTTGATCCTGAAAGGTGTCATGGGGCTGCGCGTGAGCGAAGAAGCCGAAGTGACCGGCCTCGACATGGTGGAACTGGGTATGGAAGCCTATCCAGAATTCCATCGCGGTGGCTAATCCATCGGGATGACCTCCTGAGAAAACGGAAAAGCCCGGGCAGTGCCCGGGCTTTTTCTTTTGCGTTTAGCTTTGCGCGCGGGTTGCTATCAGCTTCCGGCGAAAGCCGCCGCGTCGCCCCAGATTTGCTTGACCCGTTGATCGCGCCCGCAGGCATTGCGGTATTTCTTATAGGCTGTGGCTTTGCTTTGGGGGCCAAAGCGGGTGATGATGACCTTATCTTGTTTGTAATAATCTTGGTGATAGGCCTCGGCTGGATAAAGCGGCGCGGCCTCTTCCACGGGCACGCGGATCTTGCGGCCAAGCTCGGCCTCGGCCCGGGCAATGGCGGCTTTTGCCTCTGCGCTCTGGGCGGGCGTGGCATAGATCGCCGGAGAATAGGTAAAGCCGCGATCGCAGAACTGGCCTGCGTCATCATAAGGATCGATAGAGCGCAAAAACAGATCTAGCAGATCCCCATAAGAGATCTGATCGGCGTCATAGTGGATTTCCACCGCTTCGCGATGGCCGGTGCCGCCGCGCACCACTTGTTTATAGCTGGGATTGGCCACATCGCCCCCGGCAAAGCCCGAGACAACCTCGCTCACCCCTTTGACCTTCTCGAAATCGGATTCCACACACCAAAAACAGCCCCCCGCAACCACAGCGGTTTGCAGATCCGCGGCCTGGGCCTCGCGGTGTTGGGCGAACAGGCCCAGGGCGATGGCCCCGGCCAGCAAAAATGGTTTGACGGTTTTCACATCCATGGTCATGGCGGCTCTCCTTCGCGGCAACCCAAACCGATCGCGCGGGGCCGAGCAATCCACTGAAACCCGATCTCACAACAGCTTGAGAGGCGGTGAAGCGCTCAAAACCGTGCCAAGTGGCGGAAAATCGCCCCGGCGTGGCATCATGTCCGGGGGTTGCGGGGGTGTGATCAATTGATTTGCGCGCGCCCCTGTTCTAGGCGGCCTATATCCAGCCGCGGAGGATGACCCGCCGGGCGGTATGCCTGTGCTCCCTCGTCTTGCGGCCCAGACGATTCAATCGCGACGACTGCGGGAAGGGACTAATCATGGCGACCAACGAGACCCCGGATATTGTGTATACCATTGTCGACGAAGCGCCGGAATTGGCCAGCGCTTCGCTGCTGCCGATCATCCGGTCTTTTGTCAGCCCCGCCGGGGTGAGCGTGGCCACCAAGGATATTTCCGTTGCCGGCCGTATCCTGGCGACCTTCCCGGAAAAACTGGCCGAAGATCAGCGCATCAGCGATGATCTGGCCGCTTTGGGTGATCTGGTGAAAACGCCCGAGGCCAATGTGATCAAGCTGCCCAATATCTCGGCCTCGATCCCGCAGCTCGCCGCGGCCATTGCCGAGTTGCAATCTCAGGGCTTCCCGGTGCCCGATTACCCTGAAGAGCCTTCCAGCGACGAAGAGCGCGATATCAAAGCCCGCTATGACGCGATCAAAGGCTCGGCGGTGAACCCGGTTCTGCGCGAAGGCAATTCCGATCGTCGCGCCGCCAAAGCGGTTAAGCTTTTTGCCCAGAAAAACCCCCATTCCATGGGCGCTTGGGTGGCCGATAGCAAAACCGCCGTGGCCTCCATGTCTGGCGATGATTTCTATGCCAATGAAACCTCTGCCACGCTGAGCGCGGCCCAGGCTGGCGCTGCCAAAATCACCTTCACGGCGGCGGACGGCACCGAGACCGTTTTGAAAGACGGGATCGAACTGGCTGAGGGCACTGTGGTGGACGCGACTTTCATGTCGGCCGCTGCCCTGCGCGAGTATATCAAAGCCGAGATTGCCTCCACCGAGGCTGGCGTGCTTTTCTCGGTGCATATGAAAGCCACGATGATGAAGGTCTCTGACCCGATCATTTTTGGCCATTTCGTGTCGGTCTATCTGGAAGATGTCTTTGCCAAATACGGCGATGTGCTGGACGGTCTGGGTGTGAACCCCAATTCCGGTATCGGTGATCTGGAAGCCAAGATCGCGACCCTGCCCGCCGATCAGGCCGAGGCGATCAAAGCCGATATCGCCGCCGCCCTGGCTGGCAAGCCGCCACTTTACATGGTGAATTCCGATAAAGGCATCACCAACCTGCATGTGCCCTCCGATGTGATCATCGACGCCTCTATGCCGGCGGTGATCCGCGCTGGCGGTAAAGGCTGGGGCCCGGATGGGGCAGAGGCCGACACCAAATGCTGCATCCCCGATCGCTGCTATGCGTCGGTCTATGATGAGACCATCAACTATTTCAAAGAAACCGGCGCTTTGGATGTGACCACCTCGGGCGCGGTGCAGAATGTGGGCCTGATGGCGCAAAAAGCCGAAGAATACGGCAGCCACCCCACCACTTTTGAAGCTGCTGGCGAAGGCACGATCCGTTACGTGCTGGCCAATGGCGAGGTGCTGCACGAACACAAAGTGGGCAAGGGCGATATCTGGCGTTCCTCGACGGCCAAGAAAGCCCCCATTGAAGATTGGGTGAAGCTGGCCATGGGCCGCCAAGCCGCCACTGGCGCCCAGGCGATTTTCTGGTTGGATGCAAACCGCGCCCATGACCGCGAGCTGATCGCTTATGTGACCCCGATCCTTGAGGCCGCAGGCGTGGCCGACAAGTTCGAGATCATGGCCCCCCGCGAAGCCACCCGCCTGACCCTGGAGACCATCCGCAAGGGCGAGGATAGCATTGCCATCACCGGCAATGTGCTGCGCGATTACCTGACCGATCTGTTCCCGATCCTAGAGCTGGGCACGTCTGCAAAGATGCTCTCCATCGTGAAGCTGATGAATGGCGGCGGTCTGTTTGAAACCGGCGCTGGCGGCTCTGCCCCCAAGCACGTTCAGCAGTTGGTCGAGGAAAACCACCTGCGTTGGGACAGCCTGGGCGAGTTCTGCGCCCTGGGCGAAAGCCTGAACTTCCTGGCCGAAGCCAAGAACAACCCCAAAGCGGCGGTTCTGGGCCAAGCTGTGGAAGACGCCACTGTGCAAGTGCTAGAGCATGGCCGTTCGCCTGGCCGGAAAGTGGGCCAGCCGGATAACCGCGACAGCCATTACTGGTTTGCTCGCTACTGGGCCGAGGCTTTGGCTGCCCAAAGCAGTGATGCGGAGCTGGCAGCCCATTTCGCCCCCATCGCGGCGGCTTTGGCCGAGAAGGAAGAGGCCATCGTTTCGGAACTGGCCGCAGCCCAAGGGCCCGCAGCAGATCTGGGCGGGTATTATCACACTGATGCGGCGAAAACCGCAGCTGTGATGCGCCCAAGCGCCAGCCTGAACGCCATTATCGGCTAATCACTCTGCCCCCAGCGGCGCGTCTGCTGGGGGCAATCGCTTTGCGATCAAAGCGTGCAGATCCACCCGCGCCTTGAGCCGCGTGGCCAGCAAAAACATCCCCGCCAGTTTTCGTTGAATATAAAGCATCTCGATCGGCGGGATGTGATCGATCCTGCGATCCTGCGCGATCTCCATCCCCAGCTCATGCAAATCTTGGTGCAGCCGGTTCGTGGCGAAATCAAACGGGCCCGGCGCGCGCAAATGCTCAAACAGCTTTCCGGCCATTTGCAGCATCACCGCCTTGTGACGGGCCGGGGTGGCTGCGCCCCAGACCCCAAGCGCCTCAAGCGCATGGGCCATGGCGTTGGGCTCTGGCGGCTGCGGTGCGCTGAGCCCTAGGCGCAGCAGCCGAGCATAGGCCCGCGCCATTGGCGCAGGCACCGGGCGGGCGGCCCCGAAATCCAGCAGCACGATCCGGTCTGTGGCCGGGTCATAGAGGTAATTGGCGAAATTCGGATCGGTTTGCATCCAGCCAAAGCAAAACAATTCCTGCAGGGTCAAATCAATCAGGCGGCTGGCGATGCTGTCGCGCAGGGATTGCCCCGCCTGGGCGAGATCTTCAATGGCATGGCCCGGCGCGAAATCCATGACCAATATATGCGCTTGGCTCAGATCGGGATGATACCCGGGCACATGAAAGCCCGGATCATCCCCAAGAAATTTTCCAAAACGCGCCAAGTTTTGGGCCTCGCGCTGATAGTCGGTTTCTTCATGAAGCTGGCGCTTGGCCTCCCTCAGAAGCGGGCCTAGGTCGAGCCCGGTGGGGAG
>JAOXSB010000250.1 GCA_025800345.1 Mangrovicoccus sp. | reverse complement strand
GTCGAAGCCCTGCGCTTGGCCGATATTTTCCGCGCCAATGTGGTGGACACCTCGCTGGAAAGCTTTGTGTTCGAAATCACCGGCGCCCCTGATAAAGTCGATGCTTTTGCAGGTTTGATGGAGCCTTTGGGCTTGGTCGAGATCGCCCGCACCGGCGTGGCGGCCCTGGCCCGCGGGGTGGATGGGCTCAACGAAGGCTGATCGCCGTTGGCGGGCCGATGCCGCAAGTTTTGCAGGGGCGCGACGTGGTTCCCCACGGGGAACGGGGTTGCCCCTGCCCTGCCAGAGCGCTTGACAGCCCATGCATGCGCGCCCAAATAGCGCGGGTGATTGACAAGGGACACCAGTATGGCCAGCGCAGCGGATAAAGACGGCGGGATTGTTGAGACGATCAAAACGATTGTCTATGCCCTGCTCATCGCCGGGATTTTCCGCACATTGTTCTTTCAGCCCTTTTGGATCCCGTCGGGCTCTATGAAAGACACGCTGCTGATTGGCGATTTTCTTTTCGTCAACAAAATGGCCTATGGCTATTCCCAGCATTCTTGCCCGTTTTCTGCCTGTAGCTTTCTCAATGGCCGCATTCTAGGCAGCGAGCCCGAGCGCGGCGATATCGTGGTGTTCCGCCATCCGGTGAATAATGCCGATTTCATCAAACGCTTGATCGGCCTGCCTGGTGATCGCATTCAGATGAAACAAGGCGTGCTGCATATCAATGGCGCGCCGGTGGAACTGACCCCGGATGGCAATTTCGAAGAGCTGTTCGAGCCTCAAGGCCCGCAAGGGGGCATGCCCCAATGCGAAAACGGTCCCGTTGGCTTGGGCGGAAGCTGCCTGAAAAGCCGGTCCATTGAGACCCTGCCCAATGGCTCTAGCCATGCGATCTTGAATATCCGCGATCAGCGCACCGATAACACCGCCGTCTATACGGTGCCCGAAGGGCATTACTTTATGATGGGCGATAATCGCGACAATTCCAATGATAGCCGCACCCCGCAAGCGGCGCGCGGCGTGGGCTTTGTGCCTTATGAAAACCTGATCGGGCGCGCGGATCGGGTGATGTTCTCCTCGGCGGGCCGGTCTATTTTCTTCTTCTGGACCTGGCGCTCCGACCGTTTCTTTAAGAGCCTCGATTGAGCACCCCCTCTCCGCTTCAAGCTTTTGCCTCGCGCCTTGGCTATGCCTTCAGCGATGTTGCGCTGCTGGAACAAGCGCTGATCCATGGCTCGGCCTCGACCCCGGCCAGTGGCGATAATCAGCGTTTGGAATTCTTGGGCGACCGGGTGCTGGGCCTGGTGATCTCAGAAGCGCTGCTGCAAGCGGATGCCCGCGCCCCCGAAGGCGTGCTGGCCCCGCGCTTCAACGCCTTGGTGCGCAAGGAAACCTGCGCCCATGTGGCCCGCAGCATCGATTTGGGCGCGGTGCTGCGCTTGGGCCGTTCGGAGATGCTTTCGGGCGGGCGGCGCAAAGAAGCGCTTTTGGGCGATGCCATGGAAGCAGTGATCGCTGCGATTTACCTGGATGGCGGGCTTGATGCGGCGCGCGATGTGATCTTGCGCCTTTGGCAAGATCGTTTCGCCACGGTCAAGGAAGATGCCCGCGATCCAAAAACCGCGCTGCAAGAATGGGCGCAATCGCGTAAACTGCCCCCGCCCACCTATACTTTGGCCCGGCGCAGCGGCCCCGATCACGCCCCTCTTTTTACCATCCGCGTGGATCTGAGCAGCGGTGAAAGCGCCCAGGCCGAAGCGGGCTCCAAACGCCAAGCCGAACAAAGCGCCGCCAAAACGCTTTTGACGGCCCTGCTAGAAAAGGGCGATTGATCCATGGCCGAGACTGACAGCCCCCAACGCGCGGGCTTTATCGCGCTGATCGGCGAGCCCAATGCGGGCAAATCCACCCTGCTCAACCATATGGTCGGGGCCAAAGTGTCAATCGTGACCCATAAGGTGCAAACCACGCGGGCGCGCATTCGCGGCGTGGCCTTGGAAGGCGCGGCGCAGCTGGTCTTTGTGGACACGCCAGGCCTGTTTCGCCCCCGGCGCAAGCTTGATCGCGCCATGGTGGCCGCCGCCTGGTCCGGCGCTGCGGATGCCGATATCGTGGTGATGATGATCGAGGCCCATCGCGGTCTGACCGAAGGGGTCGAAGCGATCCTGGCCGGGCTGGAAGAACGGGGCGATGGCCGCCCGGTAGCGCTGGCCATCAATAAAATCGACCGGGTCGAAGCCCCCGCCTTGCTGGCACTGACCAAGCAGATGAATGATCGCTTCGCTTTCCGCGAGACATTCATGATCTCGGCCGAAAAAGGCTATGGGGTCGAGGATCTGCGCCAATGGCTGGCCGCAGAACTGCCCGAAGGCCCTTGGCTTTACCCCGAAGATCAAATCGCTGATTTGCCCATGCGTATGATCGCAGCGGAAATGACCCGCGAGAAACTGACTCTGCGCTTGCATCAAGAATTGCCCTATCAGCTCACGGTCGAGACCGAGCAATGGCAGGAACGCAAAGATGGCTCGGCGCGGATCGATCAGATGATCTATGTGGCCCGCGATGGTCACAAGGGCATTGTGCTGGGCAAAGGCGGCGAGACCATCAAAGCGGTCAGCCAAGCAGCCCGCGCGGATATCGCCGAGTTTCTCGGCCGGCCCGTGCATTTGTTCTTACAGGTGAAAGTGCGTCCTGGCTGGCTTGAAGAGGCCGAGCGCTATAGCGAAATGGGTCTCGATATCGGGGACGCGAAGTGAGCCCGCGCCTGGCCGCGGGCCTTTGGGTCCAGGCCTATTTGATGCGGCTCAGCGCCGAGGGGATCATGGCCCTAGTGCAGCGCAAGGGCGATGCCACAGCGGGCGCAATATATGTGAAGCTGTGCTTCATGGATGGGCGCGCCGCGCTTTACGGACAAAGCTATGATCTGATGGCCGATACCCGCCGCTGGGAATGCCAAGAAGAAGGCCCCGAGGCCGAGATTGACGCGCTGCTGGAGCGCCAAGCCGCCCGGGATCGCGATCTATGGATCATCGCCGTGGAAGACCCTGCCGGGCGGCATCTGCTAGAGGATCCAAGCCTGGCGATCTAACTTGCGCGCGCTTGTGATCACAAATCCGGCTGCGATGCGTCGCACAGCGCGCCCAGAGGGCGCCCAAGACAGGCAAGCCCCAAAAGAAAAGACCCCGAAGGGCCTTATAGGTTCGTCCTGATGGCTCGTTATTCTTGGCTGCTCGATAGTATTTTTGTTCTGCCTATGGCCGCCCGGACGTCAAAGGCGCGCGCACGCGCCTCGGATTTCTTAGTGGGGCGGGCGCATCGTTTGGCGGCGCCCTGCCCCCGCATTGCGAGGTTTAGCTACAGCCAGAGGTCGCCCCGCAAGTGTTGCATTTCATGCAGGTGCCATTGCGCACCAGGGTGTAATTTCCGCATTCGCCGCAAGGATCGCCCTCATAGCCCTGCATCTTGGCTTTGGAGCGCTCATCCATCTGGCTGGTGATCGTGGTGCTTTCCACGGCTGTGATGGCGGTTTGCACGTCAAGCTCACCATCGAGCGCCACAGCGCCGCCTTGCAGCGCCACCAGATCCTGGGGCAAACGCTTGCGCAGATAGCCGGTGGAGCTGATCTGCTTGAGCACTTCAAGGGATTTGCTGGCGGCGCTCTCGCTCACCGGAGCAACATTATCACCCTCAACCGGCTTGCCTTCGCTCTCGCCCGCGCCAAGCTCGTCAAAGGAATGGCCCTCGGGTTTCACATGGGCCAGATCGGTGCGGTCCAGATAGCTCACCGCCAATTCCCGGAACACGTAATCCAAGATCGACGTGGCGTTTTTGATGCTGTCATTGCCCTGCACCATGCCCGCAGGTTCGAACCGGGTGAAGGTGAAGGCATCGACGAATTCCTCGAGCGGCACCCCGTATTGCAGACCCACAGACACGGCGATGGCAAAGTTATTCATCATCGCCCGGAAGCCCGCGCCTTCCTTATGCATATCGATGAAGATCTCGCCCAGAGCCCCATCGGTATATTCGCCGGTGCGCAGATAGACCTTATGCCCGCCCACAATGGCTTTTTGGGTATAGCCCTTGCGCCGTTCGGGCAGCTTTTCGCGGTGGCTGCGCACGATTTCTTTCACCACCACCTTTTCGATGACCTTCTCGGCCAGCACAGCGGCTTTTTCCTGGGGCGCGCCGCTTTCCAAAATCTCGGCGGCCTCGTCATCATCCTCGACCAGTGCGGCGGCCAAAGGCTGGCTCAGTTTGGAGCCATCGCGATACAGCGCATTGGCTTTAACACCCAAGGACCAGCTCAGCTCATAGGCTTTCTGGCAATCCTCGATACTCGCATCATTGGCCATATTGATGGTTTTGGAGATCGCCCCAGAGATAAAGCTTTGGGCGGCGGCCATCATACGAATGTGGCTGTCCACCGAAAGCAGGCGCTTGCCCTTCTTGCCGCAGGCATTGGCGCAATCAAAGACGCCGTAATGGGCCGGATCCAGATGCGGCGCGCCCTCAAGGGTCATGGTCCCGCACACATGATCATTGGCGGCCTCAACCTGCGCTTTGGAAAAGCCCAGATGCTTGAGCATATCAAAGGTGGGGTTGTTCAGCAGCTCTGCGGGAATGCCCAGCACTTCGGTGCAGAACCCATCGCCCAAGGTCCATTGATTGAAGACAAAGCGGATATCAAAGGCCGAGGGCAGCGCCGCTTCGACCTTGGCGATCTCGTCCGGGCCAAAGCCATGGCCGATCAGCGCCGTGTGATTGACCCCCGGCGCATTGCCCAGGCTCGCATGCCCCACCGCATAGGATACGATCTCTTCGCTTTGGGCGGGGCTATAGCCCAGCTTGGCCAGGGCCGCGGGCACCGAGCGGTTGATGATTTTGAAATAGCCGCCGCCGGCGAGTTTTTTGAATTTCACCAGCGCAAAATCAGGCTCGATCCCGGTGGTGTCACAATCCATCACCAGGCCGATTGTGCCCGTGGGGGCCAAAACCGTGGTCTGGGCGTTGCGATATCCATGGGCCTCACCCAGCTTCAGCGCCTCGTCCCAGCTTGAGCGTGCCAGGCCCGCCAGAACCGCATCAGGGCAATTGGCAGCGTCAAAAGGCACTGGCGCCACATTGAGCGATTCGTAGCCCTCGCGCGCGCCATGGGCGGCGCGGCGGTGGTTGCGGATCACCCGCAGCATATGGGCGGCGTTTTTCTCATAGCCCGGAAACGCGCCGAGCTCGCCCGCCATCTCGACAGAGGTGGCATAGGCGGTGCCGGTCATAGCCGCGGTCACCGCGCCACAAAAGGCCCGGCCCTCGGCACTGTCATAGCTTAGCCCCATATTCATCAGCAGACCGCCGATATTGGCATAGCCCAGACCCAGGGTGCGGAACTCATAGGATTGCTGCGCGATCTCGCGGCTGGGGAATTGCGCCATCAGCACGCTGATCTCGAGCGTGATGGTCCAAAGCCGGGTGGCGTGGATGTAATCCT
>JAOXSB010000069.1 GCA_025800345.1 Mangrovicoccus sp. | reverse complement strand
TACGACATGCGCGCCACCGGTGCATGACCGATCAAACGGGTGCCAGACCAGGCGAGCGCTTCGGTCACGAGCATGCCCCGCGCCCGTAGGCTGGCCGTCAGCCAATATTCCGTGGGCTGGCCGAAATTCTGCAATTGCAGGATTGAGACCGCCAAATTGTCCCCAGGCGTCAGGGTCGAGAAATGCACCGGGCTGTCGCAATCGCCCTTGGCCCGGCGGCGCAATGGCAAATCGCGCGCAGCAAAACTCCGTTTGGGCGGGCTTTCCGGCAACGCCCGAAAGGCCGATGGCATTTGGGCTATTTTCGAACCGCGAAAGGCGATCATTTGGGTCTCCCTAAAGTGATGGATGCAGTCATCATCACAACTTTGCATTGCGCCCTTCTGTTGGCCGAAGGTTCGCAAAGGTAGTTTCAAGCATTTTGCGCAACACAGGGAGAAAACTTCAAACGAGCCAATTGGTGAGCGAAACTTTGCTCAAATAAGGCCGATACCCGGCGCGCCAGCGCGATCACAGCAGTTTACCAGAGATAACCATGAGGTTTTCCCAAGCTTTGTTGCGTTCTGCTTGTCAACCCAAGGTGGTAATGTCTCCCTGTGCGTCCACCAGGGTGACTTTGCGCAAACCGGGTTGGTTATTGAGGATCTTTTGAATTTTACCGCGCGAGGCATGGCAAAAACCGGTTGAGAATCCATCAGCAAGGGTGGCGGTTTCTGCCTCAACGCTCACCGTTGACCAGAGCGGCGCGCGGGCCGGATCATGGGGGTTCACAATATGGGTGATGCCCCCGGCCAGGCTGAGCGCACCGGGGGAGGAAGTCGCAATCGCCCCTTGGCGCAGGCTGCGCGTGCCCAGAAAACCCGCTTGGGGATCGGCCAGCCCCAAGCGCCAAGGCCCGCCACTGCCGCGACTTTCGCCCAGGTTAACCAAGGTCTCGCCGAAACCGCGTGCGGCCAAACACTCGGCCACGCGATCTGTGGCATAGCCTTGGGCAATGCCATTAAAGGTCAGCGCCAGGCCGGGCTTTAGGGTGATCAGATCCTTGCTGCGGGCAATCTGGGCCCAGCCAGGTGCGCCGGTCAGCTGCTGTTGGTTCCATAACCGCTGCACCGTGGGATCAAACAATCCCCCAGTGGCGCGATGCACGTGATCCACCGCTTGGCATAGGGATTGAAACATCTCCGAGGGAGCATGCAAGGTTTTGCGATCATTCAAGCGCCCCAATGCGCTTTCAGGATCATAGAGATTAAACTGTGCTGTCACCGCCGAGATTTCCGCCAGCGCGTCTTTCAGCGCAGCCTCTGCCGCGGCTTTGTCGCCCCGAATGGTGATTTGCGCCTCCGCCCCAAGCGCCTCGCCGCGCCAGGTTGTGCTGGAGGCCGCCGCGGCCTTGCGACCCCCGCCCAGACCTACGGCAGCAGCGGTTAACAAGATCACACGGCGGCGGCTAAGATGGGGCTGGGCCATGACGGGTCTCGCTTTTCTAGCTTATTCGGCGGGCAGCGGGGCTTTGCCCCCTGGGCTCACGGCAGGTTGAGAAGGTGCAGGTTGGGCCCTGCCACGGCGGGCTTTTTTGGCGGCCAGGATCAGCGGCACGCATTGGCTTTCATCCTCGTGGATTTCCACACAATCAAGGCATTGGAAGCACTCGGAATAGGCAATCTCGCCACTGGGTTTGATGGCGCGATAGTCGCATTTCACCCGGCACAGCTGGCAGGGGCTGCCGCATTCGGCCCGCCGGGCGATCCAATCGCGCCCGCGCAGCAGTCCGCCAATCGCCATGAAGGCCCCAAGCGGGCAGACATAGCGGCAATATCCCTTGAACAGCACCATGCCCAGCAGCAGCCAAAACGCGGCATAGGCCACATAATACCATTCGCGCACGAAAAACACGGTGATGGCGGTTTTAAAGGGCTCGATCTCAGCTGCGCTATCCACATGTTCAGGGGCGATCAAAGCGGTGGCGATCAGCCCGGCAAAGGCCAGGTATTTGAAACGCACAAGCCACCAATCCGCGCGATCCCCGACCCGCAATTGCGGCAGGCGCATCAGGCGCCCTACCTTATGGGCAAATTCTTGCAGCACCCCAAAGGGGCAGAGCCAGCCACAGAAAAGCCCGCGCCCCCAGAGGATAAAGCCAAGGATTACGG
Source organism: Mangrovicoccus sp. (assembly GCA_025800345.1). Lineage (GTDB taxonomy): Bacteria > Pseudomonadota > Alphaproteobacteria > Rhodobacterales > Rhodobacteraceae > JANSYP01. The sequence goes on along the minus strand of JAOXSB010000069.1, from coordinate 53,539 downwards.
CGATCCAAATGAGGGCTGAGAAGGGATCATAGGCCAGGAAACCGAGGCTGCCGCCCTGGGCCAAAGTGGTGATTGTCGCCATGACGGTCACGATGGAAAGCTGCCCCTGACCCCACCAACCGATAAAGCCCAAGGTAAAGCCCAAGATCACCAAGCGTGCGGCGCCAAAGCCCCGTTGGCGCGACAACGCGGCGGGAAACAGCAATGCACCGCTTAGCGCCAGCAGCACCGCCCCCAGAACGATCAAATCGCTTTGGCGATTATAGATCGCCTCTAGCCATGGGGGCAGTTGCTTGGGCGGCTCGATGCGTTTGAAAAACCGCGCCGGGCTTTCATGGGTGGCGGTAAAGCTGACCGAGCCAATCTCGGGTTGAAAGATCCCGTGTTCACGCACCGCTTGGATATGCATGTCCCAAGGCGCTGAGGGATCAAATCCCAAACGGCGATCAGCGCGCAAGATCATCGCCACCCCATCTTGCAAAGCGTCCGGCAGATCCTGGTGCAACTCTACAAAAAGATCGGCATCGCGCAATTGCACCGGTAACCCGCCTTGCTCGGCCGAGATCCAATCGGGCGCAGTGTTGCGAACGAAATCTGGTGAAACCAGCCCGTGACGCCCCGCCTCGATCACCAAAATCGGCTCGTCCTGAGGCGAGATGGTGAGAAATTCTTGCAGCTCGTCATAGCCGTCTTCGGACAAAGCTGCCCGGGCGATAGAGCCGGGCCCCAAATCGACGATCCACAGATCGAGATAGGTTTCCTCGGGATAATCCGTGGCCTCTGGGTCATCATCGGCAAAGCGGGTGCCCGCAAAGGCCGCATCCACCTGCGCGTTGGTGATATGTAGATTGCTGGCAATGCCCTGATCCACCAGATCGGCCCAGCTCAGCGGCTCGTTATGCTCGGGATCGGGAAAAGCGGGCGGGCCCGTGGCCACGCCTTTCATCTTTTCTCGCGCCACTTGCAGCGTTGCCGCCAGAATACTCTCATGGGCGATGCGCACGCTGGCGGTGGCTTTGGTCACCCCATCAAGATAGACAAGCGCGCCGCCATCAGAGCCGCCACCGCCATAAGGCGTGCCCACCACCAGCGATTCCGAGATGGAATGGCCGCGATATTGTTCCATAAACTTGCGGAAAGGGGCCTCGCCGAGCCCCGAGACGAAAATCGGCTCGTCATGGGAAATCAGCCGCACATCTAAAAATCGCCCATCCAGATCCAAGATGACCAGCATATTGATGGCAGCGCCCGAAAACCCTGGCAGCGGCGCGAGCGGTTCGGTTTCAAACACAAACCCCGCTTCTGCGCCGCCGGAATTGAGTAGGCTCCAAACGCCTTTCTCATTCAGCGGCTCGCCCAGCTCATACGGCGCATAGATATAATCTTGCAGGGCCTCGCGGGTCAGCAGCCCCTCTTGGGGCGCGGCGATGGCGGCCTGCATTGCGGTGATCCAAAGCGCCCAAAGCATGGCCATGGCGCGCGCTATAACAACAACCCTCTTCATGGCGTGAGCCTATGCAGAGCCGATAGTGCTGGCCTATGCGACGATGGTCTAAGCCAGAGCGCTGCGCCCTTTCTGCACAGGTCAGGCCCGGGCTAGGCTTGGCTTATGACAGATAAAGCCAACGGTATTGCCCGGCCTGAGCGCCGGGGACGCGAGCCCAAAGTGATGATTTTATCACTTTTGGGATTTGTGCTGTTTTGGTTGCTGCTGGCGCAGATCAAAGCGGATCCCGAATTGCTGCCAGGGCCCTTGGCCGTGTGGCAAGTGATCCGCAGCGAGGCCCTAGCCGGGGATTTGGCCCATCATATGGGGGCGACCTTGCGGCGGGTGGCCCTGGCCTTTGGCCTGGCCATGGGGCTGGGCTGTGTCTTGGGCCTGATCTTAGGGCTTTGGCCGCGGCTGAACCAATGGCTGGATCCCTGGGTGATGGTGTTTCTTAACATCCCAGCATTGGTGGTGATCGTGCTGTGCTATCTTTGGATCGGCTTGAATGAGACCGCCGCCATCACAGCGGTTGCCATCAATAAAACGGCTATGGTGGCGGTGACGATCCGCGAAGGGGTGCGGGTGTTGGATCGCGATTTGACCGATATGGCGCGGGTCTATCGCCTAAGCCCGTTCACACGACTGGCCCATATCATCGGGCCGCAGCTCGCGCCGTATTTGCTTACCTCCATACGCAACGGGCTGGCGATCATTTGGAAAATCGTGCTGGTGGTGGAGTTTCTGGGCCTCTCAGATGGGGTTGGGTTTCAGATCCATCTCTATTTCCAACTCTTTGATATTGCCCATGTGCTGGCCTATGCGCTGAGCTTTGTTGCAGTGATGCTGGTGATCGAGTTTGCGCTGGTGCATCCCCTTGAGGCCCGCGCCCAAGAATGGCGCAGACGCAGCTATAGTTAACCCAACCCTAAGTTACAGATCGGCGGTGAATTCCTCGGCCAGATAGCGCACCACCGCGCGATTGGCCTCTGCCAGATCCGCCCCGGCTTCAAGCGCGGCGCGGCGCACGGCCCGCTGTCGATCTGCGGCGCAGCCATTACTGACCAGATCACGCAACGCCTCGACCTCGGCCCGCCCGCCAAGCGCATCGAGATCCTCAGATACCAGTTCTAACAGATCATCAAACAGGGCTTCATAAGGGATTTTTTCCCGCGCGCCGAAATCAATCAGCGAGCCGCCAGTGCCATAGCGCTGCGCCCGCCAGCGATTTTCATTGATCAAAAAGCTATCATATTGCCGCCAGCGCTGATTGTTGCGCCGCAGCCGCCAAAGCATGCGCAGCAAAGCGCGGGTCAGGGCCGCAATGCCCAATGCATGTTCCAGCCGTGGGCATACATCGCAAATGCGCGTCTCGAGCGTGGGAAAGCGGTGCGAGGGCCGCAGATCCCACCAGATCTTGCTGGTATCCTCGATAATGCCGAGATCAATCAAAACCCCGGTGGTGGCCTCATAATCGGCCCAGGATTCAAAGCGCGGGGGCAGGCCGGTACGGGGCAAATTGTCAAAAACCGTCAGGCGATAGGAACACAGCCCCGTATCATCCCCGCGCCATAGTGGCGAAGAGGCCGACAGTGCCAGCAAATGCGGCAGAAAATAAGATAGCTGGGGCAGCAAATCGATGCGCAGGGCATCATCATCAAGCCCCACATGCACATGCATGCCGCAGATCAACAGCCGTTCTGCCACCCCGGCCAAATCACTATGGAGCGCATCATAGCGTTCCTTGCGGGTGTGGGATTGGCGTTTCCAATCGGAAAATGGGTGGCAAGACACAGCGATCGGGGCGAGGTCAAATTCCGCGGCACGGCGGGCGATGGTGCTGCGCAGATGGCGCAGATCTGTGCGGGCGGCGTCGATATCGGCGCAAACCCGTGTGCCCACTTCGATCTGACATTGCAGATATTCCGGGCTGACCTGATCTTGCAGATCTTTTTGGCACGCTTCCATCAAACCGGCAGGGGCTTCGGCCAAATCGCCGCTTTCGCGATGAACGAGGAGATATTCCTCTTCGATTCCCAGGGAAAAACTTGGTGACGTCATGGCTTCATTGACACCAGCGTTTAGGCAAAGTGCAAAGAGTTTATACGTGACGTTGAGCTTTTTTGCCCAAGCGCTGTTCTGATCTGGGCAGAGCCGGGCTCTTGGGGCATAGTCGCGCCAGTTTACGTACAAGAGCAGCGCATCATGAGTATGATAATTCCCAACCGTATGACCGCTCAGGTTGAGGGCCCGTTTGTGGTTTTTCTCGTCGGAATGCGGATCAATCGGCCATTTCGGGTGCAAGAATGGCTGCCCATGGTCAAAGCGTTCAGCGATCTCAAGAAAGAGCTTTACGAATCTCATTCAGATTCGGGCTTCATGGGATGCAGCAATCTGGGTTTCTTAACCCAAGCGCAATATTGGCGCAGCTTAGAGCATCTTGAATCTTATATTCAGGGCGACGGGCGGTCGATCTGGCCCGCATGGGATGATTTCACCCAGAAAAGCCAAAGCAATGAACGCCGGGCCTTCGGCGTCTGGTATGAGGCGTTTTTGGTGGAAGATGGGGCCTATAGCTCGCTTTACACCGGAATGCCGGCCCATGGGCTTGGCAAATGTGGATCCCTGAACCCGCTGCGCAGTAAAAGCCAAGCCGCGCAGTAACCCTTTCACAGAGGGCGGCGGCGCCGGGTTTCCCCATGCGCCGCCGCCTCGAAACTGACCCTGCGCGCCAATGCCGAAGGCATGCTGGTTTGGCGCTTGGGTCAGTTGTTTATGCAAGCCAGTGGTTTAGTCCATGGCTTTGAAGTTGAACTCGCCGCCTTCTTTGATGCCCGAGGGCCAGCGCGAGGTCACGGTTTTGGTCCGGGTGTAAAAGCGGAACGCATCAGGCCCGTGCTGGTTCAGATCGCCAAAGCCCGATTTCTTCCAGCCGCCAAAGGTGTGATAGGCCAGCGGCACGGGGATTGGCACATTGACGCCCACCATGCCGATATTGATCCGATTGGCGAAATCACGCGCCGCATCCCCATCTCGGGTGAAGATCGCGGTGCCATTGCCATATTCATGATCCATGGCCAGGCTGAGCGCTTCTTCATAGCTTTGAGCGCGCACGGTGGACAGAACCGGTCCGAAAATCTCGGTACGGTAAATATCCATATCCTTGGTCACCCGGTCGAAAAGATGGGGGCCGACAAAGAACCCGTTCTCATAGCCTTGCAAGGTGAAATTGCGCCCATCCACCACCAATTCCGCGCCTTGATCGATGCCGCTTTGCACCAGGCGGGCGATATTTTCTTTGGCCGCAGCGGTGACCACCGGGCCGTAATCCACATCATCGCCCGCAGTATAAGGCGCGACATTGAGCTTTTCGATGCGCGGCACCAGCTTTTCGATCAAACGATCTGCGGTTTCATCGCCCACGGGCACCGCAACCGAGATCGCCATGCAGCGCTCGCCCGCCGCACCATAGCCAGCGCCCACCAGCGCATCAGCGGCTTGATCCATATCCGCATCGGGCATGATGATCATGTGGTTCTTGGCACCGCCAAAGCATTGCACCCGTTTGCCATTGGCGCAGCCACGCTCATAAATATATTGCGCGATCGGGGTGGAGCCCACAAAGCCCACCGCTTGGATGGTCGGGTTGTCCAAGATCGCATCCACGGCTTCTTTATCGCCATTGACCACTTGCAACACCCCATCGGGCAGGCCCGCTTCTTTGAGCAGCTCTGCCAGCATCATCGGCACAGATGGATCGCGCTCAGAAGGTTTGAGGATAAAGGCATTGCCGCAGGCCAGGGCCGGGGCCATTTTCCACATGGGGATCATGGCTGGGAAATTGAACGGGGTGATGCCCGCCACCACGCCAAGGGGTTGGCGCATGGAATACATATCAATGCCCGGGCCCGCGCTGTCGGTGAACTCGCCCTTCAACAGATGCGGCGCACCAATGCAGAATTCCACCACTTCCAGCCCGCGCTGCACATCGCCTTTGGCGTCGGGAATGGTTTTGCCATGCTCGCGGCTCAGCGCTTCGGCCAGCTTGTCCATATCGCGGTTGAGCAATCGTACAAAGGCCATCATCACGCGGGCGCGTTTTTGCGGATTGGTCGCGCCCCAGGCTTTTTGAGCCTCCGCTGCGCGGGCCACAGCATCATCCACCTCAGCGCGCGAGGCCAAAGCCACCTGTGCTTGCACTTCGCCGGTGGCGGGGTTGAACACATCGGCTTGGCGACCTGATGTGCCGCAGACTATTGACCCATCGATAAAGTGACCGATCTGTTGCATGAGCTTTCTCCCTGTTTACGCCCATAGTAGCATTGCGAAAATAAGCCATCTACAAGACATATGCCAAAGTAGTCTAGCATTTTTGCGGGTATACAATGCAATCTGACGATCTGTTGATCTTTCTCATGGTGGCGCGGCGGGGCAGCATTACAGCCGCAGCCCAGCATTTGGCCAAGGATGCGGCGACGGTGGGACGGCGCATCGGACGGCTTGAATCCGATCTTGGGGCGATGCTTTTCGCCAAATCTCCCAAAGGCTATCGGCTCACCGATGCGGGATTGCGGCTATTGCCTCAGGCCGAAGCCCTAGAGGATTTGATGTCGGACATCACATCAGGGTTTCGCGATGAGACCGAGACCGTATCCGGGCGGGTGCGGATCGGCGCCCCTGATGGTTGCGCCACATTTCTGCTGCCTCAGATCTGCGCGTCGCTGACCGAGGCCAATCCAGGGCTTGTGATCGATATCGTAGCCACCCCGCGCGAGGTGGATTTGCTGGGGCGCGAAGTGGATCTTGCGGTTACGCTGACACCGGCGCGCTCCAAAGGCATCGAAACGCTGCCCTTAGCCGATTACGAACTGCATTTTGCGGCGGCCCGCTCGGCGGTGCAGGGGCGCAACCCAGAGCATCTGCTGCAAGAGCTTCCGGTGATCACCTATATTCCGGAATTGCTCATCGATCCGAATTTGGACATCCCGCCAGAGCTGAAAGCACCGCCCGCAATGCTGCGATCCAATTCGGTCTTGGTGCAATGGCAATGGCTGCGCCAAGGGGCGGGGATTGGCTTGGTGCATGATTTCACCCTGGCCCGAGATCCCAATTTGGTGCGCGTGCTGCCCGAACTGGCTATCAAGCGCAGCTATTTTGTGGCCGCGCGGCGCACAGATACGCAATTTGAGCGTATGCGCATCTTTCGTGAGCAGTTCATTGCCGCTGTTAACCAAGAATTGTCCATTCCTGCGGACAGTTCTGGCCTATTAGGCTATTGACAGGGATGCTGTTCCCTAGAGACGCTGCATTTGGAGGCAAATAATAAAACGAGGGAGGGTTTGCATGCGTGTGCATCAGATATTGAGAACAAAAGCTGATGATGGGGTGGTCACCATTGCGCCAGATGCGCGGATTTCCGAGGCCGCTGGGCTGCTATCGAGCCGACAAATTGGGGCATTGATCGTCTCGCCCGATGGCAAGACAGTGATTGGCATCCTGTCAGAGCGCGACATTGTGCGGGAGCTTGGGCGGCGCGGTCCAGCCTGTATGGAAGATCTGGTAGAGCAGATCATGACCCGCGAGCCGGTCTGCGCCCAGCGTCAAGATAATAGCGATGATGTGTTCCGCATGATGACCAAAGGCCGGTTTCGCCATTTGCCGGTGATGGAGCAGGGCGAGATGATCGGGTTGATCTCTATCGGTGATGTGGTCAAAGCCAGGCTTTCGGAATTGGAGATGGAGAAAATCGCCCTGCAAGGCATGATCATGGGGAACTGACCCCCATTGGTTCGCGGTACCCTGCGGTTTTCTGACCCCCTGTAACCGTCCCATAACAGATGCGCTTGCAATGGCCTGCGCAATATTGTTGCGTCCGCGCACAGAGAAGAGAGGGGAAAACACATGCGCACGGCGCTCTATCCCGGGACGTTTGACCCGTTAACGAAAGGCCATTCCGATATCATCCGGCGCAGCTGTTCGCTGGTGGACCGTTTGGTGATTGGTGTCGCGATCAACCGCGATAAGGGGCCGCTTTTCTCGCTCGAGGAACGTGTGGAGATGATCGAAGAGCAATGCGGGGGGCTGCGATCCGAGACTGGCACCGAGATCATCGTGCATCCGTTTGAAAACCTGCTGATCGATTGCGCAGTGGATGTTGGGGCCTCGATGATCATTCGCGGGCTGCGTGCGGTTTCGGATTTCGAGTATGAGTTCCAGATGGTGGGCATGAACCGCGCTCTGCGCGACGATATCGAAACCGTGTTCTTGATGGCCGAAGCGCAGCATCAAGCCATCGCTTCGCGTTTGGTTAAGGAAATCGCCCGGCTTGGGGGGGATGTCTCTAATTTCGTGGCACCTGAAGTGCGCGACGCGATGCTGGATAAATTCTCCAAAATCAAAGGCTGATACGGCCAACGCATGAGCAACCGAAGGCCCCGCGCCTTCGGCTGTTTTCGCATTAGCTGCGCTGCATGATCTCCACGGCCGTATCGCACATCCGGTTGGAGAACCCCCATTCATTGTCATACCAGGTCAGGATGCGCACCAATGTGCCATTTTTCACCTTGGTTTGCGGCGCTGCGAAAATCGACGATCGCGGATCATGGTTAAGGTCCATAGAGACCAACGGGTCTTCGCTATAGCCCAAGATGCCTTGCAATGGCCCGGACTGCGCTGCCTCTGCAATGGCGCTGTTAATCTCTTCTTCATTGGTGGGGCGGCTTGCTTGGAAGGTCAGATCCACACAAGAGACATTGGGCGTGGGCACGCGAATGGCGGTGCCATCCAGCACCCCGTCAAGCTCTGGCAGCACCAAGCCAATGGCTTTGGCCGCGCCGGTAGATGTGGGGATCATATTCATGGCCGCAGCGCGGGCGCGGTAAAGATCCTTGTGCAATGTGTCTAACGTGGGCTGATCGCCCGTATAGCTGTGCACTGTGGTCATCATCCCCGAGACAATGCCCACGCGTTCATGGAGCACTTTGGCCACCGGGGCCAGGCAATTGGTGGTGCAGGATCCGTTTGAAATCACCAGATCGCCCTTTTGCAATCTGGCCTCATTCACGCCTTTGACGATGGTCCGATCTGCGCCTTTGGAGGGAGCCGAGACCAGTACCCGCGTGGCTCCATTTTCCAGATGCTTTGCGGCGTCATCGCGGGCGGTGAAATGGCCGGTGCATTCCATGACCAGATCCACACCAGCCCAAGGCAAGGATGCCGGATCACGCTCTGCGGTGACCTTGATCGGGCCGCGGCCAATATCGATCCAATCCTCCCCATGGGTGACATCGCCAGCGAAACGCCCATGCACGCTGTCATATTTCAGCAGATGCGCGTTGCTTTCGACCGAGCCAAGATCATTGATCGCCACAATGTCGATATCTTCGCGTCCAGATTCATGCACCGCGCGCAGAATGTTGCGCCCGATACGCCCAAAACCATTAATCGCTACTTGCACTGCCATTTTGCCCTCCCAGAGCTGCGACGTGTTATCGCTAACATTTTTCGACGCTAGGTCAAGCAGGCAGGAAGCAATCCGCGCATTATTGGGGGGCGAAAACCTAAAAAACGCGCAAAAACGAAAAACCCCGCCAATGGCGGGGCTTTTCAAAACTGAATGAACGGTGGCTGGCTTAAAGCAGGCGTCCCATGGCGCCGGCCACATCGGCCATGCGGCAGGAAAAGCCCCATTCATTGTCATACCACGCCAGCACGCGCACGGTGCGGCCACCCATGACCTTGGTCTGATCGGGCGCGAAGATCGAAGAGAACTCGGTATGGTTAAAGTCGATGGAGACTTTGGGTTCGGGATCATAGCCCAATACTTTGCCCATATGGCCGCTGGCCGCTTCGCGCATCACTTCGTTCACATCTTCGACAGTGACGTCTTTGCCCGCTTCGAAGGTCAGATCCACAGCCGAGACATTCGGGGTTGGCACGCGGATGGCGGAGCCGTCCAATTTGCCTTCCAGCTCGGGCAGAACCTCTTTCAGCGCTTTGGCTGCGCCGGTGGAGGTTGGGATCATCGCCATGGCCGCAGCGCGAGCGCGGTAAAGATCCTTGTGGCGACGGTCCAGGGTCGGCTGGTCGCCAGTATAGCTGTGGATCGTGGTCATGATCCCGCGCTCGATGCCGATAGCGTCATTGAGCACCTTGGCCAGAGGGGCCAGGCAGTTGGTGGTGCAAGAGCCGTTGGAGACAACTTTATGCTCGGCCAGCAATTCGCGGTGGTTCACGCCATAGACGATGGTTTTATCGGCTTTCTTGGCCGGGGCCGAGACCAGAACCGATTTCGCGCCATGCTCTAGGTGAACAGCGGCTTTGTCACGCTCGTTGAATTTGCCGGTGCATTCCATCACCACATCCACGCCGGACCAATCCAATTCGGTCGGATCATAGCTGGACATCACTTCGATCGGGCCTTGGCCCAGATCCAGGGCATTGCCCTCTACGCGGATATCGCCAGCAAAACGGCCATGCACGCTGTCATAGCGCAGCAGATGGGCATTGGTTTCGATCGGGCCAGAGGCGTTGATCTTGACCACTTGCACATCATTGCGGCCCGATTGCGCGATATGAGACAGGGTGCAGCGACCGATGCGGCCAAAACCGTTGATGCCGACAGTGATCGTCATGGGAACTCTCCTGAACAAGCGGTCTTACGTCACACAGACCGCGTCATATTTTCTGGCCCGGATATAGTCTTTATCTGCGGCTTCACAAAGCGAAATTCGTCATTAACACAACATGTTAGCGATAACTGCGACCTGTTAGCGTGAACGGTACCGGTAACCGTTGCGCAGCTTTTGCGGCAAAGAGCCTTTGAGCGAATCCTGCCCATCGCGCAGGCAGAAAAAAGCCCAGAGCGTTTTCAACACTCTGGGCGGATTTTATGGCAGCAAGGCCGCTGGTGATGGGCTTAGCCCAAAAGCGCGCGCACCTTTTCTGCGGCCGCTTCAGCAGTGATGCCGAAATGCTCATAAAGCACATCTGCCGGGGCCGAGGCACCAAAGCTTTCCATACCGACAAAACCGGCTTTGGCCGATTTGCCGCGCTCGCCGGAAAGCCAACGGTCCCAGCCAAAGCTGCTGGCCGCCTCAATCCCCACACGCACAGGGCCCGCCGGCAGCACACGTTTGCGATAGGCTTCGTCTTGCTGGGCGAACAGCTCCCAACAGGGCATGGAAACCACGCGGGTGCCGATGCCTTCGGCTTGCAAGATCTCACGGGCTTTCAGGGCGATTGACACCTCAGAGCCCGTGGCCAGCAAGATCGCTTGGCGTTTGCCTTCGGCTTCGGCCAGAACATAGGCCCCTTGGGCCACAAGGTTCTTGGTTTTGAAACTGTCGCGCACGGCAGGCAGGCCTTGGCGAGACAGGGCGAGAACAGATGGGGTGCTTTGCGATTGCAGAGCGATCTCCCAAGCCTCGGCCGTTTCCGTGGCATCTGCGGGCCGGAAGACCATGGTATTGGGCGTGGCGCGCAGCATGGCCAGATGCTCCACCGGCTGGTGGGTGGGGCCATCTTCGCCCAGACCGATGGAATCATGGGTCAGCACATAGGTCACCGGCTGCTGCATCAGCGATGAAAGCCGCATCGCGCCGCGTGCATAATCGGAAAACACCATGAAAGTGCCGCCATAAGCGCGCAAACCGCCATGCAGCGAGATCCCGTTCATGGCCGCAGCCATCCCATGTTCGCGGATGCCGTAATGCAGATAGCGACCTTTGCGAGCCCCGGGTTCGTGAATGCCCAGATCCTTGGTCTTGGTGTTGTTGGATCCGGTCAGATCGGCCGAGCCACCAACAGTTTCAGGCATGATCGCATTGATCGCGTCCAGCGCCATTTCGCTGGCCTTACGGGTCGCGACTTTGGGCATGTCTTCGACATATTGCTTTTTCAGCGCTTTGATCGTGGCCGAAAGCTTTTTCGGGGCCTCACCGGCGATCATGCGGGCAAATTCGCGCTGTTTCGCGCTGGAAAGCCCTTCAAGGCGCGATTTCCATTCCGCATGGGTGGCGCTGCCGCGGCTGCCGATGGCTTCCCATTGGGATTTGATCTCGGCGGGCACCTCATAAGGGCCATATTCCCAGCCATAAGCGGCTTTGGTATCGGCCACCAATTGCGCATCGGTCAGGGCGCCATGGCCTTTGGGGGTGTCTTGGGCCGATGAGCCCAAAGCGATATGAGTTTTGCACGCAATCAAGGACGGGGTTTTGGCTTTCTTAGCTTCCACCAAGGCCGCGTCGATTTCGGCGGCGTCATGACCATCGCATTCAAAAACGGACCAGCCAGAGGCTTTGAACCGGGCGATCTGATCGGTGCGATCGGCGATATCCACGGTGCCATCAATGGTGATGCCATTGTCATCCCACAGCACGATCAGCTTGGACAGCTCTTGGCGACCGGCCAGGGAAATCGCCTCTTGGCTCACGCCTTCCATAAGGCAGCCATCACCGGCGATCACATAGGTGTGGTGATCAACGATCTTCGCGCCAAAGCGGGCGCGCAGGATTTCTTCGGCCAGGGCAAAACCAACGGCGGTGGCAATCCCTTGGCCCAAGGGCCCTGTGGTGGTCTCGATCCCCGGTGCGTGCCCGTATTCAGGATGGCCCGCGCTGCGCGCCCCAAGCTGGCGGAAGGATTTGATCTGCTCATGGGTCATCTCCGGATAGCCGGTGAGATAGAGCAAAGAGTAAAGCAGCATAGAGCCATGGCCGGCCGACAAGATAAACCGGTCGCGGTCGGGCCAGCCCGGCGCGCTTGCGTCAAATTTCAGATGCTTTTCAAACAGCACAGTGGCCACATCAGCCATGCCCATGGGCATGCCGGAATGGCCAGAATTGGCACCGGCCACCGCATCGAGCGTGAGGGCTCGAATGGCACAGGCTTTCATCCAATGCTCAGGATCGCGCGCGCGCAGTAACTCGATATTCACCGATTTTCTCCTCGGTAGGCGATGTCAGGTTCGCTTGGCCCTAAGGCGCTGCCCGTGAAAGTGCAAGAACGCTTTGTGAGCAGGGCGCCCAAATATCCAGCCCTTGACGGGCGGGTCTGGGTTTGGCCTGCTGTGGACTTGTACCCTGCTGCATTGTCTGGTGGCTATAGCGCGTGGTGAGTCGGGCAGGAGACCCGGTAGAAAACGGGGCCTTAAAGGGCTCCCAGAGGCGGAGATTGGCATGGCCGAGCTGGAAGAGCTAGAACGGCGGTTATCAGAGGCATTGCAGCGCATTGCTCTGGCACATAGCGCGGTGGAGAATTCGACCGCCGATGGGGCTGCTGAATTGGCAGCTTTGCGCGAAGAAAATGCGGTTTTGACCGCGAAAATCACAGATTTGGAGATGACATCAGGCGATGCGCCTGAAGGCGCAGACCCCGAAGCCTTGGCCACGTTAGAGGCCGAATTGGCCGAGGCCGCGGAAACCCGCGCAGCCTTGGAAGACGCTTTGGAAGGGGAGCGGCGCGAGCGTGAGGCCCAGGCGGAAACCCTGGCTGAAGCGATTGCAGAGCAAGGCCGCCTTGTGGAAAGCCGCGATGCGGCAGAAGCTTTGCGCGAGGAATTAGAAGAGCGCGCCCAACGTTTTTCCGAGCGCGAGACGTTAAAAACCGCCGAAGCGCGCAGTGAAGTGGATGATCTGCGTGGGCGGATTGATGCGCTAGAGGCCAGCGCCGATAAATTGCGCGAGGCCAATCGTCAGCTGCGCAGCAATAACGCCGCTTTGCGCGAAGCTCATGCCGCCGGTTTGCCCGATGCGGATTTGATCAATGGCGGGCTGCAAGCGGAATTGGATGCGTTGGTGGCGGTGCGTGCTGCTGATCGCGCGGAACTGGACGGCGTTTTGGCAGCTTTGCGCCCCATGCTAGAGGAGGCAGCCGATGCCTGAGGTGAAAATCGCAGTGGGCGGGCGCGAATTTACCGTGGCCTGCCAAGAGGGCGAGCAAAGCTTTCTGACCCAAGCGGCGCAATTGCTGGACGGGGAAGCGGCGCTTTTGGGGGATCAATTGGGCCGTATGCCTGAAACCCGCATGCTGCTTATGGCCGGGCTGATGCTGGCGGATAAAGCCGCAGGCATGGAAGAGCAGATGCGCGCCCTGGAAGAAAAAGCGCTCTCGCAGCAAGCTTTGATCGAGGAATTGCAAGCCACTCCCGCTGCGGCGGGCGCGGGCGAGGCGGTTTCGGCAGAATTTACCGCTGCTTTGAGCGAATTGACCTCTCAGGCCGAAGCATTGGCCGAGATCATGGAAGGACAGGCCGGCGCGTAATGCCGGCCTGAGCCCAAGCGCGGATTACGCGTTTGCTTCGCGGATTTTGTCGGCCGCAGCTTTGTCGAATGCGATGGCATTGGATTCAAACAATTGATCCAATTCCCCCGAAAGGGTCATTTCTGTGACAATATCGCAGCCGCCGACAAATTCGCCCTTGATGTAAAGCTGCGGAATGGTGGGCCATTCGCTGTATTCTTTGATGCCTTGGCGCAGAGCTTCGTCGGCCAGCACATCTACATCAGCGAAATCCACGCCCATATAGTTCAGCACACCTGCCACACGGCTGGAAAAGCCGCATTGGGGCATCGCTTTGTTGCCTTTCATAAAAAGAACAACATCATTGGCGTCGACAGTGGATTTGATTTGATCGGTGACGGTTGTGGTCATCATGGGCTCCTGGAAGACGATCAGCTGGGGGGCTGCGTGTTTACCTTGAGAAGAAATATGGCGCTGGCGGGGGCAGAAGCCAAGGGGGTGCCCGGTTTGGCCCGGTCAGCTTGGCACGTTGACGTCATCAAGCGGTCATATTGCGGGCGGGCTCGGCGAAAATCTGCCCAAGGGCGGCGCGATTATTCTGGGGCGCTGGTGGTCAAGGCAAGTGCATGCACTTCACCGTCCGAGCCATCCATTTTGCCCTTGAGCGCGGCATAGACCGCGCGTTGCTGCTGTACCCGGTTTTTACCGCGAAAGCTTTCATCGATCACTTCAGCGGAAAAATGCGAGCCATCATCGCCAAGCACGGTGATCTTAGCGTCGGGAAAGCTCTCGCGGATCAGAGCTTCGATATCAGAAGCTTGTACAGTCATGGGAATTCCTCGTGGTTATCTCATAATCTAGGCGCGCGGCCGGGCCAGGACAAGCTTGGCACGGCACGCCTAGGAAATCTTAAGCAAAGGTTAGGCCAAAGCTGGCGCGGAAGCTTTCGGAGAGCGCGCTCAAAGGTGCAGAGGCCGCGCCAAAGCTCACATCGCTGCCGCCAAACCGGCCCACGCTTTCGATGGGGATCTCCGATTTGGCCGCCTCGATCATCAAGGCCTCAGCCTGATCGAAATTACAGGCCACAAGATAGCGGCCTTGATCCTCACCAAAGAGGAAAGCCGTATCGCCATTATCCAAACACAGGCCCACGCCCGCGGCCTCAGCCATTTCAAACGCGGCCAAAGCAAGCCCGCCATCGGCCAGATCGCTGCAAGCTCGGATCAAGTCACGCTGCGCCAGGATAAAATCGCCGGTTTTCCGCTCCGCTTCCAGATCCACGGCGGGCGCATCGCCTTCTTCGCGGCCTAAAGCCTCGGCCAGCAGCGCCGATTGCCCCAGATGGCTGCCGGCCCCGCCGATCAGCAACGCCACATGCCCGTCGCGGGCAACGCCATCGATCAGATCCTCTTGCGAGGCTGCAAGGCCGACCGCGCCAATGGTGGGGGTGGGCAGAATGGGTTGTCCGTCGGTTTCATTATAAAGGCTCACATTGCCCGACACGATGGGCATATCCAGGGCGATACAGGCCGCGCCGATGCCTTGGATCGCGCCCACAAACTGGCCCATGATCTCGGGCTTTTCGGGATTGCCGAAATTCATATTGTCAGTGGTGGCCAAAGGCTTTGTGCCCACAGCGATCAGGTTGCGATAGGCCTCGGCCACCGCTTGTTTGCCGCCCTCAACCGGATTGGCACGCACATAGCGCGGGGTCACATCAGAGGTGAAGGCCAAGGCTTTATCGGTGCCATGGACCCGCACAATGCCAGCGCCCGCGCCGGGAATGCGCAGCGTGTCGCCCATCACCTGGCTGTCATATTGCTCGTAAACCCATTGCTTGGCCGTGTAATTGGGGCTGGAGATCAGCGCCTTTAGGCCCTCAATCGGGTCAATCTCAGGAGTGTCTGCCAGGGCCTCGGCCTGCGGCGTGGGCACCCAGGGGCGGTCATATTCCGGGGCCGTGCCAGACAGCGCTTTCAGCGGCAAATCCGCTTTCAGCGCGCCGCCATGTTCCACAATGAACCGGTCCTCGGCGATGGTTTCGCCGACAATGGCGAAATCCAGATCCCATTTGTCGAAGATCGCTTTGGCCTCGGCCTCTTTTTCCGGGCGCAGCACCATCAGCATGCGCTCTTGGCTTTCCGAAAGCATCATCTCATAGGCGGTCATGGCGTCTTCGCGCACGGGCACCGCATCAAGGTTGAGCTTGATACCCAGATCACCCTTATCGCCCATCTCGACCGCAGAGCAGGTCAGGCCCGCAGCGCCCATATCCTGGATCGAGATCACTGCGCCCGTGGTCATCAGCTCTAGGCAAGCCTCCATCAGGCGCTTTTCGGTGAAGGGATCGCCCACTTGGACCGTGGGTCGTTTTTCTTCGATTGTCTCGTCGAATTCGGCGCTGGCCATGGTGGCCCCGCCAACCCCATCGCGGCCGGTTTTTGCGCCCAGATACACAACGGGCATGCCCAGACCAGAGGCGGCGGAATAGAAAATCTTGTCAGTCTCCGCCAGGCCCGCGGCAAAAGCATTGACCAAGCAATTGCCGTTATAGGCCGGGTGGAAGCGCACTTCGCCGCCCACGGTGGGCACGCCAAAGCAATTGCCATACCCGCCCACGCCTTCAACCACCCCATGCACAAGCTGGCGGGTTTTAGGGTGATCGGGGCTGCCAAAGCTCAGCGCATTCATCGCTGCGATGGGCCGCGCACCCATGGTGAAGACATCGCGCAGAATACCGCCCACACCGGTGGCGGCCCCTTGATAGGGCTCGATATAAGAGGGGTGGTTATGGCTTTCCATTTTGAAAACCACCGCTTGGCCATCGCCGATATCGACAATGCCGGCATTCTCGCCCGGCCCGCAGATGACCTGTGGCCCCTCAGTAGGCAGGGTGCGGAGCCATTTCTTGGAGGATTTATAGGAACAATGCTCGTTCCACATGGCCGAGAAGATCCCCAACTCGGTAAAGCTTGGCTCTCGCCCAATAATCTCAAGGATCCGCGCGTATTCATCGGGGCTCAGCCCATGGGCTTGGATCAGATCCGGGGTGATTGCGGGGTCAGTCATGGGCGGCGTCCTGCGATTACTTGGGGGCTCTCTTAGAGAAGCGCGCGCCAATGCGGAAGAGGCAGCTGCCACCAAGGCCAATAAGAAGCGCCCAAAGGCGTTGCGTCATAGGACAAAGATTGGGTTTGGGCTGGGGGAAAGCTTAGATTTGGACAAAAAAAGGGCCGAGCAAAAGCTCGGCCAAGTCCAACAGGGAGGTTAGAGGCGCGCCAACGGCGTATGCCTCTAAACGCTCAGGTAAGGCGGGGGGGCAGTCCAATCAAGGCGTTTAATGCCGCATCTGCAACATAGCCTCCTTGCGTTGCGAGCATGCCTCAGGACTTTTGTACAGTCTGCATGCGGCGGCGATGCTCGAAAATCTCTTCCAGAACAAAGTTCCGGAACACTTCGATCCGCTTGGAATGGCGCAATTCTTCGGGATAGGCCAGGAAGACGGGCACGTCAGAGCTGTCGATCTCGGGCAGGACCGCCACAAGCTTTGGGAAATCCTGCACCACGTAATCGGGCAGCACACCAATTCCCAAATGGTTGATCACCCCTTGGAGCACACCGAAATAGTTATTCACGGTCAGAAGCGATCGGATATCGGTGGTCATCAAATGGCGCACCAATATGGCTGCCGCGCTTACCTGGGTGGAGGCGATCTTTTGGCAGATCAGGCGATGGGCGCCCATATCTTCGAGCCGCTCAGGGGTGCCGTGCTCTGCGAGATATTCCGGAGTGGCGTAAAGCCGCATCTTCACGCTCATGAGCCGTTTGCGGATCAAATCCGCTTGGCTTGGCTCTTTCATACGGATCGCCACATCGGCCTCGCGCATGGGCAGATCAAGCACCCGTTCTTCGAGCATAAGGTCGATTTTGAGCTCGGGATATTTCTCGTAAAGCTTGGGCAATCGGGGCGCGAGCCAGAGCGAGCCAAACCCTGTGGTGGTGGTCACCCGCAGCTCGCCAAACACCTCTTCTTCGCTGTCGCGGATACGGGCGGCGGCGGCGTCTAGGCGTTTGATCATGGCCGAAGTGGCGTCAAATAGCAGCTCGCCTTGCTCGGTTAGGATCAGCCCGCGCGCGTGACGGTGGAACAATGTTGCCCCCAGCGATGTTTCCAAACCTCGGATCTGACGGCTCACCGCAGATTGGGACAAATTCAGCGTATCCCCCGCATGGGTCAAGCTGCCCGCATCGGCAACGGCGTGAAAAATCCGTAGCTTATCCCAATCCATGTCTGAACCACCTGCTGATTTTTTTCATTTATCGCTGACATATCTATGCCCGGATTGCAAACCAGCATCGCCCATAACACATAAGGTTTTCAAGGGTGTGGCGGGCTTGCTGCGACAGGGGCAGGGGTGCTATGTACCGCAACCTGAGTTCCGGGGGGAGGCTTTATGAAAAGCCCCAGCAAAGCGCAGCGCCAGATTGCGCGCGACATTACTTATGCCAGTTCGGCGCAAACCCGTGCTGGGCGTGCGATGATCCGGATGATGGAAAATGCCAGCGGACGTTTGCGTTTGATCAAACGTGCCCAGGGCTATGAGCTTGAAATCGCGCAAGGTCAGGATTTTTGGGAAGTTATGGCCGCGCGCTATGGGCTGTCGCTCAATCTGGTTGGGGGCAGTCTGGACAATATCCCCCGCCAAGGGCCCTTGGTTCTGATCGCCAATCATCCTTATGGGATCTTAGATGGGCTGATGATGGGGCTTATTTTGCGCCGCAGGCGCGATGATTTCCGCATTCTCGCCCATCAAGTGTTTCGCAAAGCCGCTGATTTGGATCGGGTGGTCTTGCCGGTCTCTTTTGAGGAAAGCAAAGCCGCCACGCGACTGAATCTGCAAACCCGCAAAGAGGCGCTGGCCTATCTGGGCCAAGGTGGGGCTATCGGGGTGTTTCCCGGCGGCACGGTCTCGACCTCGGCCCGGCCGTTTTCTCAACCTATGGATCCTGGCTGGCGAGCTTTCACGGCGAAAATGATCGCGCGCAGCGATGCGGTTGTGGTGCCGGTCTATTTCACCGGGCATAATTCGCGCCTCTTCCAATTGGCCAGCCATATTCACAGCACCTTGCGCATGGGGCTGTTGATTAAGGAATTCAAAAAACGCGTGAATAAACCCGTGGATGTGGTGATTGGCAGCCCAATTCCCGAAGCAGAGCTTGCGCCCTTGCGGAAAGATCCCAAAAGGATGATGGCATTTTTGCGCCAGCGCACCTATGAGCTATCGCCAATTCCTTTGAAATCCTTCGCCCATGGGGCGGAGCTAGAAGAAAAGTATCGCAACTGATGGCTGTAGGTATCTTCGATAGTGGTTTGGGTGGTTTGACGGTGCTGGACGCTGTCAGCAAACGCCTGCCCGATGTGCCCTTTGTCTATTTTGGGGATAATGCCCACACGCCTTACGGGGTGCGTGATGCAGAGGATATTTTCAACCTCACCACCGCTTCGGTGGAACGGCTGTGGGATGCGGGCTGCGATCTGGTGATCCTGGCCTGCAACACCGCCTCGGCCGCAGCCCTGCGGCGGATGCAAGAAAGCTGGCTGCCTCCGGAAAAGCGGGTGCTGGGCGTGTTCGTGCCGCTGATTGAGGCGCTGACCGAACGCAAATGGGGCGATAATTCTCCGCCGCGCGAGGTAGAGGTAAAGCATGTGGCACTGTTTGCCACGCCCGCCACGGTCTCGAGCCGCGCGTTTCAGCGGGAATTGGCCTTTCGCGCCATCGGTGTAGATGTAGAGGCCCAGCCTTGCGGCGGCGTGGTCGATGCGATCGAGGATGGGGACGAGATCCTGGCCGAAGCATTGGTGCGTTCTCATGTAGAAGCTTTGCAGCGGCGCATGCCCGATCCAGAGGCCGCGATTTTGGGCTGCACCCATTATCCGCTGATGGAAGAAACATTTCAGGCCGCGCTTGGCGCTGATGTGCGGGTGTTCTCTCAGGCCAAATTGGTGGCATCCAGCCTGGATGATTACCTTAAGCGTCACCCCGAAATGCGCGGGGCGGGCACCCAAAGCATGTTTTTGACCACAGGCGATCCGCAAGCGGTGTCTAACAAAGCCACGCAATTCCTGCGTCGCAAGATCACTTTTCAAGCGGCTTAAGTGCGGGCGATTTCGCCCCGTTGACCCTTCTGGCCAATGGGCATACCCCCGCATCTCGAAGATAGAAGGGCGGGATCATGGGGTATTCAGTAAGCATTCTTGGCGCATCGGGCTATACCGGAGCGGAACTGGTGCGATTGATCGCGACCCATCCTGAACTGACGATCAAGGGGCTGTCCGCAGATCGTAAAGCAGGCCAGCCCATGGGCGCGGTCTTTCCGCATTTGCGCCATTTGGATCTGCCGGATTTGCAAAAGATCGAAGATCTGGATTTGGCCTCTGTGGATCTTGTATTCTGCGCCTTGCCGCATGCGACATCGCAAAGCGTTATCAAAAACTTGCCCAGCCATGTTAAAGTTGTGGATCTGTCAGCAGATTTCCGTCTGCGGGATCTGGCTGCGTATGAGACCTGGTATGGCAAGCCTCATAGCGCCCCGGATCTGCAACAAACCGCCATCTACGGGCTCACCGAATTCTATCGCGAGCAGATCGCCCAGGCGCGGCTGGTGGCGGGCACTGGCTGCAATGCGGCCACCGGGCAATATGCGTTGCGCCCATTGATCCAGGCCGGAGTGATCGATCTTGATGAGATCATTATCGATCTCAAAGCCGCCGTGTCTGGCGCCGGGCGCAGCTTGAAGGAAAATCTGCTTCATGCGGAGCTGTCCGAAGGCTATCACGCCTATGCCGCAGGCGGCACCCATCGCCATTTGGGCGAGTTTGACCAGGAATTTTCCCTGATCGCTGGGCGCGAGGTCAAAGTGCAGTTCACCCCGCATTTGATCCCGGCCAATCGCGGCATCTTGGCCACGGTTTATGTGAAAGGCGCGGCGGATCAAATCCATGCGGCGCTGGCCAGCGCTTATGAGGCCGAGCCTTTCTTGCAAGTGCTGCCCATGGGCGAGTTGCCTTCGACCCGCCATATCCGTGGGTCGAATTTCTGTCATCTGGGCGTGGTGGCCGATCGGCTGCCGGGCCGAGCGGTTGTTATTGCCGCATTGGACAATCTGACGAAGGGATCTTCTGGACAGGCCTTGCAGAACGCGAATTTGATGCTTGGTATAGAAGAGACCGCTGGGCTCATGCTGGCCCCGGTTTTCCCCTAATCGCCGCCGCAAGCTTAGGAGCACGCTATGGCAGGTATGAAAGGTCTCAAAAAACAGCGCCGCATTCAGGTGATTTTGGTCACGGCGGTGGCACTGGTCCTAGCGACCGGCATCATCGGCTATGGGATGCGCGATGGGATCAACCTGTTCCGCTCGCCCAGCCAGGTATTGGAAGAGCCGCCAAAACCCAACGAGGTGTTCCGTGTGGGCGGTCTGGTGGAAGAAGGCTCGCTGATCCGCGGGGCGGGCGAAGCGATCACCTTCAATGTCACCGATGGCGGGGCCACAATCCCCGTGAGCTTTACGGGCATTGTGCCGGATCTGTTTGAAGAAGGCCAAGGCACGGTCGCCACCGGGCGCATGGTCGAAGGCGTTTTTGTGGCCAGCGAGATCCTGGCCAAACATGACGAGACCTATATGCCCAAAGAGGTCGTGGACGCATTGAAAGAACAAGGGGTCTATCAAGATCCCACTGCCAGCGGGGGCAGCTAACCCCGCCAATTGCCAAGAGGAGGCCCCGTGATGATCGACAAACTCCGTTTGCGCGACGCAATGCTTGCTTTGGAAGAAGCCGAACTGGCCCATGCCCGCGAAGCTTACGAGGAATATCTTTCCGAGGCGAAAATCGATCACAGCGAACCCATTGGCCGCGGCGAGCAAGTGCAGGCAGAGGCCGCGGGCGAATTGGCTGCGGCGCTGGATCAGCCGGTGCATGATCATGCGGAAAAACTAGCCCGGCTGCGCGAGATCGATTTCGGCCCGAAA
Source organism: Mangrovicoccus sp. (assembly GCA_025800345.1). Lineage (GTDB taxonomy): Bacteria > Pseudomonadota > Alphaproteobacteria > Rhodobacterales > Rhodobacteraceae > JANSYP01. The sequence continues at coordinate 31,785 of JAOXSB010000069.1, read as the reverse complement.
ACCACCGTGGGCGAGGGTGCTGCCATTGATATTGGCGGCAAGCTATTCGTGATCGCGGTGTCGACCTCGAAATTCACCTGCGATGGGGCGCAAGTCATGGGGATCTCGCCTCAAGCCCCGCTTTATAAGGCTCTTGAAGGGCTCAGCGCCGGGGAAAGCGCCAGCGTCAATGGGCGCCAAGTCACCGTTGCCGCGGTGGCGTAACCGGAGCATTCAGCGCCAGGCCCGGGCGGCGCGACATGCGCGCGCAACGGGCTTGGCGCGCCTGCTGCGCTGACCTATTCTCCGCCCCATGATCGCAGAGCTTGGCCATTTCGCCCTTATCCTCGCCGCCGCCATTGCCGTTGTGCAGATGGTGGTTCCCTTTATCGGTGCCGCCCGTGGTTGGCCCGGCTGGATGGAGCTTGCCAGCCCCGCCGCTACCGCCCAGTTTTTGCTGACCGCGTTCAGCTTTGCTGCGCTGACCTATGCCTTTGTTGTGTCGGATTTTTCCCTTCAATTGGTGGTGCTAAACAGCCATTCTGACAAACCCATGCTCTATAAAATCTCGGGCGTGTGGGGGAACCATGAAGGATCACTGTTGCTTTGGGTGCTGATCCTGACCTTGTTCGGGGCCATGGCAGCCTGGTTCGGGGGCAATCTGCCCCCCACGCTGAAAGCGCGGGTGCTGTCGGTGCAAGCGGCGGTGGCGGTGGCTTTCTTTGCCTTTATCTTGCTGACTTCGAACCCGTTTTTGCGCCTGGCAGTGCCGCCCATGAATGGCCAGGATCTCAATCCTTTGTTGCAAGACCCTGGTTTGGCCTTTCATCCGCCATTTCTCTATCTGGGCTATGTGGGGCTATCGCTGACGTTTAGCTTTGCCATCGCTGCTTTGCTCGAAGGGCGGGTGGATGCCGCATGGGGGCGTTGGGTGCGCCCTTGGACCCTGGCCGCTTGGGTGTTCCTGACCATCGGCATCGCTTTGGGCTCTTGGTGGGCCTATTACGAGCTTGGCTGGGGCGGGTTCTGGTTCTGGGATCCAGTGGAAAATGCCAGTTTCATGCCTTGGCTTCTGGCCGCAGCGCTGTTGCATTCGGCCATTGTGGTGGAAAAGCGCGAAAGCTTGAAAAACTGGACCATCTTGCTGGCGATTATGGCCTTTGGCTTTTCCCTGATCGGCACATTTATCGTGCGCTCTGGGGTGCTGACCTCGGTGCATGCATTCGCCAATGATCCTGAACGCGGGGTGTTTATCCTGATGATCCTGGCGGTGTTCATGGGTGGGGCCTTGATGCTTTACGCTCTGCGTGCCGGCTCGATGGAGGCCAAAGGCGTGTTTGGCTTGGTCAGCCGGGAATCAGCGCTGGTGGCCAATAATATCTTGCTCGCCGTGTCTTGCTTTGTGGTCTTCGTAGGTACGGTTTGGCCGCTGGTGGCCGAGATGTTCTTTGATCGCAAGCTCAGCGTTGGTCCGCCGTTTTTTGATGCGGCTTTCACGCCCTTTATGGTGATATTGGCGGCAATTCTGCCCATTGGGGCGCTGCTGCCCTGGAAACGGGCGCGGATCGGCAAAGCCATGGGGCCGCTTTGGCCTTGGTTGGTGCTGGCCATTTGCTGCGCCGCGCTGGCTTGGGTGATGCAAACTGGCCGCTCTATGCTGGCACCGGTGGGTATCGCATTGGCGGTTTGGCTGGTAGGCGGTGCGCTGGCCGAGCTTTGGGTGCGTGCCGGGCGCGGGGATCTGGGCTCTAAATTCCGGCGCTTGCGCAATCTGCCCCGTGCCGATTGGGGCAAGGCGGTGGCCCATGCGGGGCTGGGCATTACGATCTGGGGCGTTGCGGTTCTGACCGCCTGGCAATCCGAAGATATCCGCGTGGCCCAATTGGGCGAGCGGTATGAGGTGGCTGGATATTGGGTCGAGCTGCGCGATGTGCGCCGGGAAGAAGGGCCCAACTACCTGTCCACCACCGCTGATATCGCGCTTTATCGCGGAGATCGGGAGATAGCGTTGCTGCAGCCGGAAAAGCGGGTCTATCCCGTGGCGCAAATGCCCACCACTGAGGCGGCGATTGATAACGGCTTTCTGCGCGATCTCTATGTGGTGATTGGCGATCCGCAACAAGGCGGCGGCTGGGCCGTGCGCACCTATATCAAACCTTTCGCCAATTGGATTTGGACCGGGGCCATTATCATGTCTTTGGGAGGCTTCCTGAGCCTGAGCGACCGGCGCTATCGCGTGGCGGCGGGCGCCAAGAAATCGCCCCGCAAAGGGCCTGAAACAGCGGTGCCTGCCCAATGATGCGTGCTTTTCTTCTGTGTCTTGGCATTCTCCTAGCGCCCCCCGCTTTGGCGGTGGAGCCCAATGAGGTGCTCCGTGATCCCGCCCAAGAGGCCCGCGCGCGGGAGCTGTCTAAGGGGCTGCGCTGCCTGGTGTGCCGCAATGAGAGCATTGATGAAAGCAATGCGGATCTGGCCAAGGATCTACGCCTGCTGGTGCGCGAGCGCATCACCGAGGGCGATAGCGACGAAGAGGTGATCGATTTCGTCGTGGATCGCTATGGCGAATATGTGCTGCTCAAACCACAAGCCACGGGATCTTCACTTATGCTTTGGGTGGCTGGCCCTGCGATGCTGATCTTGGCCATTGGCATGGGTGTAGCCTATCAGCGCCGTCAGAATGTCAAACGCGAATCCCCGGTGGATGGTTTGGACGCAAGCGAAGAGGCGCGCTTGAAAGAAATCTTGGATCAGAAATGATCTGACCAAACGGTCTGGCTGGCCCATTGTGATCAGTTTATTATTGCCAGCGACCAGACATGACAGGGAGGATACCTGTGGAGTATCAAAGCATCGCGCTGACCATCGACGAGGGCGCGGCCATCCTTCAATTGAACCGCCCCGAGATGAAAAACGCGCTGAACTCGCAAACACGGGCGGAATTGCTCCATGCGATGGATGTGGCGGTGTCTGAAGCGCGGGTGATCGTGCTGACCGGTTCGGGCGATTCTTTCTGTGCCGGGCAAGATCTGAGCGATCGCGAAGAGGACGGATCTTTTGACCTGGGCCGTTTGCTGCGTGAAGAATATGTGCCGCTGCTGCGCGCGATCTATGACGCGCCGATCCCGGTGATTGCAGCGGTGAATGGTGCTGCCGCGGGGGCAGGGGCCAATCTGGCCTTGGCCGCAGATGTGGTGATCGCCACGGAAAGCGCGATTTTCCTGCAAGCTTTCTCGCGCATTGGCCTGATCCCCGATGCGGGCGGCACCTATTGGCTGCCCCGGCAAATTGGCTTTCCCAAGGCTATGGGCGCGATGCTCTTTGCCGAGCCGATCTCGGCCCGTCAGGCGGAATCCTGGGGCATGATCTGGGAAGCAGTGCCTGATGCGGATTTCGATGCGGCCTGGCGCAAGCGGATGATGCAATTGGCCAAAGGCCCCACAGTGGCCTTTGGGCTGACCAAAAAGGCCCTGCGCGATTGCTTTGATAACACCATCGAAGAACAGCTTGCCTTGGAAGCCACTGGCCAAGCAACCTGCAACAAGACCCGCGATTTCGACGAAGGCGTTATGGCCTTCCTCGAAAAACGCAAGCCTGTCTATGAGGGCCGGTAAACCGGCCGGCGCTCACCAATTGGGTGGGCGTTTTTCCAAAAACGCATCGATCCCTTCCGCCGTGTCGGGATCGAGCATGTTTTCCACCATGGCGGCGGCGGTCAGTTCATAGGCTTTGTCCACGGGCAGCTCCAACTGATCGTAGAATGTGGATTTCCCAATGCGGATCGCAGCGGGCAATTTCGCGGCCACAGTTTCCGCCAAGGCGCGTGTTTCGGCCTCTAAATCTGCCGCTGGCACAACCCGGTTGATCAGCCCAAGCTCTGCGGCGCGGTCCGCGGAAATAAAACCGCCCGCGGTCAGCAGCTCGAACGCGTGTTTGCGCGGCAGATTACGGGTCAGCGCCACCATGGGCGTAGAACAGAACAACCCGATATTCACGCCATTGACCCCAAAACGGGTGCCTTCAGCGGCCAGCGCCATATCGCAGCTTGCCACAAGCTGACAGCCTGCAGCGGTGGCAATCCCATGGACCTGGGCAATCACCGGCTGAGGCATGGTGCGGATCAGACGCAAAACACCGGTCAGATGGTTGAAAAGCGTCACGTAAGCTGCTTTGCCACCGTCAGAATCCTTGCGCGCCACCGTGGTCTCGCCCAAATCATGGCCCGGAGAAAAGGCTTTGCCCGCACCGGAAATAATGACCGCATGGACATCCCTGTCTTGTGAAATCTCACTCAGGCTTTGATCCAGCGCCTTAAGAAGCGGTGTGGAAAGCGCGTTTAACTTTGCCGGGTTGTTGAGCGTAAGATGCGCAACGCCTTGAGCGTCTTGGCGCAGTACGAGATCAGTATCCGTCATGATCAGTCCTTTGGGTCTTGCCCCGCGACGCTATGCAGAGCCTGCCCCATTTTAAAGCAAAAACCATGTGGTAAAATAATACCAATATTTTAAGTTGCTGATCTTGCAGTACTAAATGGAAAGCACTGCTCTTGACTGCGCGCATAAAACCCGTAGAACCGCGCAATCTGAATTCCTGGGCGGGCATGAGCCCCCTTTGATGCGAAAGAGACCCATGAAAACCTACACAGCCAAACCGGCTGACATCGAGAAAAAATGGATCCTGATCGACGCCGAAGGCGTGGTTCTGGGTCGTCTCGCCTCGATCGTCGCCATGCGTCTGCGCGGCAAGCATAAAGCCACATTCACGCCTCATATGGATATGGGCGACAATGTGATCGTCATCAATGCTGATAAAATTCAGCTGACGGGCAACAAGCGCGCTGAGAAAACCTATTACCGTCACACCGGCCATCCTGGCGGGATCCGCTCCACCACTGCGGGCAAGGTCCTTGAAGGTGCCCATCCCGAGCGCGTGGTGGAAAAAGCTGTGCAGCGCATGCTGCCTGGCAACCGCCTGAGCCGCGTTCAAATGGGCAATCTGCGCGTTTATGGTGGGTCCGAGCACCCCCATGAAGCCCAGAAGCCCGAAGTGCTGGACGTGAAGTCCATGAATTCCAAGAACACGCGGAGCTGAGAGAGATGACGGAAGAGATCAAATCCCTCGACGAGCTGAACGCCATCGCTGGTGATGACGCCGCTGAAACCCTGGTGGAAGCCGCCCCTCGTGAGCCTGTGCGCGACGATCTGGGCCGGTCCTATGCCACTGGTAAACGGAAAGACGCGGTTGCCCGTGTTTGGATCAAACCCGGTTCGGGCAAAGTGGTCGTGAATGGCCGCGATCAGGGCATCTATTTCGCCCGTCCCGTGCTGCAAATGATCCTGCGCCAGCCCTTCACTGTGGCCGGTGTGGAAGATCAGTTCGACGTGATGGCCACTGTCAAAGGCGGCGGTCTGTCGGGTCAAGCCGGTGCGGTTAAGCACGGCATTTCCAAAGCTCTGCAGCTTTACGATCCCGCCCTGCGCGCGCCGCTGAAAGCCGCAGGCTTCCTGACCCGCGACAGCCGCGTGGTGGAACGGAAGAAATACGGTAAGCGCAAAGCCCGCCGGAGCTTCCAGTTCTCCAAGCGTTAATCGCTGGATCACGAACACGAAAAAGCCGCCCCTGGGGCGGCTTTTTTATTTGGCGATGCGTGCGACCGCAAAGCGGTGGCAGGCCAGCTTGGCCTGCCTTGCGCGATTAGGCTGCGGCTTCTTTGCCGGTTTTGAGATATTCCAGCACGGTTTCGGGGGAAGACACGCCATAGGGGTCTTCGCCAAAATTGTCGGCCAGGCCGGGCTCTTCGAACCAAGCTTCGATCACGCCGTCTTTGACCACAGCGGCATAGCGCCAGGAGCGCGCGCCAAAGCCCAGGTTTTCTTTGGCAACCAGCATGCCCATTTTGCGGGTGAACTCGCCAGAGCCATCGGGGATGACTTTGATGTTCTTGATGCCTTGGGCTTCGGCCCATTTGTTCATGACAAAGCTGTCATTCACCGACAGACAATAGATTTCATCCACGCCCAGTTCTTGGAATGTGGCGAAATTGTCTTCGAACCCAGGCAGCTGATAGGTGGAGCAGGTGGGGGTGAAGGCACCGGGCAGGGCGAACAGAACCACGCGCTTGCCGGCAAAGTAATCAGAGGTGGTTTTATCTTCCCAGGTGAACGGGTTGGGGCCACCGATGCTTTCATCGCGAACGCGGGTGTGGAAGGTGACTTCGGGAAGGCTCAGACCGGCTTTCATAGCGGAATCCTTTGCATGTAAAATTCGAGGCTGCCGCAGCGCAGCGTGATGCTTTTTAGAAGCATTCTAGGTCCAGCGCAACGGCGGATCGCTATATCCGACAAAAAACCTAAGGGAGGAATGCGGCGCTGCCTAGGAAAGAGGCACCGTATGCCGGTCCCAAGCTGCAACACCCAAGTATCGGTCAAGATTGCCACGGGACAAAGCTGTATCACATACCTATATTCTCCCGCAGGAGGCCCGCCCCATGCGTGATCTGAAAATACCCCAGCAGCGCCACCCTGAAAAGGCGCATCGCCCGGATAATGCTCAGCCGAAAAAGCCAAGCTGGATTCGTGTCAAAGCGCCCGTGAGCGAAGGGTATAAGCAAACCCATCAGATCATGCGCGAGCACAAGCTTGTCACGGTGTGCGAAGAGGCCGGCTGCCCCAATGCCGGGGAATGCTGGTCCCAAGGCCATGCCACCATGATGATCATGGGCGAGATCTGCACCCGCGGCTGCACCTTCTGCAATATCGCCACCGGCAAACCCGATGCGCTGGATGTGTTCGAGCCGGGCCGGGTTGCTGATGCCGTGCAGAAATTGGGCCTCAACCATGTGGTGATCACTTCGGTAGATCGCGATGATCTAGAAGATGGCGGGGCAGAGCATTTCGCTCAGACCATTCGTGCCGTGCGTCATCGCGCGCCAAGCACCACCATTGAGATTCTCACCCCGGATTTTATCCGCTGTAAGCCAGAAGCGCTGGAAGTGGTGACCGCTGCCAAGCCTGATGTGTTCAACCACAATCTCGAAACCGTGCCAGGGCTATATCCATCGGTGCGTCCGGGCGCGCGCTATTTCCATTCCTTGCGGCTGTTGCAACGGGTCAAAGAACTCGATCCAAGCATTTTCACCAAATCGGGCATCATGGTTGGCCTGGGCGAGGATAAGCAAGCGGTGCATCAGGTGATGGATGACATGCGCGCGGCAGATGTGGATTTCCTGACCATCGGCCAATATCTTCAACCCACGCCGAAACATCATGCGGTGGATCGTTTTGTGACCCCGGAAGAATTCGCAGATTACGAAAAAGCCGCCTATGGCAAAGGCTTTCTCATGGTCTCGGCAACACCGCTGACCCGCTCGAGCTATCATGCGGGCGATGATTTCGCCCAGCTACGCGCGGCGCGGGAAAAGGCGCTGAGCCGCGCCTAAGCGTCATCCGTGAACCGCACCTTGCCAATATAGGGCAGGTTGCGGTTGCGCTGCGCGAAATCAATGCCATAGCCCACCACGAATTCATCGGGGATCTCAAACCCGATCCAATCGGCGGTAAAATCCACCTCGCGCCGGGTGGGTTTATCCAGCAAGGCAATGCAGCGCAGAGATTTGGGTTTGCGCGCTTTGAGCAGCGTCACCACATGGCTCAGGGTAAAGCCCGTATCCACCAGATCTTCGACCACCAGCACATCACGGCCTTCAATCTTGCCGCCTAAATCTTTGAGAATACGCACTTCGCGGCTCGACACCATGGCGTCACCATAGCTGGAGGCTTCGATGAAGTCGACCTCAATCACCTTGTCGATCTCGCGCACCAGATCGGCGATAAACACAAAAGAGCCCCGCAGCAGCCCGACGACCACCAGCTTGTCCACATCGGCGTAATAGCTCTCGATCTCGCGGGCCAGATCTTCAATCCGCGCGGCAATGGCCTTGGCCGAGATCAATTTATCGATGACATAAGGACGATCGGTCATCTGGTCCCCTTGATTTTATTGCCCACGCGCTTGATATGCGCGCTCACCCGGTCAAAGGTAAACCCCTTAAGGAGCGTAAGACGGATGCCAACCCATTCAGAGACACGCAAGCTGCCATATTCAGCGCAGCAAATGTATGATCTGGTGGGAGATGTGGCCGCCTATCCGCAATTTCTGCCCTGGTGTGCCGCCGCGCGCATCCGCTCGCGCAAACCCGATGGGGCGCAAGAGATTATGGAAGCGGATTTGGTGATCTCCTTCAAAGTCTTCCGCGAACGTTTTGGCAGCCTGGTGACCCTGATCCCCGAGGATCAGACCATCCTAACCGAATATCTCGATGGGCCGTTCAAATATATGAAATCTAGCTGGCGCTTTTCCCAGCAGCCCGATGGCGGCTGTAGCGTCGATTTCTTTGTGGATTTTGAGTTTAAGAACAAGGTGCTGCAAGGGGTGATTGGGGTGGTGTTCAATGACGCTATGCAGCGGATTGTACGCGCTTTTGAAGCCCGTGCCGTCGAGCTATATGGCGCATCCATCCCGCAATAACGCCCGCTAAAGCGAAGCGATCAGCAGATCCAGCGCATGGGCGACCGTGGCGGCGCGCACATTGCCCCGGCCAATGGCGCCAAATTCCACGGTTTCGGTCAGGGTATCCCGCCCGTTGGCGGCAAGCGCGAAACAAACCCGGCCTTCAGGTTTATGCTCTGAGCCGCCAGGCCCGGCGATCCCGCTGACCGCCACGGCGCGCCCAGCTTGAGACCGCGCCAGAGCCCCTTCGGCCATCTCGCGGGCGACCTCTTCGGAAACCGCGCCGTGGGCATCGAGGGTTTGGGCACGCACGCCAAGCATCTCTTGCTTTGCCCCGTTGGTATAGGTGACAAAGCCGCGATCAAAGATTGCCGATGATCCAGGCATCTCGGTGATGGCTCCGGCGATCAGACCAGCGGTGCAGCTTTCGGCGGTGGCGATCATCACCCCAGCAGTTTTGGCTTTTTCTAGCAGCAGCGCGGCGCTCATAGCCCAAAAACCCCATGGGCCATATAGGCTGCAAAGCCGACGCCAATGGCGGCCAAGATCCCGGCGATCACATCGTCCAGCATCACCCCAAGCGCGCCAGGGCGGCGATCAGCCCAGCCCACAGGGCCCGGCTTCCAAATATCGAACAGCCGAAACAGCACAAAGGCGCTGACCCAGCCCGGCCAGGGGAACACCCAAGGATCAATTCCCGCGTGACCAAGCCCGAGCGAGAGCGGCCAAAGCGCGATCCAAATCCCCACCACCTCATCGATCACGATCTCGCCTGCATCATGATTGCCCGTGGCGGTTTCTTCCGCATCTGCGGCCCACCAGCCGATAAACAGCGCCAGCGCGGTGGCTGCGGCCAGCAGAGGAAAACCGCCCAAACCATGGAGCAGATAGCCAAAGGGCAGGGCGGCCAGAGAACCCCAAGTGCCTGGCGCGCGGGGCAGCAATCCGGCGCCACCAAAAGTTGCAATCGCCCGGGTCAGCCTCATGATGCCACCAAAGTCACTGTTGCCAAGGCCGCAATGCCTTCTTCGCGCCCGGTAAATCCGAGCCGCTCTGAAGTGGTGGCTTTCACGCTCACCCGGTCAAGCGGCAGTTCCATGATCCGGGCCATTTCCGCGCGCATCGCCTGCGCATGGGGGCCGATTTTCGGGCGCTCACAAATCAACGTGCAATCCATATTGGTGATCTCAAATCCGCGCCTGCGGGCGCGGGCCACCGCATGTTCCAGGAAAATATGGCTGGCCGCGCCTTTCCATTGGGGATCGCTCGGGGGGAAATGCTGGCCAATATCCCCATCGGCCAATGCGCCGTAAATCGCATCGGTGACCGCATGCATGCCGACATCCGCATCGGAATGCCCCTTGAGCGCTTTGTCATGGGGGATGCGCAGACCGCAGAGCACCACATGATCTCCGGGTTCAAAGGCATGCACATCAAAACCGTTGCCACAACGTATATCCATGGGGCTATCCTTCTTGCCGATCTGCGCGCCAGGCCAAGATCTTGGCGGCGCGAGCGAAATCCCCCGGATGGGTGATCTTAAGATTGTCCTCATCCCCGGCGGTGATGGCAACGTCAAGCCCATGGGCGCGGGCGACTTCCACATCATCCTTGGCGCCGCCAGGATGGGCAGCATGGGCGGCCCGGATCGCCTCCACATGAAACCCTTGCGGGGTCTGGGCGCGGTAAAGCCCGCTGCGATCTGCCATCCCGATCACCCGGCCCGCATCGCCGCACCATAAAGCATCCACAACCGGCACAGCCGGGGCTGCCCCAGGATAGCTTTGCAACCCTTCAAGCACCCCATCGATCACTTGGGGCGAGACCAAGGGCCGTGCCGCATCATGGATCAATACGAATTTCGTGCCTAACGGAAGGGCGTCCAGCCCGGCCCGCACGGAGCCATCGCGGCTTTCTGCCCCCGGCACGCAGGTGAGTGGAAGGTTTTTGGGCACAGTCACATGGGTTTCGAACAGCGCTGAGTCTTCTGGATGCAACACCACAACCCCATGGGTAATTTCCCTATGGGCAGCGAAGGCTTCCAAGGTTGCTTGCAGCACGGGCATGCCCGCAAGGCTTTGATATTGCTTTGGAATATCTCCGCCCGCGCGGGTGCCTCGACCGGCCGCGACAATCAATACACAGCAGCTCATCACCCCAAGCCTTCCAATGGGTTAACCAAAAATTTGCGCGAATTGGCGCTTTTCCAAGCAAATGCCCCGTGATTTTCGCATAATATTTGTGCAATCATTGAATTACCCGAGCTTTGCGCAGGAGCGTAATTGCACGTCTCGCAGGCTCAGGCTACCCGGAAGCTGGTTGCGCAAGGAATAAGCAGTTGAACATTCAAGTGGCAGGTATCCCTTTGGATCCCCCCGTCGCACTGGCCCCAATGGCGGGCATCACAGACCTTCCGTTTCGCAAGCTGGTGCAAAGCTTTGGCGCGGGGCTTGTGGTGAGCGAAATGGTGGCAAGCCAAGAGATGGTCCAAGCCAAGCCGGGCGTGCGCGAGCGCGCGGCGCTTGGCTTGGGTGCCGGGGGCTCTGGCATGACTTCGGTGCAGCTCGCGGGGCGTGATGCCTATTGGATGGGTGAAGCGGCGCGGCAGGTCGAGGCCAATGGCGCAACGCTGATTGATATCAATATGGGCTGCCCTGCGAAAAAAGTCGTGGGCGGGCTTTCCGGGTCCGCTTTGATGCGCGATCCCGATCACGCGCTGCGCCTGATTGAGGCGGTGATTTCCGCTGTTTCGGTTCCGGTGACGCTGAAAATGCGCCTGGGCTGGGATGAGGATATGCGCAACGCGCCTGAGATCGCCCAGCGGGCCGAAGCGGCAGGCATTGCCATGATTACCATCCATGGACGCACCCGGTGCCAGTTTTACAAAGGCCAGGCTGATTGGGCCGCGATCCGCGACGTGGTCGATGCGGTCACAATCCCAGTAATCGCCAATGGAGACATCACCGATAGCCGCAGCGCGCAAACCGCGCTAACCCAATCGGGGGCTGCTGGCATCATGATCGGCCGCGGCGCCCAGGGCGCGCCTTGGGTTTTGGCGCAGATCGCCGCTGATCTCTTTGGCGGTCCGGCCCCGATTATTCCCACCGGCCCCGCGCTTGCCGAATTGGTGCAGCAGCATCACCAAGACATGCTGCAATTTTACGGGGTGGAGCTTGGGTTGCGCGTCGCGCGCAAACATCTTGGCTGGTATATGGACCGTGCGGGCACCACAGCGGATCTGCGCAAAGCATTGCTCACCGCTGATAACCCGCAAATCGCCCAAAACCTGATCCCCTTAGCACTTGAACAGCACGAGGCCGTAGCCGCATGAGCCCGATGCAATCCACAGATTGGGGCCAATCGCTTTGGGCCTCTTTGCCAATCCCCGCGTTCTTGCTCAATCCCGATGACACGATCGCGGATATCACGCCTTCGGCCGAGCTGTTTTTAAACATGTCCGCCCGCAGCCTGCGGGGCCATCCGGTGTTTGACAAACTCAGCATCGACGCGCCGCTGGAAGACGCGTTCGCCAAAGTGCGCCGGGATCAGTCGCGGCTGTTTATCAACAATGTGGATGTGGGCGGGGGCAACAAACCGCCCGTGCAATGCAATGTACAAGTGGGGGCCATCAGCGACAGGCCTGATATGGTTCTCTTGTTGCTCGAGCCGCGGCAAATCGCAGATCGGATGGATCGCGCCCAATCGGTGAAATCTGCGGCCAAATCTGCCATCGGCATGGCCGAAATGCTGGCCCATGAGATCAAAAACCCATTGGCGGGCATCACCGGGGCAGCGCAATTGCTCTCCATGAACTTGTCTGGCGATGATCAGGAAATGACCGATCTGATCGTGTCGGAAACCCGCCGGATCGTGAAATTGCTCGAACAGGTAGAGCAATTTGGCAATTTGCGCCCGCCGCAGCGCCGGGCCGTGAATATCCATGATCTGCTGGACCGGGCGCGTAAATCGGCCCTGGTGGGCTTTGCCGCTCATATGCGGATCATTGAAGAATATGACCCCTCATTGCCCTCCACCTGGGTGGATGGGGATCAATTGTTGCAGGTGTTCTTGAACCTTTTGAAGAACGCAGCCGAGGCTGGCAGCGAAGGCGGCACCATCCGCATTCGCACCTTCTATGAGCTGTCTTTGCGGGTGCGCCGCCCCGATGGATCAGGCCGCGCGCTGCCTTTGCAGGTCGAGATCATCGATGACGGTCCGGGCCTGCCCAGTGAAATTGCCAGCGATATTTTTGATCCCTTCGTGTCGGGCCGCGAGAATGGCACCGGGCTGGGATTGGCGTTGGTATCCAAGATTATTTCCGAACATGACGGATGGATTGGTGTGGAAAGCGTGCCTGGCCGCACGGTGTTCCGCATTTCTCTGCCCGTTGCCCCCAAGACTGAGGAGACCGACTGATGGACGGAACCATTCTTGTCGCAGATGACGACCGCACGATCCGAACGGTTCTGACCCAAGCGCTGACCCGCGCGGGCTGCAAAGTACATGCGACCTCCTCGCTGATGACACTGATGCGTTGGGTGGAAGAGGGCAAAGGCGATCTGGTGATCTCGGATGTGATCATGCCCGATGGCAATGGGCTCGAGGCACTGCCGAAAATTGCCGATGAACGGCCGGGCTTGCCGGTGATTGTGATCTCGGCGCAAAACACCATCATGACCGCGATCCAAGCGGCCGAAGCCGATGCGTTCGATTACCTGCCCAAGCCCTTCGATCTGCCGGACCTCATGAAACGCGCCGCCCGCGCGCTTGAGGTCAAGCGCCGGGTACCTGCGCCCCGGGCTGTGCCGGAACGGTCTACCGATGATCTGCCTTTGGTGGGGCGCACCCCGGCCATGCAGGCGCTTTATCGCTTGGTGGCCCGGGTGATGAACACCGAATTGACCGTGTTGGTGACCGGGGAAAGCGGCACGGGCAAATCCCTGATCGCCCGGGCGATCCATGATTTTTCCGACCGCCGGACCATGCCTTTTGTGGTCGCCTCGGCCTCGGACCTTTCTGGCGCTGATGGGCCGGCCTCGGTGATTGCCCGCGCCCGCGGTGGCTCGCTGCTGTTTGACGAGGTAGGGGATCTGGACGCTGATGCCCAAGCCCGGATCGTGCGGATGCTGGATGGGTTTGGTGATCCCGCGCCGCGGGTCATGGCCACGTCCCAAGGGGATCTGTCGCGCAAGATGGAAGAGGGCAGTTTCCGCCAAGATCTGTTCTATCGCCTGGGCGGCGTAACCATCAATGTGCCTGCCTTGCGCGAGCGGGTGGATGACATTCCGTTGCTCGCAGAACATTTCCTGCTGCGCAGCGAGGCCGAAGGTGCGGGATCGCGCCGGTTTTCCAATGACGCGCTGGAAATGATCCGCGCCTATAGCTGGCCTGGCAATGTGCGCCAGTTGGAAAACACCATCCGCCGCCTGGTGGTGACCAATTCCGAAGACGAGATCACCCGCGCCGAGGTGGAGCAAGTGCTGTCCAATCAGCCTGCCATGCAATCTTCCATGGGTCAGGCCGATAGCGAAAAGCTCTCGCTGTCGGTGGCCAAGCATTTGCGCCGTTATTTCGATCTGCATGGAGGCATGTTGCCGCCCCCGGGGCTTTATCAGCGCATCTTGAAAGAGGTGGAATTGCCCCTGATTGAGATCGCTTTGGATGCCACTGGTGGCAATCAGGCGAAATGCGCCGATCTTTTGGGGATCAATCGGAATACTTTGCGCAAGAAAATCACCGACCTGGATATTCGGGTGACCCGTCGCCGTAAATTGATGTAGGCAAATGATGTAAAACCGCAACAGACTCATTGCAATTCTGTGGCCAAAGTCGCACAGTTACCTGGCTAAATGAGCAGGCCTGCGACGGGTGTGGAGTGTTGCATGGGCGCAGAGATGGGCAGGATCGCCCAAGCCAATGCGGTTAAATATCAAATGCTGAAACGGCGCGCACGGACCATCGGCGCGGTGCTGCTGGTGGTGTTGGGCCCGGCCCTGGCTATCGCCACGTTTTTGGTGCTTGGCCCCATGGATGTGGGGGCTTCGGATCTAGAGCTGCGCTTGGTGCTCTTGGCCGATTTGGTCTATGTGCTGCTGGTTGCGACCCTGGTGTTGCACCGGATTGTGAAGATGATCGCGGCGCGCCGGGCGCAATCTGCGGGATCGCGGCTGCATTTGCGCCTAACGGCGGTGTTTTCCATTGTCGCGCTGGTGCCGACGGTTTTGGTGGCTGTCTTTGCAGGCATGACCCTGAATGTCGGGCTTGAAGGCTGGTTTTCTGGCCGGGTCAGCGATGTGGTGCGCGCCTCACTTGATGCCGCCGAAGCCTATGAAGCCGAACACCGGCGGGATCTGTCCACGGATGCAGAAGCCATCGCCAGGCTGCTGGATCGCCAAAAAGACGCCACATTCATCATGACCGATGGGGTGCTACGCTTGTCTTTGGCGCAGGTGCAGGGGCAGATCCAGCGCGGTTTGAAAGAAGCCTATGTGATCGATGGCTCTGGCGAGATCCGGGCCCGAGGCGATGGTTCATATCTGTTCGACTATGAAACCCCGCGCCCCGATGACATCGCCGATGCCCGCCGCGGTGAGACGGTGATCATCGCCGATTGGGACAATAACGAATTTCGCGCCTTGGTGCAGCTTGCGTCCTTTGTGGATCGCTATCTTTACGTGTCCCGCGAAGTGGATGGGCAATTGCTCAGCTTGTTGGATGAAACCCAGCAATCGGCAATTCTTTATCAACAGCTCGAACACCAACGCGGGCGGCTCTTGTTTGAATTTGGTCTGCTCTATCTCGGCTTTGCTGTGATCTTGATCCTGGCCGCCATCTGGCTGGGGCTCTGGCTGGCTGAACGGCTCTCGCGCCCGGTCGGGCGCTTGGCTGGCGCCGCACAGCAAGTGGGTGCGGGCAATCTGGATGTGCAGGTGCGGGAAAGCAGCGGCGATGATGAGATCGCCATGCTGGGGCGGCTGTTCAACCAAATGACCCGGCAGTTGAAGATTCAACGCGACAGTCTGGTGGAAGCCCATGACAGCAGCGAAGAACGCCGCCGATTGTTTGATTCCGTGCTCGGCTCGGTCACCTCTGGGGTGATGTCCGTGGATGCCGCCGGCCAAGTGGAGCTGGTCAACCGCTCGGGCGCACGATTGCTGGATCTCGATCAGCAAGCCGCTTCGGGCCAAGGGCTGGTAGAACTAGTGCCGGAATTCACCGCGCTGCTCGATGAGCTGCGCCAAAGCAATGCGCCCGATAGCCAGCATGAGATCGCCATGCATCGCGGCGGCATGGATCGGCGCATCTTGGTGCGCTTGGCCGCCCGTCACAGCGAAGAGGGCGCACTGGAAGGCTATGTGATCGCCTTTGATGATGTGACCGATCTTGTCACCGCTCAGCGGATGGCCGCTTGGGGGGATGTGGCCCGGCGCATCGCCCATGAGATCAAGAACCCGCTGACGCCAATTCAGCTGTCTGCCGGGCGGATCAAACGCAAATTTTCGCGCCATTTGGATGCCGAGCAAAGCGATGCGCTTGAGCGACTCACTGATGTGATTGTGCGGCAAACCGAAGATCTGCGGCGCATCGTCAATGAGTTTTCCCGCTTTGCCCGGATGCCGCAGCCTGATCAGAGGGAGCAGGATTTGGCGGCTTTGCTGCGCGATGCAGTGCTGTTGCAAAGCGCCGATACCGCCCATGTGAAGGTTGCCGCTCAAGGGGCCGAGGCCCCGGTTATGGCAGAGATCGACAATACCTTGATCACGCAAGCCTTAACCAATCTTATCAAGAACGCGGCTGAGGCGGCCACCGAGCATCCCAACCCGCCCGCGGGTCATCACCCCGAAGTGCGCGTGGCCCTAGAGCAAGACAGTGATGGGGTGGTGATCTCGGTCAGCGATAATGGCCCAGGCTTTCCACCAGATCGCGCGCGGCTCTTTGAGCCTTATGTGACCACACGCGAAAAAGGCACCGGACTGGGCCTGCCCATCGTGAAGAAAATCGTTGAAGACCATGGGGGTCGCATTCAATTGGACGAGGCCGAACCCTTTGGGCCGGAACAAGCCAAAGGGGCCAAGGTGGCCATTTGGCTGCCCCATGAATACCATCAAAAGCCACAAGCGGCCGAATAGCCCGTTGATATAAGAGGCAAAGAGCAGAGCCATGACAGATATTCTGATTGTCGATGATGAACGCGATATCCGCGAGCTGATCTCTGACATTCTGGAAGACGAGGGCTTTTCCACGCGTCTGGCGGGCACCTCTGACGAATGCGTGGCGGCCCTGGCCGATGGGCTGCCCGCGCTGATGATCCTCGATATCTGGCTCAAAGACAGCGATATGGATGGGATCGACATCCTAACCAAGGTCAAACGGGAAACGCCGCAAGTGCCCGTGGTGATCATCTCGGGCCATGGCAATATCGAGATCGCCGTGGCGGCGATCAAACAGGGCGCGTATGATTTTATCGAAAAGCCCTTTAATATCGACCAGCTTTTGGTGGTGATCCGTCGGGCCATGGAGACCTCGCGCTTGCGCCGGGAAAACACCGAGCTGCGCCGGGGGGATGCCTCTTCCATCGAACTGATCGGGCAAAGCCAGCCTTTTAAACTGTTCAAGACCCAGCTGGACAAAGTCACCAAATCCAATGGGCGGGTGATGCTCTCGGGCCCGCCGGGATCGGGCAAGGAAACCGCCGCGCGGTATCTGCACAGCAATTCCCATCGCGCCAGCGGCGGGTTTATCACCCTTAATTGCGCCAGCGTTGATGCCCAGCACATGGAAACCTTGCTGTTCGGGGCAGAATCCCAAGGCCAGCCCGTGCAGCCAGGGCTGTTGGAACAAGCGGATGGCGGCACGCTTTATCTGGACGAGATCGCGGATATGCCCATGGACACCCAGGCGAAAATCCTGCGGGTTCTGGTGGATCAGCAATTTCAACGGGTGGGCGGCTCGGCTTTGGTGAGCGTGGATGTGCGCATTGTGTCAAGCACCGCGCGCAATTTGGAAAACGAGATCGAACAAGGCCGGTTCCGCGAAGAGCTGTATCATCGTCTCAATGTGGTGCCGGTGAAAGTCCCAGGGCTGGAAGAGCGCCGCGGCGATATCCCGCTTTTGGCCGAGGCTTTCATTGAGCGGTTTCATGAAACCGAAGGTCTGCCCAAACGCCCGCTTTCCGAAGAAGCCGCCGCCTTGCTGCAAACCATGCAATGGCCAGGCAATGCGCGGCAATTGCGCAATGTGATGGAACGGGTGCTGATCTTGGGCAATGAAAGCGGCGAGATCGGGCCCAATGAGCTGCCCGGCAACCGGCCCGAGGATTCCGGCGAAGATCGCGTGGTTCTGGCAGGGCCGATCACGCAATTGCCATTGCGCGAGGCTCGCGAGATGTTCGAGCGTGAATACTTGCTCACCCAAATCAACCGCTTCGGCGGAAATATCTCGCGCACCGCCAATTTTGTCGGGATGGAGCGCTCGGCCTTGCACCGGAAACTGAAATCCCTCAGCGTCGTCACAGCAACCAAGGCCGGTGCGCGGATTGCAACCGTAGACACGTCTTCGGATCCTTGATCAGCATTGCATAAGCCCAAGGCGCGCAGGGGAGCAGGGGTATGAATTTCATTATCTGTGGAGCCGGGCAGGTGGGCTGGCAAATCGCGCGGCATTTATCCGGTGAACGCAATGACGTCACCGTGGTGGATAACAACCCCGCTTTGGTCCGGCGGGCCACTGACACGCTGGATGTCAAGGGCATTGCCGGTTTTGCGTCCTATCCCGATGTGCTCGAGCGCGCCGGGGCCGAAGACGCCGATATGGTCATCGCCGCCACCCATTCGGACGAGGTGAATATGGTGACCTGTCAGGTCGCCCATTCGGTGTTTTCCGTGCCGCGTAAAATCGCGCGCCTGCGTTCGCAAAGCTATCTCTCGGCCATCGACAGCAATCTTTATCGGCGCGATCACCTTCCCATTGATGTGGTGATCAGCCCGGAAAAAGAAGTGGCCCAAGCGGCGCTGAAACGCCTGGCCATCCCAGTGGCTTTTGACACCGAAGCGTTCCTGAATGACCAAGCGGTGCTGATCGGCATTGTTTTGGATGAAGATTGCCCGGTTCTTGAAACGCCCCTGCGCCAGCTGCGTGATTTGTTTTCCACCCTGCGGGCCATGGTGGTGGGCGTGCGCCGCGATGGCACCCTGTTTTCTCCGGATGCCGGGGATCAGCTCTTTGCAGGGGACGAGATCTATCTATTCACTCATCGCGATGACGTGCGCCGCACTTTGGAGATTTATGGCAAAAGCGCCCAGCGTCAGGAACGGGTGGTGATCGTCGGCGGCGGCCATGTGGGTCTGGCCGTGGCGCGGGCTTTGGAAAGCCAAGCCAGCCGTGTGCGCGTGAAAATGATCGAACGCAACCGCTCAAGCGCGGAACTGGCTGCGGAAGCTTTGGAACGCACCATCGTGCTCCATGGGGATGGTCTGAACACAGAGCTTTTGGGCGAGGCCAATATTGAGCGCGCCGATGCGATCTTGACCGTGACCGATGATGATAAAACCAATCTGCTCAGCGCAGTGCGGGCCAAATCCGTCGGCTGCCCCATGGCCATCAGCTTGGTCAATGATCCCAGCCTATTGCCGCTGCTGGGCCCGCTAGAGATCGACGCGTATATCAACCCGCGCTCCACCACGGTTTCCTCGATCCTTCGCCATATTCGCCATGGTCGGGTGCGCGGGGTCTACTCCGTCGGCGATGCGGAGGCCGAAGTGATCGAAGCGCAGGTTCTGGCAAGCTCCGAGATCGCGGGAAAACAAGTGCGCGATATTGATTTTCCCGAAGGTGCGCTGCTGGGCGCGGTGATGCGGGGCGGCGAGGTTTTCATCCCCAAAGGGGCCAATCGGATCGAAGAAGGTGATGTGATCGCCGTCTTTGCTTTGGCCTCAGATATTCCGGAGGTCGAGCGCCTGTTGCAGGTCTCGGTGGAGTTCTTCTGAGCGCGATTGCCAAATTTTTCGGGCGCATGCCGATCCTGGTGGTGATGGCTTGTATCGGCACATTGTCGATGCTGATCATTGCGCTGCATGCGGCCACACTCAATCACTATGCCATCGCCCGCCCATTTTTCTATGGCGGCGTCGTGCTTACCGGATGCGCCGTATTGGTTGGGATTGCCGCGCAAACGTGGCAGATTCAAAAACCTGTGCGGGCGATGCTGCTGACCATTGTCGGGGCCTATTTCCTGCTGCCATGGCTTTTGGCTTTGCCGTTGATCGAAGCCTCACCGGGCATGAGTTTGCTTGATGGCTATTTGGAAATGGTCTCGAGCCTGACCACAACCGGGTTGCCGATCCTGTCCGATGCGCGTGGCACGGCGCCTTCGGTGCATTTATGGCGGGCGCTGATCGGTTGGTATGGTGGGTTTTTGATCTGGGTTGCGGCCATCGCCATTTTCGCGCCCTTGCGCTTGGGCGGGTTCGAAGTGCTGGCCAGCCGGGTACGGCAGGGCAAAACCACCACGCAAAACGCTTTTGGCAAAAACGACCCGCGCGAACGGCTCACCCGGCACACGATGGCCTTGATGCCCGTCTATACCGGGTTGACCTTGCTGCTTTGGATCTTGCTTCTGCTCGCAGGGGAAGACCCGTTCGTGGCGCTCTGCCATGCGATGTCGACACTGTCCACCAGCGGCATCACCCCGCTACATAGTTTTTCCGAAGCGGGCTCTAGCCGCTGGGCGGAACTAGCTATTTTTCTGTTTTTTATCTTTGCCTTGCTAAGGCGCAGCTTTGCCAAGGACATGTCCAGCGCCATCAACCTGCCCATGTGGCGCGAGCCTGAATTGCGCGCCGCGGCATTCATTGTCGCGCTTCTCACCGCTCTGTTGATCTTGCGCCATTGGGTTGATCCCGCCGCCAGCCAAGATGGTGTACACCCGCTGCTGCTTGATGATGTGATTTGGGGCAGCCTTTTCACCTCCTTGTCCTTTTTGACCACCACCGGGTTCGTGTCCGCAGATTGGGTCCAGACACAAAGCTGGTCGGGGCTGCAAACACCGGCATTGGTGCTGATGGGGCTGGTGCTGATCGGCGGCGGCGTGGCCACCACGGCGGGCGGGGTGAAATTGCTGCGCGTCTATATCCTTTACCGCCACAGCGCCCGCGAGATGTCGCGTTTGGTGCATCCCTCGCTGGTTTCGCATTTGGGCAGCCGCGGGCGGGCGATTTTGCCTGAAAACGCGCTGATCGCTTGGGTCTATTTTATGACATTCGGCCTGTCGATCTGTGCCATCATGCTGGCCTTGACCGCCACGGGGATCGATTTTGAAGCCGCCTCGGTTCTGGCGGTGGCCACGCTCAGCACCACAGGCCCGCTGATTCCCGCCATTGAGCCGGGCTTTACGGCCTCAAGCCTCACCGATGGGGCGAAGTTTATTCTTTGTTTATCAATGCTTTTGGGCCGCTTGGGCACGCTGACATTGGTGGCGCTGCTCAATCCGGGCTTTTGGCGCTTTTAAAGCGGCAGGCGCGTTTATGCAGGGAGCTGCCAGCAGCAAAGGGCGGCGGCAGAAATGCCGCATTTGCGAAAGCGAGCGCGCTTTGGCGACGCAGGGGGGTAGAATCGTTCCACAAGTCACGTCATATTGAGTCGCAGACGACGGTTTGAGCCCAAAACAAAGGCAATAACAATGGCATCAGACAGCAAGAACCTCCAAGACGCCTTTCTGAACCATGTTCGGAAAACCAAAGTTCCGGTCACGATTTTTTTAATCAATGGGGTCAAACTCCAGGGCGTGATCACTTGGTTTGACAATTTCTGTGTTTTGCTGCGCCGGGATGGACAATCGCAACTGGTGTATAAACACGCGATTTCGACCATCATGCCGAGCCAGCCCATTTCGCTATATGAGGGCGAAACCTGACCACCTCTATTTCGACCGAAACACCGGACACCGCTGCCTGGGTTTTGCATCCTGATTTGCGCGCGGATCGCACGCGTCGGGATCCTGAATTCGCTCTGGGCGAAGCTGTGTCTTTGGCGCAAGCGCTGCCAGGGATTGACCTGCGCGGCCAAGAAATCGTGCCTGTGCCCAAGGCGCGGCCCGGATTGCTCTTTGGTGACGGCACGGTGGAGCGTTTGGCCGATCACTTCAAAACCCATGAGATCGAATTGGTTTTGGTGGATGGCCCGCTCACCCCGGTGCAGCAGCGCAATCTAGAGCGTGAATGGAAGGTCAAGATCCTAGATCGCACCGCGCTGATCCTAGAGATTTTCGCTGATCGCGCGCGCACCCGTGAGGGCGTGCTGCAGGTGGAGCAAGCCGCGTTAGCCTATCAGCGCACGCGGCTGGTGCGCGCCTGGACCCATTTGGAACGCCAGCGGGGCGGGCTTGGCTTTGTGGGCGGGCCTGGGGAAACGCAGATCGAGGCCGACCGCCGTGCCATTGACGAGGCCATTGGGCGGATCAAACGCCAGCTGAATAAAGTGGTGAAAACCCGTGACCTGCACCGTGCAGCACGGGCCAAAGTGCCTTATCCCATCGTCGCGCTGGTGGGCTATACCAATGCGGGCAAATCCACCTTGTTTAACCGGCTCACCGGGGCCGAGGTGATGGCCAAGGATATGCTCTTTGCCACGCTTGACCCCACCATGCGCGCTTTGGATCTGCCAAATGGGGCGCAGGTGATCCTTTCGGACACGGTTGGGTTTATCAGCGATTTGCCCACGGAACTTGTGGCAGCCTTTCGTGCCACATTGGAAGAGGTTCTAAGCGCGGATCTGATCTTGCATGTGCGCGATATCTCGCATCCTGAAACCGAGGCGCAGGCCGAAGATGTGCATGCGATCCTGGCCAGCCTGGGCATCCCCGAAGACCGCGCCATGATCGAGGTTTGGAACAAAACCGATCTGCTCAACCCCGATGCGGCCGCCGCCGCCTCAGCGCGGGCCGCGCGCCAAGAGGATGTGCATGCGCTGTCGGCAATCTCTGGCGAGGGGGTGGCAGAGTTGCTTGAACGCCTGGGCCCCATGCTCAGCGATCCCATTAGCCAAGAAGTGCTGTTGCTCGATTATGCCAAAGGCCGCCAGCGGGCTTGGCTCTTTGATCAAGGCTTGGTGCGTGAGGAACGGGAAACCGAGGCGGGTTTTGAAATTTCCGTGGCTTGGACCGCGCGGCAAAAAGCTGATTTTGAGGCGCTCTAAAGCGCCTCTTTCGCCACAGATCTCTCTACATAGGGCGACTGCGCCCAGGCTAGACCCCTAGCGCAGCCCTTCGGGGATCAGCAGGATTGTCCCCACCGAGGCGGCGCGCGCCAATGAAGGATCCAAGGACATGATCACGTATTCCCCACGCCGCCAGCGATCATTGAGATTGTCGTAAAACCGCGACAAGGGATGGCCGGATTGCCCGGTTGAGGTGACAAATAACGAGCTGTCCGGATCCGCCTGATCATACACCCCGCGATAGCCCGCCCCGTGGATGTTCAGATACGGGTTACGCCCTGCGCCGGGGGTGGCCCCGCGCATCAATGTGTGATCGCCGCCGCTGGTGGATTGCCGGATATTCACGAACCATGACAGCACCGGCACTTCGCCCAAGACAGGGTGATTATGGGTGGCCTGATGGGCTGTGCCCCAAAGCATCGCTTCAAGGCGATTGCCATAGGTTTCTTGCAACCAGATCAGCGCATCATCCAAAGCCAGGCTGGCCATCTGAGCGCAGGTTTCCACCTCGCTGGATTGCACAATATCGCACCAGATCCCGGCCCCATCCACATTGCGAAAAGCCCGCTCGATGAACAGCGGCTCGGGCTTGGCAAATTCCGGGGCCAGATCAGCGCCCAATTCATCGGCGATCAAACGGTTTTGCAGCGCCCGCATCCAAGCGGAATAAATCAGCGGCTGGGCCAGATGCTCGTTCATCTCCCCATTCCAATTGGCCAGCAAATCCAGCGCTTCTTTGCGCTGCCGATCCATAGTGCCTTGGGGGGCGTTATCCTCGCCAAACCATAGCTCTGCGGCCACCAAGGGCAGCAAAACCCGCGCCGGTGTGCTGACCGTATCAAGCTGGGCTTCCATAAAGCTTTCCCGGCTATGTACATGGCGCGCCGCCATCAGCTTTTCCAAACGCTGAATGCGCTGCGTGTCGCCCCAATCAAAGCTCACATGATAGGGGAAGGGCCGGTCCGAGGTTTTGTTATTGGTATTGCCAAGAACGCCATTTTGCGGATTGCGAAAGCGTGGGTTGGCGGTGCGGTCGAGCATGCCTTGCCAGCGGTTATGACGGATCCATCCACGGCTGGGAAAACGCCCCTGGCTGTCATGGCGGGCCGCGCGCCGGGGCAAATCCCCGGTCAGCACCATGGCGATGTTGTCGCGATCCGCCAGCATGAGGTTCTGCGCCGGGGCGATAAAGCGTTCCGCAGCTTTCAGACCTTCTTCGATGCTGCGCGCCTCCATCAGATCAAGCGCTGCGCTCATGGAGGTATCCTCGCCCGACAGCAGCGTCCAAGCCATGGAGGTCACATGCCCGCGCGGCGTGATGGTGGACAGATCAAACATCTCTGGCGGCAGAACCGGGCCGTTTTCGCTCCAGCGCAGAGTGATGGTTTCAGGCTCAGCGCCGCGCACACCGATCACCACCCGTTCCTCGCGGAAAGGCACAGGGCCGTCGAGGCCTTGGTAATGGCCCGGACGCTCTGGATCGAGCTTTTCCACATAAAGATCGAGATCATCGGCATAGCCTGATGTGACGCCCCAGGCCAAATCCCCGTTGCGCCCGGCCAAGATCGCAGGAATGCCAGGGATCGTGCCTCCGATCACCCCGCCTTTTTCCAATTCCAACCGGGCCAGATACCAGATTGCAGGGGCGGTCAGCTCCAGATGGGGATCATTGGCCAAAAGCGCCGCGCCGCGCGCCGCGCGATCGGCACTGGCCGCCCAAACATTTGACGCCGAGGCCAAGCCCCGCGCGGGAAAAGGCGAGAGCGGATGCGAATGCAGATCCATCGTATCTTTGGCGGCGCCAAAGGCATAACCAAGCGCTTGGCCTTTCGCCAAATCACGCAAAGGCTGCGGGTTCAAAAAGCTGCGGCGCAGATCTGCGGCCCCGCTGCCCGGCGCATCGGGCAGCAAATCGCGCAAACGCGCCGGTTCCAGCATCAGCGCCGCCCGGCCGCGCAACACTTCTTCATTGATCTGGGTGGAGAGCTGCACCCCCATCAATTTGATGATCGCCAGACTATCGGCTGGCTGCCAGGGGGCGATCTCGGGGGCGAATAGGAAAAATTCCGGCGCACCGCGCCCGCGCGCGCCTTTGTTGATCTCGGCCAGCCAAGCATTCACCCCCGCGGCATAAGCCTCTAGGGCGGCGATGGTCCGCGGATCTTGTGCGGCCACAGAGTCTTGGGCCAGGCGATACAGATCGAACCGGCGCATGGCCTCGTCGATCTCAAGCGTGCGCGGGCCGAACATCTCGGATAGGCGCCCTTGCACCGTGCGGCGCATCATCATCATTTGCCACAAACGGTCTTGAGCATGCACAAAGCCCAAGCCGAAATAGCTATCCACATCCGTGGCCCCAAGAATATGGGGAATGGCCGAGGTATCGCGCACGATCTCGACCGGCCCGACCAGGCCTGCCACCTCAAAACGCCCCTCTAAAGGGGGCAAAGACCGGCTGGCAAATTGATAGGCCAGTAATCCGGCCCCAAGCCCAAGAACGGCAACCACAAGGAACAGGCGCAACGCCCAGCGAAAAGCGGTCAGCATCGCGCCAGTCCTTTCGTCACGTTTTGCGTTCAGCGATGATTATCGCAAAATGCGCTGGTATTTGATGCCCGAAAGTGTGGCCGCAGCCTGCAAACCGCGTTCATTGAACACAAAGGAGATCACATCGGCTTCTTTGGACCGGGTATCGGCGGACAAAGTGCCCCCCGCATCCGCGGCCAGGGTGGTCACGCCCGCACCCATTTCCCAACCGGCCGAGCCGCGGAAATCCGCCAAAGCTTCAGGGGTCATGAAAAAGATCACTTGCGAGCTTTCTTTCGCCCCGATCTGAAAGCCAACACTGCCGGCCAAAGCGGAATAGTAATCAAGCGTGGCACCGCGCACGATCAAAGAGCCTTCGCCATAAGATCCGCCCACCACGAAACCGGCGGAGCCAATCAAAGGCATCACCAGCATCCCCGCCGCGCGATCCGCCAATTCGATGGTTTCAGGATAGTTTTGATACATGATGCTGAGGGTGTTTTGCACCCGCGCATCGATAATCTGGCCACCATTTGAGCCAACGGAATTATCACAAGCGGCAACCATAAGAGCCGCACCGGCAACCAAGAGGCCGCGCCGAGTTGTCATCATCATTTTTGTCTCTGCTCGTTTATGTTGTGACAGCTGGATGTCTGGGCGCAAGATACGCGATGTGTTTGCGCTTGTCACCGTCCCGCTCAGCCTTTGGCGAGCATCTGGGCGACCTTCGGCGCATAATACGTCAAAATGCCGTCACAACCGGCCCGTTTGAACGCCTGAAGGCTCTCGAACATCACCGTATCGCCATTGATCCAGCCATTGGCCGCCGCCGCCTCGATCATCGCGTATTCGCCCGAGACCTGATAGGCATAGGTGGGCGCGCCAAACGTGTCTTTCACTTCGCGGCAAATATCGAGATAGGCCAGACCTGGCTTGACCATGACCATATCGGCGCCTTCCTCCAGATCACGCCCGATCATCCGCAGCGCCTCAAGCCGGTTGGCCGGATCCATCTGATAGGTTTTCTTATCCCCCTTCAGCGCTCCGGATGCGCCCACCGCATCCCGGAAAGGCCCATAAAACCCGCTGGCATATTTGGCCGAATAGCTCATGATCGTCAGATCGCAATGACCGGCATCTTCCAACGCGTCCCGGATCGCCCCGATCCGCCCATCCATCATGTCGGAGGGCCCCAAAATATCCGCGCCCGCATCGGCTTGGGCCAAGGCCATGCGCACCAAGGCGGCCACGGTTTCGTCATTGACCACATGGCCATCGCGCACGATGCCGTCATGGCCATTGGCGTTATAGGGGTCCAGCGCGATATCGGTCATCACCGCCAGATTTGGCACCGCCGCTTTCAACGCGCGAATGGCGCGGTTGCTCAGGTTTTCAGGGTTCCAAGCTTCTTCACAGGCTTCGGTTTTCAGTGAAGGATCCGTATAGGGGAACAGGCAAATCGCTGGAATGCCCAGATCGGCGGCTTTTTGCGCCGCCGGAATGAGCCGGTCGATGGAAAGCCGCTGAACGCCCGGCATTGACGGGATGTCTTGCACCACATCATGGCCATCGCAGAGAAATACCGGCCAGATCAGATCCTGCGCGCTGAGATGGGTTTCGCGCACCAGATCGCGCAGGGCAGGGGTGCGGCGCAAACGCCGGGGCCGGTGGCGGAAATTCAAAGCGTGATCAGAGTGCATCTTAGGCCTATCTCGCGGGGCGCGGTCGTTGGTCTTTGCATGGTGCTGACACGGGCGGCGGCGAAGCTCAAGCCCAGGACATATATCACGCGCGCCTATGACCCCTATGCCGCGTTTGGCAGGATTATCACCGCAAGGCCTAGGAATCCCGCCGCCAGAGGTCTAGCAGAGCGCAGACCCTCCAGAAATTGGACCCGATCCCAGTGCCTTTGACCGTGTTTGACTTGATCGATCTGCGTAGCTTCTCCAGCCTGTGGTATTGGGTGTTGGTGGCGCTGACCTGGGCGCGGGTGGCGCAAACCCCGTTGGGCGTGCCTTATGATATGGTGACCCGCGCGGCACCGGGCCAACAAAGCGGCGAGGATCTGCTCCATGAAACTGGCATTCAATTGCGCCGCCGCCATGCTCGCCATCCAAAGCAAAGCCAGATTATCGTCGGGCTTTGGGCCTGTGTGATCACGCTTTTGGCGGCGCTGAGCATCGGCTATGGCTCTGAATTGGCGCTGTCATTGTTCTTGCTTGCGGTGCCCCTTGCCTTGGTGCAGCTCATGCAATCGCGCGCTGCGCGGGATCTGATCGCCCTGGGCCCCGATCTTGAAGCGGTGGTCAAACGGTTGCGGCGACTGAAACGCTGGATCCAAGTATTGGCCTTGATCGCGGTCTTCGTCACCGCAGTGGTGGGGATGTTTTACAATCTCACACGGACGCTATTCTAAGGGCGTATGATGGGTAAATCTTCTGATCTGATCACCGTTGGCGGTGCCCCCGAGGGCTATGATGCGCGGCTGATCCTGCGCGAGTTGGAACATAGCGACGCGCCAGTTCTGCATATTGCCCGCGATGATCGCCGCCTAAGCGCCCTTGAGGCCGCGCTGGCCTTTTTCGCGCCCCATATTCCGGTGATCAGTTTTCCGGCGTGGGATTGCCTGCCCTATGATCGGGTCTCGCCGCGCCCGGATATCACCGCTGCGCGTATGGCGACCTTGGCCACCCTCTGCCATGCGCCGCCCAAACGCTTTATCCTGCTCACCAGCTTGTCGGGCGCGGCGCAACGCCTCCCATCACGGGCCACATTGCGTGATGCAGCATTTCAAGCGGATGTGGACAGCCGCATTGATGAGGCCGGGCTGCGCCAATTCCTCACCCGTATGGGGTTTGCCCAATCGCCCACAGTGGCCGAGCCTGGCGATTTTGCCCTGCGCGGGGGCATCATCGATATTTTTCCCCCTGGCGATCAAGGCCCTGTCCGGCTTGATCTTTTTGGCGATGTGCTGGACGGGGCGCGGCGCTTTGATCCAGTCAGCCAGCGCACCACAGAAAAGCTTAGCCGGGTAGAGCTTGCCCCGGTTTCCGAAGTGATCCTGGACGAGGCCGCGATCCGCCGCTTTCGTCAGAATTACCGGATCGAATTTGGCGCGGCGGGCAGTGATGATCCGCTTTATGAAGCCATCAGCGCCGGGCGCAAACATCAAGGGGCCGAGCATTGGCTGCCATTTTTCCAAGATGATCTAGAAACTCTGTTTGATTATCTGCCCGGCGCCACGGTGACTTTGGATGATCAGCTATTGCCCGCGCTTGACGCCCGCTGGGAAGGCATCACCGATCAATATGACACCCGCCGCGAAGCCATGACCGCAAAGGGCCGCATGGACAGCGTCTATAAACCATGTCCGCCCGAGCAGCTTTATTTGGCCCCAGAGGCGTTCGAGGCCGCCATTGCGGGCCATCGGCGTTTGCAATTTCATCCGCTCGCTCAGGCCAGCGGGCCAGGGGTGATCGATGCGGGCGGGCGTATCGGGCGCAGCTTTGCCCCGGAGCGCCAGCAAGAGAAGATCAACCTGTTCAGCGCTCTGGCCGATCATGTGAAAACCCGCCGCAAAGACGATGCGGTGATCATCGCCAGCTATTCAGAAGGGGCGCGGGAACGGCTTAAGGGGCTTTTGGCCGATGAAGAACTGATCGATCCTATCGAGATCAACGATTTCCGCGATCTGCCGGGAAAGCCTGGTGGCGTGTATCTGGCGGTCTGGCCCCTAGAGGCGGGTTTTGAAGCCCCTAGCGAAGCAGGCAGCGGCGGGCTGAGCGTGATCTCGGAACAAGATGTTTTGGGCGACCGGCTGATCCGCGCGCCGAAAAAACGCCGCCGGGCCGAGAATTTCCTGACCGAGCATCAAAGCCTCAGCCCCGGTGATCTTGTGGTGCATGTGGAACATGGGGTGGGCCGGTATAAAGGGCTTGAGGTGCTTCAAGCCGCCGGGGCCGCCCATGAGATGCTGCATCTGGAATATGCAGAAGGCGCACGGCTTTACCTGCCGGTGGAAAATGTCGAGCTACTGTCGAAGTTTGGCCATGAGGATGGGCTGCTCGACAAGCTGGGCGGCGGCGCTTGGCAGGCGAAAAAGGCCAAGCTGAAAGAGCGCATCAAAGAGATCGCCGATAAGCTGATCCGCATCGCTGCGGAACGTGAATTGCGCCGCGCCCCGATCATGTCCCCCCCAGATGGGCTGTGGGACGCGTTCTGTGCGCGCTTTCCCTATCAGGAAACCGAAGATCAGCTTTCGGCCATTTCCGATGTGATCGAGGATATGGAAGCGGGCCGGCCCATGGACCGGCTGATTTGCGGGGATGTGGGCTTTGGCAAAACCGAGGTTGCCATGCGCGCGGCCTTTGTGGCGGCCATGTCCGGTGCGCAGGTGGCGGTGATCGCCCCCACCACGCTGCTGGCCCGTCAACATGCCAAATCCTTTATGGAACGCTTCCGGGGCCTGCCATTGGAAGTGCGCGCGCTATCGCGTTTCGTGCCCGCCAAAGAGGCCAGCCAAACCCGTGATGGGCTGTCTCGCGGCACCGTGGATATCGTCATCGGCACCCATGCGCTGCTGGCCAAGAATGTGAATTTCAAAAACCTCGGGATGCTGATCATCGACGAGGAACAACGCTTTGGCGTCTCGCACAAAGAACGGCTGAAATCCTTGCGCTCTGATGTGCATGTGCTGACCCTGACCGCAACGCCGATCCCGCGCACGCTGCAAATGTCGCTGGCGGGGGTGCGGGATCTGTCGATCATCGGCACCCCGCCGGTGGACCGTTTGGCGATCCGCACCTATGTGAGCGAATTTGACAGCGTCACCCTGCGCGAGGCCTTGCTGCGCGAGCATTATCGCGGCGGGCAAAGCTTTTTCGTGGTGCCCAAGATCAAAGATCTGCCCGAGATCGAAGAGTTCATGCAAACCCATGTGCCCGAGGTGAGCTTTGTCATCGCCCATGGGCAGATGGCTGCGGGCGAGCTTGATGATCGTATGAACGCGTTCTACGACGGCAAATATGACGTGCTACTGGCCACAACCATCGTGGAATCCGGGCTCGATATTCCCACCGCCAATACAATGATCATCCATCGCGCTGATCGCTTTGGCCTGTCCCAGCTTTATCAGATCCGGGGCCGGGTTGGGCGCTCGAAAACCCGCGCTTATGCTTATCTGACCACCAAACCCCGCGCGCCGCTCACGCCTCAGGCGGAGAAACGGCTGCGAGTGCTCGGCTCACTCGACAGTCTTGGGGCGGGCTTTACCCTGGCCAGCCAGGATCTGGATATTCGCGGCGCGGGCAATTTGATCGGCGAAGAGCAATCGGGCCAGATGCGCGATGTGGGCTATGAGCTGTATCAGCAAATGCTCGAAGAGGCGGTTACCAAGATCAAATCCGGCGAGGCCGAGGGCCTGCCAGAGGCCGATGGGCAATGGGCGCCGCAGATCAATCTGGGCGTGCCGGTGCTGATCCCCGAGGATTACGTGCCCGATCTCGATGTGCGCTTGGGCCTTTATCGCCGCCTCTCGGGGCTCCATAGCAAGGTGGAGCTGGAAGGGTTTGCCGCCGAGCTCATCGACCGCTTTGGCAAATTGCCCCGCGAGGTGAACACGCTGCTCTTGGTGGTGCGCATCAAAGCTGAGTGCAAAAAGGCCCATATCGCCAAGCTTGATGCCGGGCCCAAAGGCGCGACCATTCAGTTCCATAACGACAAATTCCCCAATCCCGGCGGCTTGGTGGATTTCGTGCAAGATCAACAAGGTCTGGCCAAGATCAAAGACACTAAGATCGTGGTGCGTCGCGATTGGGCGAAGGATTCCGATAAGATCAAAGGGGCCTTTGCTATTGCCCGGGATCTGGCGGTGAAGGCCAAGCCTGCAAAGCCCAAAGTCGCGAAGGCGAAAGCTTAAGCAGGCAGGAACCGATCCTCGACCCGGCCTGCCAGGATCAGCGCGCCGCAGCCCGCCAAACCGATAGCCCAAGCTGCCGGACTGGCGGCCCAGATGGCGATGCCCAGAAAAGTCGCCATTTGCCCAGCATATTGGGGATGGCGCATCTGAGCGTAAGGGCCACGCGCCTCGCGCGCCACAGGCCAGCCGCTGGTGCCTTTAAGGCCCAAAACCAGCACGGCCCAGCTTTGATAAGCGCTGCCCAGGACGGACAGTCCGCCGCCCAGCCCATGGCGCAGCCAAGCTGGCCAGCCCCACGCGTTCCAATCCGCTGCCGCCGCCCCGATTTGGCCCATATAGATCGCAATGGTCAGCCCCCAGGCCCAAGCGGCTGTCATCCACGCGCCATTGCGCGGCGGCCAAATCCGCCGCCCCGGCAATAATGCCGACCAAAGAAGAATGCAGACCCAAAGACCCGCGGCCCCTAGACCCAATGCCAAATCACTGCCCATAGGGCTTAGCTAGCAGCAGCGGTCAATTCGTCGATAACTTTCGCCCAAAGCTCTGTGGGTTGCGCGCCAGGCACCGCATGCTGGCCTGCCACGATAAAGCTGGGCACGCCGGTCAGGCCCATTTCGCGCCCGGCCGCATCACGGGTGCGGATCTCG
>JAOXSB010000297.1 GCA_025800345.1 Mangrovicoccus sp. | reverse complement strand
CGAGCGCTATCTTGATCAGTTGGAAAGCCGCGCCTGGGGCGTGCGCGAGATCGGCTTTACCGGCGGCGAGCCCTTTATGAACCCGGCGATGATCGAAATGGCCGAAGCGGCGCTGCGCCGGGGTTATGACGTGCTGATTTTGACCAATGCCATGCAGCCCATGATGCGCAAAACCATGCGTGCCGGGTTGGAAAGACTGCACGCAGCCTATCCCGGCAAACTGATCTTGCGGGTGTCTTTGGATCATCATAGCGCCGCCCATCACGATGCCGAACGCGGCGCTGGCAGCTTTGCCCGCAGCCTAGAAGGTATGGATTGGCTGCGCGATGCGGGCATCCCAATGGCGGTTGCCGGGCGCAGCCTTTGGGGTGAGGATGAAACCCTTTCTCGGCAAGGCTTTGCTGCACTTTATAAAAGTAGATCATATGCCATAGATGCCTATGATCCGGCGCAGACCGTACTGTTTCCTGAAATGGATGCCTCCGTCGAGGTTCCAGAAATTACAACAGCTTGCTGGGGTATCTTAAACAAAACACCTGAAAACGTCATGTGCGCTTCCTCGCGTATGGTGGTCAAACGCCGCGGCGCCGATCAGCCCACGGTTTTGGCCTGCACCCTGCTGCCCTATAGCCCGGAATTTGAACTGGGCGAAACGCTGGAAGAGGCCGAGCGCCCTGTGGCGCTGAACCATCCCCATTGTGCAAAATTTTGTGTGCTTGGCGGGGCAAGCTGCTCGGCCTGAACCGGGCTTAGGCGCTGCCCACCGTCACATCATGGCGGTAAAGCCAATCGAACCGGCGCAGGGCGGCTCCTGGGGCGAGACTGTCCCCAAGGCGCAGCGCCAAATGCGCCGCCTGACGAAAACCCGGCATGCGCAGATGATAGGCCCAAGCATTGCTATTGGCCGCGGCCACGATCCGGCGGCAACGCGCCAAACGCGCGCTTTGATAGGCGGTCAATGCAGCCGAGATATCTTCGCGCGCGGATAGGCATTCCGCCAAAACCCAGGCATCTTCCATGGCCATACAGGCCCCTTGAGCCAGAAACGGCAGCGTTGGATGCACCGCATCACCGAGCAGCACAAGCCGCCCCCGGGCCCATTGATCGGGCACCTCATGGCGAAAGAGGCCCCATAGGTTGACCTGTTTCACCCGCGCTAAAAGATCGGGTACTGGCCCGCCGAAATCGGCAAAAGCCGCGCGCAGATTGTCTGGGTCATCTTCGTGATGCCAGCCTTCCGGGGCCCAATCGGCGCGTTCTTGCACCGCCACCAGGTTCATCACCCGGCGGTCGCGCAATGGATAACAGACCAAATGCTGCCCCTTGCCCATCATCACCTGCACCCGCGGCTCCACTGGCGTGGGAAGCGGCACCAAAGCCCGCCAGGCCACTTGCCCGGTGAACGCAGGCTCGGGCGCACGCCCGCTTATGGCGCTGCGCGCCAGGCCCCGCACCCCATCGGCCCCGATCACCAAAGGCGCCGTGGCATAACCGCCATCAGCAAAATCGAGGCGCACACCCGCGGCCCCGGCCTGCACCGCGCTGACCGTCACCCCAAGGCGCAATCGCACCCCCGCCGCTTGCGCCGCCTGGGCCAGCTCTGCCACCAAATCGGCGCGATGCACCAAGCGATAGCCGCCGAGCTCGGCCATGCCCGCCAAATCCAAATGCGCCACTTCACGCCCGCCCGCGTAATCACGCAGCGTCACCGAGGCCGCCGCGGGCGCGCAGGCCCCGATCGCCTCGCCCAGGCCCAAAGCCCAAAGAACCCGCATCGCGTTGGGGCTTACCTGAATGCCTGCGCCCACTTCGCGCAGCGCCTCGGCCTGTTCCAACACCGTGACTTGCGCCCCGCGCCGGGCCAATGCCAAAGCGGCGGTTAGCCCGCCAATCCCAGCCCCTAAAATGGTTATCGCCCGCCCCAAAAGCGGCTTGGCCGCCCGGTCCGCCACTGGCCCGTCGAGATAGTTTAAGCCGCTCACCATGGTCTTGACCTTCTCCTCCGCCGCCCCGCGCAGCGCCAATACATCCTGAGATAAGGCGCGGGGAGCATCGCGCCTTATCTGCGGGATTTGCGGAACAGGAAAAAGCCCCCGCATAGTCGCGGGGCGGGCGCGCCGAACATAGCGCAGCGGCAACGCGGCCCTTGCCAAGAAGGGCCACATGATCCGTTACAGGAACAGGCTCAGGGCGCGACGGCCGCCCATCGCCCCTATTTGCCGCGCCAGCTTATTTGTCAGCGCGGCTCATCTTGCGACATTAATCGTCGCGATGCACCTTTTCGCGGCGCTCATGGCGTTCTTGCGCCTCAAGGCTCAGCGTGGTGGTGGGCCGGGCCGCCAGTCGTTTTAACGAAATCGGCTCGCCTGTATCCTGGCAATACCCATATTCGCCCTCATCGATGCGCCGCAAAGCAGAATCGATTTTGGACACCAGCTTGCGCTGACGGTCACGAATACGCAGCTCTAGGGCACGGTCGGTTTCCTCTGAGGCGCGATCGGCCACATCGGGAATATTGCGTGTGCCTTCCTGCAATCCTTCAATCGTATGCTTGCTTTCCTCCAACAGCGCCGCTTTTTGCTTAAGCAATTCACGGCGAAACCATTCGAGCTGTCGCTCATTCATGAACGGTTCGTCTTCGGCGGGTCGATAATCTTCGGGTAGAAATACTTCAGCTTTCATGGCTGCTCCCTTCTCGTGTCCGGCTTCTGAGTGGCCATTTTGATCAGACATCCGGGTCCCCCCTGGGCGCGGCATACATCAAGCCAAGTTGCATGTCACGCCGTTTCCAAACGTCAAGTTATATGCCAAGCCCGCACCCTGTTGCTGCCCGGTCAAGCTGTGCTAGTCTTTTGCGAACCGGCGATCAAAGGGCCGCCGGACATCGGCGTATCGCGGAAAGACCGCAGGCAAACCATTGGCCAGGCACCGCCACGGGCCGCAGTAAAGGGTATCAGATGACATTGCAGTTCACGGGCACCGATAGTTATGTGGCCACCGAGGATTTGACCATTGCCGTCAACGCGGCGGTGACCTTGCAGCGCCCACTTTTGGTCAAAGGCGAGCCTGGCACCGGTAAGACCGAATTGGCCCAGCAAGTGGCCGCTGGCCTGGGCTTGCCCATGATGGAATGGAATATCAAATCCACCACCAAGGCGCAGCAAGGTCTTTACGAATATGACGCGGTCTCGCGCCTGCGCGACAGCCAATTGGGCGATGAGCGCGTCCATGACGTGAAAAACTATATCCGCAAAGGCAAGCTGTGGCAGGCTTTTGAAGCACCGGGCAAAGTGGTGCTGTTGATCGATGAAATCGACAAAGCCGATATCGAATTCCCCAATGATTTGCTGCAAGAGCTCGACCGGATGGAATTCCATGTCTATGAGACCGGTGAAACAATCCGCGCCGAGCAGCGGCCAATTGTGATCATCACCTCGAATAATGAAAAAGAGCTGCCAGACGCGTTTTTGCGCCGCTGCTTTTTCCATTACATTCGCTTCCCCGATATGGAGACCATGAAACGCATCGTGGCAGTGCATCATCCGGGGATTAAGGAAAGCTTGCTCAGCGCGGCCCTGACCCAGTTCTTTGAGCTGCGCGAGATGGATGGGCTTAAGAAGAAACCCTCCACTTCCGAGGTTCTGGACTGGCTCAAGCTGCTATTGGCCGAGGATCTGAGCGCCGATGAGCTGCGCCGGGAAGGCGGGGCCGCCCTGCCCAAGCTGCACGGAGCCTTGCTGAAAAACGAACAAGATGTGCAGCTCTTTGAGCGGCTGGCCTTTATGGCCCGGCGCCAAGCGCGCTGAGCGCTGTTGCAGCGCGCGGAGGATCTGGTGACGGGCGCGGCTGGAGTGGCGCGCGCAGGGTTTGGACGGCTTTGTGGGCTTATGGGCGCCTTGGTTTTGGGCGCCTGTACGATCTCGGTCGCCCCTCCTGCCCCCGAAGTGCTGCCCGAGCTGGCCGAAACGCCCCTACCCCCAATGGCGCAATTCGGACCGCCGCAGCCCGAGGCCTCAAGGCGGTCCAATAACGAGATCGCCTTGGATTTCCTTGATCTCTCTTTCGCTCTGGAAAGCGGCGCAGAGCTAGAGCGGTTCACCCGGTTTGAACAGCCGGTGAGCGTGGCGCTGTCTGGTCAGATCTCTCCCCATATGGATCACGAACTGGACCGGCTCTTGACCCGCCTGCGCAATGAAGCCGGGATCGATATTCGCCGCGTCCCCGACGGGGCGCCTGCGAAAATCAAAGTCGAAGGCATCAGCCGCGCCCAATTGGAACGGGTGGTGCCCGAAGCGGCCTGTTTCGTGCTGCCCGCCCAGGTGAGCTGGGATGAGTTTCGCAAAAACACACGGCGGCGGGATCTGGCATGGTCCGGTGTGGCCCGGCGCGAGGCGGCCACGGTTTTCTTGCCCGTGGATGTCGCCCCCCAAGAAATTCGCGATTGCTTGCACGAGGAAATCGCCCAGGCGCTTGGGCCGCTCAATGATCTTTATCGGCTAGAAGATTCCATCTTCAATGATGACAATCTGCATTCGGTGCTCACGGGCTTTGACATGCTGATGCTGCGGGCGACTTACGACCCGCGCTTGGAAAACGGCATGAGCCGGGTTCAAGCTGGGGCGGTGCTGCCCAGCATCTTAGCCGGGCTCAACCCGGACGGGGCCAGCATCCCCACCCGTGCCTATGGCCCCAGCCCACGGCCCTGGCGCGAGGCAATCTCCCGCGCGCTGGCCCCGGCGGGCGGGTTGTCTGGGCGTCGGGCAGCCGCTGAGCGCGCCTTAGCCATCGCCCAAGATGAAGGCTGGCAAGAGACCCGCCTGGGGCTTTCCCTGTTCACTGCGGGCCGTTTGGCCGCGCCGCGGGATGGGGAATTTGCACTGGAGACCTTTCTTGCAGCGGGCGAGATCTATAGCCGCCGCAGCGCCACCCAGATCCATGCAGCCCATGTGAGCATGCAAATCGCGGCCTTCGCCTTGGCCGCCGGGGAATACCAAGTGGCCATGGAGATCGCCGAGCGCTATGTGCCCGTGGCCAAACGTGCGGAAAACGCAGCGCTGCTGTCGGATCTGCTGTTTGTGCGGGCCGCGGCCCAGGAAAACAC
The DNA here is from genome assembly GCA_025800345.1 of Mangrovicoccus sp. GTDB lineage: Bacteria > Pseudomonadota > Alphaproteobacteria > Rhodobacterales > Rhodobacteraceae > JANSYP01. Next base: position 1,611 of record JAOXSB010000297.1, on the reverse strand, counting down.
TGGCCAAAGCGCGGCTGCGGCCGCAAGCCTGCGCCAAGGCATGGCCTGGGGGCGCTTTGGGTTTCGCGATGGCGCTGAAATCCGCCAAAGAGCCAGCGAGATTGCGGTGATCGCATCGGGTGAATTTACGGAAGGACCAGGCACATGATCATTCTTGCATTGGGTTTGATCGGCGCGCTTTGGGGCGGGCTTTTGGCCCGCAAACGCGGCGGCAAACCCCTTGATATCGCCCAATATGCTTTGGTCTTTGCCATGGCGCTTGCCCTTTTGGGGCTGTTCATTACCATTTTCCTCGAGCGCAGTTTGTGAGGCCCGCCCATGTTCTTGCCGTTTTTTGACCAATTGCGCCGCGCGGGGGTGCCTGTCACCCTGCGTGAATTCCTCGCCTTTTTAGAGGCGATTAAGACCGGTCTGGTGACCTATGACATTGACGGGTTTTACTATCTGGCCCGCACCGCCATGGTCAAAGATGAGCGCAATCTGGACAAATTCGACCAAGCCTTTGCCGCCAGTTTCCAAGGTCTGGAACAGATCTCTATGGAAGATGTGGTCGAGGCGGTGGATATTCCCGAAGAATGGCTGCGCCGCATGGCCGAGCGCCACCTTAGCGATGAGGAAAAGGCCGAGATCGAGGCTCTGGGCGGGTTTGAAAAGCTCATGGAGACCCTCAAAGAGCGGCTCAAAGAACAAGAAGGCCGCCACCAAGGGGGCAATAAATGGATCGGCACAGCGGGCACCTCGCCCTTTGGGGCCTATGGCTATAATCCCGAAGGCGTGCGCATCGGCCAGAAAGAAAGCCGCCATCGCCGCGCGGTAAAGGTCTGGGATAAGCGCGAGTTCAAAAATCTCGATGACACGATCGAGCTGGGCACCCGCAATATCAAAGTGGCTCTGAAGCGCTTGCGCCAATGGGCCCGCGATGGGGCCCATGATGAGCTTGATCTAGATGGTACGATCCGGGCCACGGCCGAGCATGGCTATTTGGATGTGAAAACCCGGCCCGAGCGGCGCAATGCGGTCAAAGTGCTGCTGTTTCTTGATGTGGGCGGATCCATGGACCCCTATATCCGCATCGTCGAAGAGTTGTTCAGCGCCGCCCGGTCGGAATTCAAACATCTGGAATATTATTACTTCCATAACTGCCTTTATGAAGGCGTGTGGCGCGACAATACCCGCCGTTGGGATCAGCAAATCCCCACCGATGAGGTGCTGCGCACCTATGGCAGCGATTACAAATGCATCTTTGTGGGCGATGCGGCCATGAGCCCTTATGAGGTGCTTTACCCAGGCGGGGCCAATGAGCATTGGAACGAGGAAAGCGGCGAGACTTGGCTGCGCCGGGCGCGGGATCAATGGAGCTCGAACCTCTGGATCAACCCGGCGCCCGAAGGTCATTGGGGCTATACCCAATCCACGCGGATCATTCAGCAGATCTTTGACAATCAGATGGTGCCCATGACCTTGGAAGGGATTTCCCGAGGCATGCGCGAGCTGACCCGTTAATCGGCGCATTCGCTGGGCTTAGCCCGCGCGGTGATGCGCGATCAGCGAGCCCAGCCCCGAGGCGGCGATCAAGATCAGCCCCGCCAGCGCATAAAAATCAGGCCAATC
>JAOXSB010000288.1 GCA_025800345.1 Mangrovicoccus sp. | reverse complement strand
GGCGTCTCTGGCATCGCCCATTATCTGGAACATTTGCTGTTTAAGGGCACAAAAACCCTGAAGCCGGGGGAGTTTTCGCAAATTGTCGAAGCCAATGGCGGCAGTGATAATGCCTTCACATCTTGGGATTATACCGCTTATTTTCAACGGGTTGCCAGTGATCGCCTGGGCTTGATGATGCAGATGGAAGCGGACCGGATGGTAAATCTGCAACTTAGCCAAGAGGTCGTCGCCCCCGAGCTGAAAGTGGTGCTGGAAGAACGCAAACAGCGGGTGGATGCAGATCCCGATGCACTATTTGGCGAGCAATATCGCGCCGCGCAATATCTCAACCACCCATATGGGCGGCCCATTATCGGCTGGCCGCAAGAGGTGGCCGCGCTGACGCTTGAGGATGCCGCAGCGTTCTACGAGACTTACTACGCCCCCAATAACGCGATCTTGATCGTGGCCGGGGATGTCACCCCTGAAGAGGTGCACAGCTTGGCCGAAACCCATTACGGACCGATTGCCGCCTCGGAAAGCTTGCCAGACCGGGCGCGGGTAAGCGAGCCGCCGCAAATCGCCGAGCGCCGATTGAAATTTTCCGACACGCGCGTGGCCCAGCCCTATTTGCGCCGCTCCTATCTTGCCCCCGAACGGGATGCGGGCGCGCAGGAAATGGCTGCGGCCCTGACCTTGTTGGCAGCGCTGCTTGGGGATGATCCGGCCACCTCTTATTTGGGCCGCAAGCTGCAATTTGAGGATCAATTGGCGATCTATACCGGGGCGAGCTATCGCGGCGTGTCGCTGGATGACACCACTTTTAGCCTGGTGATGGTGCCCACACCGGGGGTCAGCCTCGACGAAGCCGAAGCCGCGCTAGATGACACCCTTGCCGGGTTTCTGGAAGACGGGATCGATCCAGAGCAATTTGCCCGGCTGAAACGGCAGATTTACGCCTCGGAAATCTATGCCCAAGACAGCACCCAGGGCCGGGCCCAACGCTATGGTGCGGCGCTGGCCTCGGGGCTCACGGTTGAGGATATCGAGGCCTGGCCAGAGCTGTTGCAAGCAACCGCCGCCGAGCAAGTGCTGAGCGCTGCCCGCGAGGTGCTGAACCGTGATCGCGCCGTGACGGGCTTTGTCACCCCAGCTGTGATCACAAATTCTGATACTGGTCAGGAGATATCCCAATGATCCGGTTGCTTTCGCTGATCTGCGCATTTGTGATCACATTTTCTCTGCCCGCCCGGGCAACAGTGGAAATCACCGAGGTGACCAGCCCTGGTGGGCTCACCGCTTGGCTGGTGCAAAGCCCCGAATTGCCCTTTGTGTCGCTGGAGATCGCCTTTCGCGGCGGCACCTCTCTGGATGAGCCGCAGGCGCGGGGGGCGGTGAATCTGATGGCTGCCCTGCTGGAAGAAGGCGCAGGGGATCTCGATGCCCGGGGCTTTGCCGAGGCCCGCGATGATCTGGCTGCCAGCTTTTATTTCGACAGCTCCGATGATGCGGTGAGCGTTTCGGCGCAATTTCTCACCGACACCCAAGAGGAGGCGATCACCTTGCTGCGCAGCGCGCTGATGGCGCCGCGCTTTGACGCTCAAGCCATTGAACGGGTGCGCGCGCAAGTTCTGGCCGGGCTGCGCTCGGATGCAGAAGACCCCGACACCATCGCCAGCGATACCCTGGCCCAGATGGTCTATGGCAGTCACCCCTATGCGCATCCCGGCAGCGGCACCATCGATAGCGTCACCGGGCTGAGCCGCGAGGATCTGATCCAAGCCCATGGCAACACCCTGGCGCGGGACCGGGTCTATATCTCGGCGGTGGGGGATATCACCCCCGAAGCGCTTGGCGCGCTCATGGACAGGCTCTTGGCGGATCTGCCGGAAACCGGCGCGCCGCTGCCGGAGCCTGCCGCCCTGGCGCTGGATGGCGATGTGCATGTGACCCCTTATGACACGCCGCAATCCTCGATCCTGTTCCTGCAAGAAGGTATCCATCGCGATCACCCGGATTTCTTCCCGGCCTTTGTGTTGAACCAAATTCTGGGCGCAGGCGGGTTCGGATCGCGTTTGATGAGCGAAGTGCGCGAAAAACGCGGGCTGACCTATGGGATCTATGCCTATCTGGCGAGCAAGGATTACGCCAATCTGCTGATCGGGCGCATGGCCACGGCCAATGCCACCGTGGGGGAGTCCATCGAAATTATCCGCGCCGAATGGGAACGCATGGCCAGCGATGGGGTCAGCGCCGAAGAGCTGGAGCAGGCCAAAACCTATCTTACTGGCGCCTATCCTTTGCGCTTTGATGGCAATAGCCGGATCGCGGGAATTTTGCTGGGCATGCAGATGGATGGGATGCCCATGGATTACATCAACACCCGCAATGCCAAAATCGAAGCCGTGACCCTTGCAGATGTGAACCGGGTTGCCGCCAGCCTGCTGCGCCCTGAGGAGCTGACATTCGTGGTGGTGGGTCTGCCCGAAGGATTGCCCGCGACCCAATAAAGGCGCGGGCAAGATCTCTGGCCAGGCTGCGGCAATATATGCTAGGGATAGTGGTATGAACGCACCTGGCCGCAACATATCCACAGACCCGCCGCGCATCCATCAGCTTGATGATGCTGCGATCAACCGTATCGCCGCCGGCGAGGTGGTGGAGCGTCCGGCCTCTGCCGTAAAGGAATTGGTGGAAAATGCCCTGGATGCGGGGGCCAGCCGCATCACCGTTGAGCTCAGCGATGGCGGCAAAAGCCTGATCCGGGTCAGTGATGATGGCCATGGTATCGCGCCCGAAGATCTGCCCCTGGCCCTGTCGCGCCATGCCACGTCGAAAATCGATGGCAGCGATCTGACCCATATTCACACATTCGGCTTTCGCGGCGAGGCATTGCCATCGCTGGGCGCGGTGGGGCGGCTGAGCGTGACCTCGCGCCTGGCAGGGGCAAGCGAGGCGGCCGAGATCACCGTCAGCGGCGGCGAGATTGGCCCGCTGCGCCCGGCGGCACTGAGCGCGGGCACCGTGGTCGAGCTGCGCGATTTGTTCTTTGCCACCCCCGCAAGGCTGAAATTCCTGCGCAGCGACCGGGCCGAAACCCAAGCCATCAGCGACACGCTGAAACGGCTGGCCATGGCCGCCCCTGGCACTGGCATCACCTTGCGCGCGCTCAGCGATGGCGCCGCCCGGATCTTGCTGCGCTGTGATCCAGAAAATGGCGAGTTTTTCGACCGGCTCGGCCAGCGGCTCAACGGTATTCTGGGCGCGGATTTCGCGGCCAACGCCCTGCCGATTGATGCCACCCGCGAGGATTTGCGCCTGACCGGCTTTGCCGCCCTGCCCACCTATAGCCGGGGCGCGGCGGTGGCGCAGTTTCTATTCGTCAATGGCCGCCCGGTGCGGGACAAGCTGCTGACCGGGGCGCTGCGGGCCGCCTATTCCGATCTGCTCAGCCGCGATCGCCACCCGGCGGCGGTGCTGTTTTTGGACTGCCCGCCAGAGCTTGTGGATGTGAATGTGCATCCGGCGAAATCCGAAGTGCGCTTTCGCGATCCCGGATTGGCCCGCGGGCTGATCGTTTCGGGCCTGCGCCATGCTTTGGCCGAGGCGGGCCATCGCAGCTCTAGCACTTTGGCTGGCCCCACCCTTGGGGCCATGCGGGCGGAGCCGGACACCCCCGCCGCCGCGCCTCGGCAATATCAGCGCGATTATGCCAGCCCCGGCGCACGCCAAAGCGCTTATGCTTTTCAAGCGCCGCTGCCCTCGGCCCCGGTGATAGAGCAAACAGGCTTTGCCGAAACCGCCGCGCCATCGGTGCGCAGCGAGCCCGCGCCAGAACCGGCAGAGACCACGCAACACCCGCTAGGGGCTGCCCGCGCCCAGGTGTTTGAAAACTATATCCTGGCCCAAAGCGATGACAGCTTGGTGATCGTGGATGCCCATGCCGCCCATGAACGGCTGGTTTATGAGGATATGAAAGCGGCCATGGCGGAAAACGGTGTCGCCGCCCAAGCGCTGCTGATCCCCGAGATCGTGGATCTGGGCGAGGCCGCTTCCCTGCTGCTGGAACATCAAGAGCCCCTGGCCAAGCTGGGCCTGAGCTTAGAGCCCTTTGGGCCGGGCTGCGTGGCGGTACGGGAAACCCCGGCGATTTTGGGCACGATCAATGCCGAAGCCTTGCTGCGGGATCTGTGCGATTTGCTGGCCGATGGGGCCGGGCTTGATCTGCTCAGCGCCCGGCTCGAGGCAGTGCTGTCGCGCATGGCCTGTCATGGATCGGTCCGCAGCGGCCGCCGGCTGCAAGCCGATGAGATGAACGCGCTGTTGCGGCGCATGGAGGCCACGCCCCATTCGGGCCAATGCAACCATGGCCGCCCCACCTATGTGGAGCTGCGCTTGCAAGATATCGAACGGCTCTTTGGACGCACATGAGTGAGATCACCCCATATATCGACGCTTTTCTGGCCAATCCTCAGGCGATGATCCTGGCCGCTGCCGGGCTTGCGGGGCTGGTTCTGCTGCTGCTGGTCTTGTCCCTACGCGCGGCCAGCCGCTCCGCGGCCTCCATCGATCCGCTGGCCCAGCATTTGGGGGATCTGGGTGCGCGGGTGCAAGCGCTCTCTGATGGGCAACATCAGCTTAGCGGCGGGCTCACCCATGTGTCCGAAGCCCAAGCCATGGCCCAGACCCAGATGATGGCCACGATGGAACGGCGGCTGGAAGAGGTGACCAAATCCATGGGCGACACGCTGCATGGTTCGGCCAGCCGCACCGCCCGGTCTTTGGGCGAGCTGCAACAGCGGCTGCAAACCATCGATCAAGCGCAGCAGAATATCGAAAAGCTTTCGGGTGATGTGCTGGGGCTGCAAGATATTCTATCCAACAAACAGACCCGCGGCGCCTTTGGCGAAATTCAGCTCCATGACATCGTGTCCAAAGCTCTGCCGCCGGACAGTTTCCAAATGCAAGCGACCCTGTCCAATGGCAAACGGGCCGATTGCTTGATCGATCTGCCCAACCCGCCCGGGCCCATTGTGATCGACAGCAAATTCCCGCTGGAAGCCTATGAAGCCCTGCGCGCGGCGGAAACCGAAGGCGAAAAAACCGCCGCGTCCCGCGCCCTGCGCGCCGCTGTCAAAACCCATATCAAAGCGATTTCCGAGAAATATATCCTGCAAGGAGAGACCGCCGAAGGCGCGCTGATGTTCCTGCCCTCCGAGGCGGTTTACGCAGAGCTACATGCCAATTTCGGGGATGTGGTGCGCGATGGCTTTGCCGCGCGGGTCTGGATCGTCTCGCCCACCACTTGCATGGCCACTTTGAACACCCTGCGCGCGATCCTTAAAGATGCTCGGATGCGCGAGCAAGCCGGGGCGATCCGCAAAGAACTGGCCGCGCTGGTCAAAGATGTGGAACGGCTGGGGGATCGGGTCGGCAATCTGGACCGGCATTTCGCTCAAGCGCAAAAAGACGTGGCCGAGATCCGCACCAGCGCCGATAAAGCAGGCCGCCGGGCCCAGCGCTTGGAAAACTTTGAATTTGACGCGCCGGAAAAGCCAGAATTGCCCGGCCCAAGCGCCGAGCCCGCCCGGCCTCGGGTGGTCAGATCTGAAGGAACGGCTGGGCCAAGCGCGGCAGGAGCCCGCTGAATTTCAACCGCGCATCGGTGGCGGCCAGGCAAATGCAATCCTCTGGCCCCACCGCCATAGGCGTGTGTTTGAGGCTTTCATCGGCGATTTCCACATCGCCGCGGGCGAAATGATCCTCGCCATCCTCAAACGCGCCTTGCAGCACCAAGGTCAGCTCCATCCCCCCATGGGTATGATCGGGAATGGTCACGCCCGATGGGATATAAAGCAGCCGCACCGTGGCCTCATCGCTGGCGCTCAGGATCGCTTGTTTGACCCCCATCCCTGCCGAGCGCCACACGATCTTATCTAGCCCGCCACCCACATAATCTTGCACCGGCGCAGGGAGAACGGCGCAATCATGTTGCACTGGGGCGGGAATTTGCGCGGCCTGGGACGCGGCGATCAAGGCCAAGGTCGCCTCTAGACTGCCCGCGGCCATTGCCACTGGCTCGGCCTGATCGAGCACCGCACCGCCGAGGGTGTCAAAAGCCTCAAGGCGCACCCGCGCCTCATCACAGAGCGAAGCCTGAGCCGCAATCACCAGGCTAAACGCCTCGGGAAGATTGCCCGCCGCGTAGGCCATCAATAGTGCATCTGGCAAGTGATGTTTGACCATCCTTAGCTACTCACTTCATCTCATGTCTTAGGCGTTCAAGCGCCAATCTAATGCGCGACTTGATTGTGCCAAGGGGAATGCCCGTCTCAGTTGCAATTTCGCTATGGGACATATCCCCAAAATAGGCCTTTTCCACCAAATGCCGCTGCTTTTCAGGCAGGTTTGCCACGGCTTTGGACAATCTATCGCTTTCTTCCTGCAATTCGAGCACATCGGCCTGATCTGGTTCAGCCTCTTGCCCCCATGGCAGGTCTTCGGGTTCGGGGCGGCGCTGTTTGCGCAGCATATCTGTCTTTTTGTTCCGAGCGATGGTGAACACCCAAGTGCTCAAGCTCGCGCGGGACGGATCGAAAAGATGCGCCTTATGCCAAAGCGTCGCCATGGCCTCTTGGGTGCATTCCTCGGCCAGGCTTTCACTGGCCCCGGATTTAATCAAAAATCCTTTAATGCGCGGGGCGAAATGGGCAAAGAGCGCCGCAAATGCCGCCTGATCCTGCCGGGTCTTGATCCGCTCCATCAGATCCGCCCAGCTTTGTTCTTGGCTATCTATTTTCGTCACGGTGGCCGTACCGTCGCCTAACCCCACAGATCGAAGCACAAGCATAAGGAAGCAGCCCCGTTGGTACAGCGGTTTCTTTTCATCCGACGGATATTCTACGGGGCAGCGTGCCGCTTGGATCAAAAATTTATTCCTGGTCCAGACCCCTTTGCCGCGCCAAGCTGAAGCTTCGCGTTTCACGTGAAACTTCAAATATTTCTGGGCCAGAGTCATCCGGTTGGCCCGCGGCCCCGTAAAAGAGTTCAAAAGAGCGATAAGGACCTTTCATGACACACCCCCTTCCCTTTGGCGCCATGCGCCGCGTTGCGATTATTGGCGGTGGCATTTCCGGGTTGGGGGCGGCCCATCACTTGGCCGGATCCGCGCGGGTGAGCGTGATCGAGGCCGCCCCGCGCCTGGGCGGGCATGCACGCACAGTGCGGGCTGGCAAAAGCGGGCAGCAAGCGGTGGATACGGGATTTATCGTGTTCAACCATGCGAATTACCCCCATCTGACGGCCCTGTTTGATGAGCTCGGGGTAGAGACCGCCAAAAGCAATATGAGCTTTGCCGCCTCCATGGGGGGCGGGCGCGTGGAATATGCGCTGAACACGCTCAACAGCCTGTTTGGCCAGCGCCGCAATCTGCTACGCCCGGAATTTCTGGGCATGCTGCGCGATATTCTCGCCTTTAACGCCAAGGCCGAAGCGCTGGTGGAAGGTCAACCAGAGATGAGCATTGGCGAGTTGATCGAGATCCTAGGCACGGGCGCGGCCTTTCGCGATCACTATTTGCTGCCGTTTTCCGGGGCGATTTGGTCCACCCCGACCCAAGATATTTTGCGCTTTCCCGCCGAAGCCATGCTGCGGTTTTTCCGCAATCACGCCCTGCTGGGGATCACCGGGCAGCATCAATGGTACACGGTCAAAGGCGGCTCGATCGAATATGTCACCCGGCTAGAGGCAAGCTTGCGCGCCAAAGCGGTGGATATTCGCACCAACGCGCAGGTGGTGGCCGTGCGCCGGGATTCGCTTGGGGCCGAGGTCAAGCTCAAGGGCGGGGCCTGGGAACGTTTTGACGAGGTGATTTTCGCCACCCATTCCGATCAAAGCCTGGCGCTGTTGACCGATCCCGCCCCACAAGAGCGCGCCGCCCTAGAGGCGATCCCCTATCAGCCCAACCGCGCGGTGCTGCATGCAGATCCCAATCTGATGCCGCGAAATCGCCGCTGCTGGGCCTCGTGGAATTATGTGGAACCCGTGCAGCGCAGCGCCCCTGGCATCGGGCTGAGCTATTGGATGAACTCGCTGCAACCCATCCCCCAAAGCGATCCGCTATTCGTCACGCTGAACCCGACCCAGCCCATTCGCGACGAGCTGATCTATGATGAAACCAGTTTTGCCCATCCGCTTTACACCAATGCCGCCCTGCGCGCCCAGGCCCAGATCGCCCAATTCAACGGGGCGCGGAACACCTGGTTTGCCGGGGCCTGGATGAAAAACGGCTTTCACGAAGACGGGCTGTCCAGCGGTTTGGAAGCCGCCCAAGGGGTGCTGGCCCGCGCCGCGCGGGAGATCGCCGCATGAATTGGGTCGATCACATAGATGGCCAGACCTATCACGGCCGCCATGGCAAAGTGCAAAACGCCTTTACCTATAGCGTGGATTATCTGCTGCTGGATCCCGAAACCAGCCGCGGGCCTTGGCTATTTTCCCGCAACCGGGCCAACTTAACCTCGCTGCAAGATCGCGATCATGGGGGGCCGAAAGGCGCCGGGCGCGGCGTGGCCTGGGCCCGCGAGGTATTGGCCGAACATGGGCTGGATCAGGCCCAAGGGCAGATCTTGCTATTGGCGCAGCCGCGCTTGCTTGGCCATGTGTTCAACCCGGTCAGCTTTTGGCTGTGCCATGACACCGACGGGGCGCTGCGGGCGGTGATTGCAGAAGTGTCGAACACTTTTGGCGATCGCCATTCCTATTTGTGCCATCACGCCGATCAGCGCCCGATCGCGCCGCAAGACACGCTTGAAGCGCGCAAGATCTTTCACGTCTCGCCCTTTCAGCCCATCGCCGGGGGCTATCGCTTCAATTTCGAGATCACGGCGAAGAAAATCGATATTCGCATTGATTTCCGCCATGGGCAGGAACGGCTTGTGGCCACTTTGGCCGGGCCGCGCCGCCCGCTTAGCAACCGTATCGTGATCCTAGCCGCCCTGCGCCGCCCCTTTGGCGCGCGCCGGGTTCTGGGGCTGATCCATTGGCAAGCCTTCAAGCTTTGGTGGAAAGGCGCGCCTTGGCATGTGCGCCCCGAGCCGCCCCGCGAAGAGATTACCCGATGACCCAAGCCCCCAACGAAGAAAGCTGAACTGATGGAATATCTGCTGATTTTTCTCACAGGTGTCGCCAGTGCCATCCTCGTCTGGATCGCCATTGGGCGGTTTTGGTCTTTTACCGCCCAAACCCCCGAAGATTACGCCGCCACCGGGCCGGATTTTGACATCCGCGCCCATCTGAACGGACCAATGCTCTGCGAAGGGGTGATCTATGGGCCTTTGGGGCGGGTGAACGCGCGGTTTGTGGCCGAGATGGAGGCCAAATGGCAGGGCGATACCGGCATTATGACCGAAGATTTCCGCTATGATAGCGGCACCACCCAGCATCGCGAATGGCAGCTCAAAGTGGATGAGACCGGCCAGATCAGCGCCACCGCTCCGGATATTCTGGGCGAGGGCAAAGGCCAGCAAAAAGGCGCGGGCGTGCGTTTGGGCTATCGCATCCGCCTGCCCGAGGCCTCTGGCGGGCATGTGCTAAGCACTGTGGATTGGATGTATCTGATGGAGAACGGCACCATCATCAATCGCAGCCAATTTCGCAAATTCGGCATCCGCGTGGCGGAATTGGTGGCCACCATGCGCCCCTTGCCCGCCCAGCACGATGCCCAAACCCCTTTGGCGGCGGAATAAGCGGCGATGGAGTTTTCCGGCAAACGCTATTGGCTGGTGGGCGCGTCCGAAGGGCTGGGCGCAGCCCTGGCCCATGAGCTCAGCCATGCGGGGGCAGAGCTGATCCTAAGTGCGCGCAACGCCGAGCGCTTGCAACAGATCGCAAAGAACCTTCCCGGCCCGGCCCAAGCCCTGCCCCTGGATGTGAGCGATCTGGCAGCGGTCACAAAGGCCAGCGAGGCGGCGGGCCCGGTGGATGGGATGATCTATCTGGCCGGGGTCTATTGGCCCATGGCCGCGCAAAACTGGGACGCGGCCCAAACCGAAGCCATGGCCGATATCAATTTCACCGGCGCGGTGCGGGTCTGCGGCGCGGTGCTGCCGGGGATGGTGGCGCGAGGGGCGGGCCATATTGTGCTGACCGGCTCGCTCTCGGGCTTTCGCGGCCTGCCTGGCACCATCGGTTATAGCGCCTCCAAAGCCGGGCTGATGGCCCTGGCCGAAAGCTTGCAAGCGGATTTGCATCGCAGCCCCATCCACGTGCAATTGGCCAATCCTGGCTTTATCCGCACGCGGCTGACCGACAAGAACGCGTTTACCATGCCGTTTTTGATGGAGCCCGAAGACGCGGCCCGCGAGATGATGGCGCTGATGCGCACGCGCCGGTTTCAGCGCAATTTCCCGCGGCTGTTCTCATGGCTGTTTCGGGGCAGTCAGTTCTTGCCTGATTGGGCCTATTACCGGCTATTTGGCGCAGGGGTTTAGGGGCCAAAACCGCTGGCATCCCGGCGCAGTTTGCGTCAGGTTGTATGCGCAGCTTTGGAGGCCCCTATGCCTGAAATTCATGCCGATCTTGTTGCCCAAGTGATCTTGCTCGCGCGGGAATCCAGCACCCGCGGCGGTGGCAATCCCGCCGCCGAAGCCGAATTGCGCGAATTCATCGCCGCGCAGAACGAAGATGATCAATATGCCATGGTTGCCATCGCCTGGATCGGGCGGGAAAGCTTTGCCCCCGATGAATGGGACGAAGCCCTCACCACCGCTCGGGAAGAGGCCACCACCAGCACCGAGGATTACCTCACCGGCATGCCGCTTTTGGCCGATTATCTCGAAGATGGGCTCGAAACGCTTGGCATTTCCGCCAGCGATGCCGAGGATGATATTCTCTAAGCCCATGGCCCTTGGCTAAGGCCCGCCCAATAAGATCTGTTGGGACGTGCCGTTGCGCTTCCAAGGGACGGCACGATGGCACCGGCCCTCGGAATGAGGCCAATTAGCGTCGAACGCGCCCGAAAAAGCCCGCGCTTACAGCCCCAGCGGTTCGGCAAATTCCGCCAAAATATCCACATAAAGATCGCGTTTAAACGGCACGATATTCTCCACCAATTCGCTGGCGGCAAGCCAACGCCATTGGGAAAATTCCGGGTGCTCTGTGGCGATCTGCACCTGATCATCCCGACCGGAAAACCGCGCTAGGAACCATTTTTGCTCCTGTCCGCGAAAGCGGCCTTTCCAGATCCGCGGCACGATATCATGGGGCAGATCATAGCGCAGCCATTTGCTGGTTTCCGCCTCGATTGTGACCAGATCCGAGGTCACGCCGGTTTCTTCCCATAGCTCGCGCAGCGCCGTGTCTTGGGGATCTTCCCCGGGATCGATCCCCCCTTGGGGCATTTGCCAGGCGGGGCTATAGCTATCGATACGCTGGCCCACAAAAACCAACCCTTGGGCATTACACAGCACCACACCCACGCCCCGACGATAGGGAAGGGCTGCGATTTCTTCGGCACTCATGGTCTTGGGCATGGCGGGCTCCACTATGATAACGCGCCCTGTCTGGCCGGTTCTGCACCGCCGCACAATTGGGCTCAGGCGCGCAGCAAAGGGAAAAGACTGACCGGTATCAAGGCCATCACGTCAATCGAACACGCAGGACCCATAATATTGCGACGGCAACAAACTTGTTCCCATGATCGTATGACGGCTATGCACAGCGTGGCCATCAAACCCAGCGGTGGTAGATTGAACCGCACCAGAGGACAGGATTTCCAGAAAAGTCACCCCCCTGTCGCCGGGCACTATACCCACTTCGCTCATGCCATTGTTGCCAACAACGAAAGCGTCGCCGGTTACAGTGTCGAACTTGAACTCCAGTCTGAAGTCCTCGCCCTGCGCATAGGCGCGTTCAGATACATCCGTCCTGAGATCAAAGATACAATGACGAACCCGAGCAGGCTGATGACACTCCAGGTTGAACGGCTGCGTTCCTATTCCCCGGTTTGCGCCAGGCCCTCGTTGAAACCCGATAGGCTCACCTGCATCACCCGAGGCTCATCGCTGGGATCCATCCGATAGGCGAACAGCATCGCGTCATTTTCGGCAAATTTCGCCAGCTCATCCGGACCAAGCTGGATCGCGGCTTCGCACACCTTGTTCAAACAGCGCTGCCAAACCATCTGCTCTTGCGGGGCGTTTTCCGGCAGGCGCAAACGGAACACCGCGCCCGAGGGCAAATGCACCCCCATGGGCAATTGCGCGGCCAGCACCGCACCTTGGTCGGTTCTCATTGCGATCAAACGCAGGGCCAGATCGCCGCTATCGCGCATGGTTTGTTGATGCACCAGGCGGCAGGGCTGCCCGCCTTCGCAGACCTTGACCCAATCGCCGAATTTCTCGGGCTCTTGCGCCATACCGATGCTGGGAAGCGCCAAAACCGCTGCCCGAAAAACCCATTTCGCCAGTAAATTCATGGCCCGCCCTTTCGCGGTTAAAGCGCAACCGATCCCCCGGTTGCGCATCTTTCTTTGATCCGCGCCGCAAGAATATAGCCGCGCGGGGGAACCCTCACTCCTGACCGTTGAGCGCCGAGAGACCTTTGAGAATATCCACCGCATAGGCCAATTGGTAATCTTCCTCGCGCAGCTCGGCTGCGGCTTCGGCCCGGGCGCGATCCTCTTCGATCTGGCGGATCTCATCCTCGGTCAGGCTGTCATTGTTCAAACTGCCCCGCAGATCCGCCTCCGAGCGCAGGCGCGCGGCCTTGTCATCCTCGGTCTCTTCCACGGGCTCGCGGCGCGGCTGTTCCACGATGATATCGGGAGAAACGCCCAAGGATTGGATCGAGCGGCCCGACGGGGTGTAATAGCGCGCCGTGGTCAGGCGCATCGCCCCCTCCCCCCGCAGCGGCATCACGGTTTGCACAGAACCTTTGCCAAAGCTTTTGGTGCCCACCACAATCGCCCGGCGGTGATCTTGCAGCGCGCCGGCAACAATCTCCGAGGCCGAGGCCGAACCGCCATTGATCAGCACCACAATGGGTTTGCCTGCGGCCAAATCGCCTTCGGTGGCGTTATAACGATCGCTGTCAGTCAGCTCGCGCCCACGGGTCGAAACAATCTCGCCCGCATCCAAAAACGCATCCGACACCCGGATCGCTTGGGTCAGCAAACCGCCGGGATTGTTACGCAGATCCAGAACAAAGCCTTCGACATTCTCCATGCCGCCCAATTCTTCCACCGCTTCTTTCAGCCCGCTTTCCAGATTGGGAAAGGTCTGATCGTTGAAAGTGGTGATCCGCACCACCACCGCATCGCCCTGGGTGCGGGTGCGCACGGCGGTCAATTTGATTGTGTCGCGGGTGATGGTCACGTCAAAGGGCTCGTCCTCGCCCTCGCGCACCACGGTGATGATGATCTCGGACCCAACCGGGCCGCGCATCAAATCCACCGCTTCATCCAAGGTCAGGCCCAGGATGCTTTCCCCATCCACATGGGTGATGAAATCCCCTGCCTCGATCCCGGCCTCATCAGCGGGCGTGTCATCGATGGGCGAGACGACTTTCACGAACCCGTCTTCCTGGGTGACCTCAATGCCCAGCCCGCCAAATTCACCGCGGGTTTGCAGGCGCATATCATCGGCATCATCGGGGGAAAGATAGCTGGAATGAGGATCGAGCGAGGTCAACATACCGTTGATCGCCGCCTCAATCAGCTCGCCTTCTTCGACCTCTTCCACATATTGCGCGCGGATGCGTTCAAAAATGTCGCCAAATAGATCAAGCTGCTCATAGACCGAATTGCTGCTTTTTTCTTCCTGCGCCAAGAGAGGACCGGCAATCTGAGTGGTCAACAGGCCTCCGGCCAATGTGCCCACCATGGCAGCCGTGACGAATGATTTCATGCGGGATCAGTCCTCTTGCCAGGAACCAGCCTTAGAAAGCCAAAGCCGGTGCGCGTATCAGATCTTATATAAAGCCTCTCCCGGCCCTGGCTACCAGCCCGTTCTTGCCCGGTATCGCTTTTGTGTAGGCCGGAAATTGCAGCTCCCGGCCCAAAAACTGCGTAATCAGGCGCGCAGCACCTGCGTTTAATGTCGGATCAAGCTTTCCCCGGTCATTTCAGCGGGTTTTTCCAGCCCCATCAGTTCCAGCAGCGTTGGCGCAAGATCCGCCAAACGGCCATCGCCCAGGCCCGCGCCCTCGGGCCCGCCGATCAGGATCACCGGCACCGGGTTGATCGTATGAGCGGTATGCGGCCCGCCGGTTTCGGGATCCACCATGGTTTCGCAATTGCCGTGATCTGCGGTCAGCACCATGGCTCCGCCAGCCTCTTCGAGGGCGGCAAGCACCTCGCCAAGACCCCGGTCCACCGCCTCGCAAGCCGCTTTGGCCGCTTCTAGATCGCCGGTATGGCCCACCATATCGGGATTGGCGTAATTGGTGACGATCAGATCATAGCCTTCGCGGATGGCATTCACGAAATGCTCGGTCACCTCCCCCGAGGACATCTCAGGAGCCAAATCATAAGTCGCAACCTTGGGCGAGGCGGGCATATGACGGTCCTCGCCTTCCTCGGGCACTTCTTTGCCGCCATTGAGGAAGAAGGTCACATGGGGGTATTTTTCCGTCTCCGCCAGGCGGAATTGGCGCATCCCCTGTTTGGCCACCCATTCGCCAAGCGTATTCACAATCGCGCGTTTGGGGAACACGGTGCCCAGCCAATCATTGTGATCGTCGGAATATTCCACCATGCCCAGCAGCCCGGCCCATTGCGGGCGTCCCGAAACATCAAAAGCCTCGAAATCCGGCTGGGCCATGGCGCGCAGGATCTCGCGGGCCCGGTCAGCGCGGAAATTCAGGCAAAACAGCCCATCCCCATCTTTGGCCCCGGCATAATCGCCAATCACTGTGGGCAGGATGAATTCATCGCTTTCATCGCGCCCGTAGGCGGTTGCCACCGCCTCGGCTGCATCCGCCGCCCTATGGGCGGCCTTGCCGCGCACCATGGCATCATAAGCCTGCGAGACCCGTTCCCAGCGATTGTCGCGATCCATGGCGTAATAGCGCCCGCTCACCGTGGCCACAAAAGCCCGTTCCGGCAGCCGCGCCAGCAGCGTTTCCACAAAGCCATCTGCAGATTTGGGTGCCACATCGCGCCCATCAGTGATGGCGTGGATCGCCACATTCAGCCCCGCATCGGACAGCACCTGCACCGCCGCCAAAAGATGCTCCAAATGCCCATGCACGCCGCCATCGGAAATCACCCCCATCAGATGCACTGTGCCAGTGCCTTTGGCGGTGGTGGCGATAAAGCTTTGCAGCGGATCATTCTGGGCGAAACTGCCATCTTCAATGGCCAAATCAATCTGGCCCAAATCCATGGCCACCACCCGGCCTGCGCCGATATTGGTATGGCCCACTTCGGAATTGCCCATCTGCCCAGTGGGCAGGCCCACATCGCGCCCATGGGTGATCAGCTGCGCATTGGGGCAGCTTGCCATGAGCCGGTCGAAATTCGGGGTTTTGGCCTGGGCCGGCGCATTGGCCGTGATATCGGCGCGCGCGCCCCAACCATCAAGAATACACAAAACAACGGGTTTCGGGGCGGCCATGGGCGGATCCTCCGCAAGATACAGATTACGCGCTATCCCTAGCAAAATCAGCGCCGGGCTGCGAGGGCAAAGGGCCCGCAACCCTGCGTGCCATGCGCGCGCCGCTTGCACCAAGCCATGCGCCCGGCTAACCCGGCCCTATGATGACCCCATGCGATCCCATTGATCTGACCGCCCGCCTGATCCGCTGCCCTTCTGTGACCCCAGAAGAAGGCGGCGCGCTGCAATTGCTGCAAGCCGAACTGGCCGCCGCCGGGTTTGACTGCACCCGCGTGGATCGCAATGGCACCGCCAATCTTTATGCCCGCTGGGGGGCAAAGGGGCATGGCAAAAGCTTTGGCTTTAACGGCCATACCGATGTGGTGCCGGTGGGTGACGCCGCCGCCTGGAGCGCGGATCCCTTTGGCGCGGAAATCCGGGGCGGCATGATGATGGGGCGCGGGGCCACGGATATGAAATCTGGGGTGGCTGCCTTTGCCGCCGCTGCCATTGATTTCGTGCAAACCACCCCCCCGGACGGGGCGGTGATCCTGGCCATTACCGGCGATGAAGAAGGCGATGCCACCGATGGCACTGTGGCGCTGCTGGATTGGATGGAAGATCAAGGCGAGGCTATGAGCCTGTGCTTGGTGGGCGAGCCCACTTGCCCCGCGACCTTGGGGGATATGATGAAAATCGGGCGGCGCGGCTCGATGAATATCTTTCTCACCGCCACTGGGGTGCAGGGCCATTCCGCCTATCTGCACAAAGCCCGCAACCCGGTGCCCGCCATGGCGCGGTTGGTGGACCGGCTGTCCTCAGAGCCCCTGGACCAAGGCACCGATCATTTCGACCCATCCACCGTGGCGGTGACCAGTTTCGACACCGGCAATACCGCCACCAATGTGGTGCCCGCCCAATGCCGCGCGGTGATCAATATCCGGTTTAATGATGCCCATAGCTCTGCCAGCCTGACCGAATGGCTGCAACGCCATATGGATGCGGTGGCGGATGAGACCGGCATCACCTTCGAGATGCGCCTTCGGGTTTCGGGGGAAAGCTTTGTCACCGCCCCTGGCGCGCTGTCGGAAATGATCACCCGCGCGGTGCAAGCCGAAACCGGCCTGACCCCCGAGATGTCCACCACCGGCGGCACATCTGATGCGCGGTTCATGAAAAACCACTGCCCGGTGGTGGAATTTGGCCTGGTGGGGCGCGGCATGCATCAGGTGGATGAAGCCGTGGCCATTGACGAGATCCCAGTGCTCAAAGCGATTTATGGCCGGATCTTGGCGGAATTCTTTGGCTAGGAACGCTCGTCCCCGCCTGATCGTGATGGTCAAGGAACCCCATCCGGGGCGGGTGAAAACCCGCCTGGGGCGCGAGATCGGCTATGTGCCCGCCGCTTGGTGGTTTCGCCATCAATCCCGGGCAGTGCTAAAGCGCCTGCGCGATCCTCGCTGGGATCTGCAATTGGCGGTCAGCCCGGACCGCGAAGGCATGCTGAGCCGGATCTGGCCCCGCGATCTGCGGCGCATTCCTCAAGGCCAGGGCGATTTGGGCGCGCGTATGGGGCGGCTGCTGCGCGCGGGCGGCACCGGTGCGGGCCCGGTGATCGTGATCGGGGCCGATATACCCGGCATCACCAAACCCCATATCGCCCACGCCTTTCATCTGCTGCAAAGCCATGATGCGGTGCTGGGCCCGGCCGAAGATGGGGGCTATTGGCTGATCGGAGCGGCGCGGCGGCGCGCCCTGCCCCCGGCGCTGTTCCAAGATGTCCGCTGGTCCAGCCCCTATGCTCTGGCGGATACAGAACACAGCTTGCGCGGCCAAAATATCGCCCGCGCCGCAACTCTTTGGGATGTGGATCGCGCCGCAGATCTTATTCGGCTGCGGCAGAAACCCCCGCGCCCAGGGCCGCAATCGCCGCCCGCGCAATGACCAGCTCTTCATTGGTGCGGATCACCCGCACAGAAACAGAGCCGGTGGAGATCAGATCAGCGCTGTCTTGATTGGCCGCCGCATCCAGCGTGATGCCCATCCAATCCATACCTTCGCAGATCTTAGCCCGCACATTGGCCCCGTTCTCGCCAATCCCGCCGGTAAAGACCAGGGTGTCGATCCCGCCCAATGAGGCCGCCAAAGCCCCGATTTCCCGGCGCACCCGGAAGACAAAATAGGCAATCGCCTCTTTCGCTTCATCGGTGTCAGCCGCCTCAAGGGTGCGCATATCATTGCTCAGCCCAGACAGGCCCTTTAGCCCGCTTTGGTTATAGAGCAGATCCGAGATTTGATCGGCCTCCATACCCTCATGGCTCATCAAATAGAGCAGCACCCCAGGGTCAAGCTGGCCGCAACGGGTGCCCATGGGCAGACCATCCAGCGCCGAGAACCCCATGGTGGAGGCCACGGATTTGCCGTCGCGCAACGCGGTCATGGAGGCCCCGTTGCCCAAATGCGCAATCACCACGCGGCCCATGCCTTCGGGATCGAGCTTCGCCAATTGCCCCGAGACATAATCATAGCTCAGCCCGTGGAACCCATAGCGGCGCACGCCTTGTTCGTAATATTTCCGGGGCAGTGCAAATGTGTCATTCACCCAAGGATGGCCCCGGTGAAAGGCGGTGTCGAAACAGCCCACTTGCACCGCCTCGGGAAAGGCGGCGATGGCCGCGCGCACAGCAGCCAGGTTTTGCGGCTGATGCAGCGGCGCCAGCGGCTCGAACGCGGCCAGCTTTTCCAGCACCGTCTCATCCAGCACCACAGGGGCGTCATAGATCGTGCCCCCATGCACGATGCGGTGGCCAATCGCCCCCACATCCTGCCCGTCCAAAACCGGCGCAACCGCGTCCAAAATCGCGCGCACCCCAGCGGTGTGATCGGCCTGGCCCAGTTCGGTCTTGGTTTTCTCGCCTTGCCATTTCAGGGTCAGCGAGGCGGTCGGGGAATAGAGGCTTTCGACCTGACCGCTGGCCAATTCCGCAGGCGCATCATCGGCCGAATAAACCGAAAATTTGATCGAGGACGATCCCGCATTTAATGTGAGAACACAGCTCATTTCTTCAAGCTCTCCGCATAAAGCGCCGCGATGGCGCAAGAGGCCAGGCGCGCTTTGTCATCATCCGAGCGCGAGGTCAGGATCACCGGGCATTTCGCCCCCAAAACGATCCCGCCCGCTTCCGCATGAGCCACAAAGGTCAGCTCTTTGGCCAGCATATTGGCGCTTTCGATATTTGGCGGCACCAGGATCTGGGCCTGACCGGCCACCAAGGATTTGATGCCTTTGGTGCGGGCCGCTTCGATATTCATGGCATTGTCCATGGCCAAAGGCCCATCCACGATGCCGCCGCGGATCTGGCCGCGCTCGGCCATTTTCGACAAGATCGCCGCATCCAAGGTCGATGGCATTTTCGGGTTCACGGTTTCCACCGCCGAGAGAACGCCAACTTTTGGCACTTCAATGCCCAGGGAAATCGCCAGATCAATGGCATTCTGGATGATGCTGACCTTGGTTTCCAGATCCGGGGCGATATTGATCGCCGCATCGGTGACCATGAGCAGATTGTTCAGACCCGGCACATCCATGACAAACACATGGGACAGACGGCGATTGGTGCGCAGCCCGCCATCGCGTTTGACCACTTGGGCCAGCAGCTCATCGGTGTGCAAATGGCCTTTCATCACTGCACGGGCCTGGCCTTCATTGACCAAAGCCACCCCGCGGGCCGCGGCCTCGCGGTGATTGGGCTCATGGATCAACTCCACCCCGTTGATGTCTTTGCCCAGCTCTTTCGAAGCGGCGAGGATCTTGTCCTTATCACCGATCAAAATCGGCCGGATCAGCGTATGTTCCAACGCCAGCAGCGCCCCGCCCAAGGAATTGGCCTCTTCCGGGGCCACCACCGCTGTGGGGATCGGATCCAGCGGTTCAGCTTGTTCCAACATAACATCGAAATGCACATGTTTTTGCACCGTCAGACCGGGCACATCGATGGCTTCGAAACTGCTGTCTTTTTCCGGCGCGATCACCACCGCCTGACCATCGGCGATCAATGTGCCATCGGCCAAATGCACGCTGGTATCAAACACCGCTTCGCGGTTGTCGCGCTTTTCGGCCAGCTTGACCTTGGCCACCAGCTGATCCCCCGCATGGGCACGGGTGTGAAAACACAGGCTTTGGCTGCGATAGACCGTGCCTGGCCCAGGCAAATCATTGCCCAGCACTGCCGAGATCAGCGAGCCAACCCAAAGCCCCGGCGCCACCGCTTCGGGAATGCCATCGCCATCGCCATCTTCGCGGGGCAGATGCATCGGGTTCAAATTGCCTGAGTTATTGGCAAAGACATAAAGATCATCGGCGACGCAAAGCCGGTGCATCTCTGCTTCCATACCGATCTCAAGCTTATGATAGGGTGTGTTTCGGAACACCTTTGTCATGGTTTGACCCTTCCCGCTTACTCAGCGGCCGTGGCAGTGGTGTCTGCCGTTGGTTTTTTCAGATCGAGCAAAATCTCTAGCTCATCCAGATAGGCTTTGGTGCTTTCGGCCATCTCATCTTCAGAACCGATCACATAGCGCAGTTCTTTCACAGCGTCTTCGCGGCTCTTCTTGGTTTTCAACAAAAGCGGCAGCGCCTCCATCGCGGCCTCCGGCGCGAAATGGGCGATCACCGTTTGCTCATGGATGATGCCCACCCGCTGTTCCACGGTCATCTCGCACATGGGTTTGCGCGTATGCATCACCTCAAGCGACCGGGCCAAGCGATCGCCGCGCACGTCGCCGCGCGTGCCCGCCGCCAGAACCAAGGCGCGGATTACGCCTTCGGCCACGCCGCCTTTGCAGACTTTCTCCAAAATCACCTTCACCTCGGGCAAATCACCCAAACGGTTGGGGTTCTTCTTGGTGCGTTCCACATTGCGCGTGGCCCCGTAATTCAACATGGCCGGCGAGGCATAGACCGACAAAAACGCCGCCTCGATGCTGGCCTCGCGCCAATCGCGCACCATGTCAAAGCTGCGCACGACGCTTTCGCCCCATAGCTTTTCCATCTGCCGGAACGGGTTGCGCTGATCGGCGGGCTCTTGGTTGGCACGCACGCGTTCAGCGGCTTTTTCCACCTCTTTCATGCCCGGCACACCGCTGTTGAACATGGTCCGCAACACCCGCATGGGATGCATCTGGCGCTGCATCTCGCCCAGCTCGGCACTGGCCACGGATTTCACCACAGGGCGGATGGTGGAATCATACCCTTCCACCAGGTTTTCCGAGATCCGCGCCACCGCTGCGAAAGACGCCTCATCCCGGCGATCCCCGGTCTCTGCCACGAGATCGTCAAAGGTGCGTTTGGCGATGGAGAAGGTAAAGGCTTTCTCGTCGCCCTCGCCCTTCACATCTTCGATCACCAACTCATAAAGACCTGGGGCCATCGCTTCTATATTGGCCAAGGTCTCCGCCATCTGGCTATGCTCGCGGGTTGCGATTTTGCCGGACACAAAGATCCCCAAATGGCCCACTTCTTCATGGACCATATACAAGATCCGCTGACCCTGGATCTCGATCTCATGCTCATTTGTATAGGTGTCCATGATCCAGTTGAGCGCTTGCGCCGGGGGCGTGATATTATCCCCATGGGAGGCAAAACAAATGATCGGCGCGCGGATCGCTTTCAGATCAATATGGCGGCCCGGTTCGATCTCGGCCTGATTGCGGGCCAGTTTATTGCCCACAAATAGGTTCTGAACGATCCAGGTCATCTCCTCGGTGGTCATGAGCATGAATGCCCCCCACCATTTTTCAAAACCAATAAAGCGATCAAAACCGCCATCGGGATCTTGATAGAGATCGAAATATTTCGCGAAATAGTTCCGGCCCGGGTTCAGCTTTTCGAAATTATCCACCAGTTCGGCGCCATCAAAAATGCCGCCCGCCATATCCCCGGCCAGCATCGCCGGCAGCGCACCACCCACCAAACCGCCGGAATAGCGCATCACATCCTGGCCAACTTTGCCGCCCCAATAAGACATGGGCGCGCCGTTCAGAATGATCGGGCCGGTCAGATCAGGGTTGGTTGCGGCCAAAATCGCTGTGGCCCAACCGCCCTGGCAATTGCCGATCACCACCGGCTTGGGCGCCTCAGGATGCAAGCCCTGCACCATACGCAAGAAGGTCGCTTCGGCCATGCTCACATCGGCAAGGGTCTGACCCGGCTCGGGCATCTGGCGGAAAGCAACGAAATAGACCGGATGCCCGGCCTTGAGCGCCACGCCCACTTGGCTGTCTTGTTTGAACCCGCCAATGCCGCCGCCATGGCCAGCGCGGGGGTCAATGATCACATAAGGACGCTTGCTGGTATCAATCTCGATCCCCGCTGGAGGCAGAATTTTCAGCAGGAAATAATTACATGGCCGCGGCAAATCCCGGCCATCTTGTACCAGCTCGCTCTCATAATCGAGCAAAGGCGGCGCCCCATCGGCGTTATATTGGATCACCGTATCGGACCAGCGGCGCAGCGCATCCAGGAACAAGACACCGCGTTCCGACGCATCGCGCATGTAATCCTTATAAGCCGCTGCAACCGCCATGGGCGATCCTGCCATTTGCAACTCGCCGGTGATGCGCGAAAGGGCACGAATACTGTTATCGCTATAGCTGCGCGCCGCATTGCCTGCGGCCTCGGCCCGACGGGTTGAAACAGTTTGCAAAAGCTCCGATTGTTCGGTCTGCATTTTGATATTCTGTTCAACCAGCTTACCCGGCTTCGTTTTCTTACTCGGCATGGAAACGCTCCAAATGAACTCGGTCAGGGCTGAAATCAGCCGACTATGTGATAGCCGCCATCGATATGGTGGACAGATCCTGTGATGTTGAAAGCTTCTTGGCTGGCCAAGAATGCTGCATAGGCACCCACATCCTCAATCGTAGCCAATTGATGCGTGGGGGCCGCTTGTGCCGCATTTTCAAGCAATTCATCAAAATGCCCGATCCCCGAGGCGGCGCGGGTGCGCAGCGGCCCAGGCGATAGCGCATGCACCGAAATGCCTTTGGGGCCCAGCTCTGCGGCCATGTAACGGGTAACCGATTCGAGCGCCGATTTCACCGGGCCCATAATGTTGTAATTCTCGACCACTTTGGCCGCGCCGTAAAAGCTCACGGTCATGCAGGTGCCCCCCTGGGGCATCAGCGGCTCGGCCCGGTGCACCATCCGCACAAAGGAATGCACCGAGATATCCATGGCCACCCCAAAGCCGGCGCGCGAGGTGTCGATAACCCGGCCCTGCAGATCTTCCTTGGGACAAAAGGCGATGGAATGCACCAGCGTGTCCAAACAGCCCCATTTTTCGGTAATCTCAGCAAAAACCGCATCAAGCTGATCATCATGCTCCACATTCAGCGGCATGATAATCTCAGCGCCAAGCTCTTCTGCGAGCGGACGGACGTATTTTTCTGCTTTTTCGTTGAAATACGTAATGGCCAAATCCGCCCCTTGGGCTTTCAAGGATTTGGCGACCCCATAGGCAATCGAGGAGTCATTGGCGACACCCACGACCAAGGCTTTTTTACCAGCAAGAGAAAACATACCTGGGACTCCTTTTGGAACCCCAGGTTAATGCCAGTTTGTAACAGCAAATATGCAGAGAACCGCAACCGCAGCGCAATTACGCTGCGTTGCAGCAAAAATCAGCCCGCTGGGGTGGAAGAGACGCCAACCTGAGCAGGCCGCAAAAGCCGATCATGCAGCAAGAACCCTTCGGTCATCACTTCGATGATATCCCCTGCTTTGGTGCCAGGCACCGGGGCTTCGAACATCGCTTGATGCATTTGCGGGTCAAAAGCTTCGCCTTTTTCCGGCGAGATTTTGGTGATCGAATGCTTGGCAAAAATATTGACCAGCTCGCGCATGGTCAGCTCGACCCCTTCGATCAGGGCCTTATCGCTGGCCTCGGGATTGGCCGCATCCAAAGCGCGTTTGAGATTGTCATAAACTGGCAGCAGATCGCGGGCCAGTTTCGAGCCGCCATATTGCTCGCCTTCGCGGCGGTCACGCTCGCCGCGTTTACGGGCGTTTTCCGCCTCGGCCATGGCGCGCATCCAACGCTCGCGCATCTCATCGCGCTCGGCCTTCAGCCCAGCGATCTCGGTCTCAAGCTCCTCAGAAGCCCCGGCCAGATCGCCTCCCGCATCCAAATCATCGCTCGCGGCGAATTCTTTGGCCAGCGCCTCAATATCGATGGTCTCGCTCTCAGAGCTCACAGCATCCTCGCCCAGGCCATTTGTCTCGTCTTGGCTCTGCGCCGTATGTTTCGGGTTTGCCATCACAGTTCCTCTTAACCCCGATCGGACAGCATCTTGCCGACCAGCTGCGCGGTGTAATCTACAATCGGCACGATCCGTCCATAGTTGAGCCGGGTCGGGCCTATGACGCCAACGGCGCCGATAATCTTACGATCAGCGTTCATATATGGAGACACCACCAAAGAGGAACCCGAAAGTGAAAAGAGTTTGTTCTCAGAGCCGATGAAAATGCGCACACCTTCGCCCGCCTCGGTCAGATCAAGGAACTCGGCAATGTCGCGCTTGCGCTCCAGATCATCAAACAGAACCCGGATGCGGTCCAATTCCTCATCGCTTTGCGCCTCTAGCAGATTAGAGCGCCCGCGCACGATCAAGCGTTCACTGCGGGTGCCTTCATGCTCCCAAACCGCCAACCCGCTTTGCACCAAATCTTGTGCCAAAACATCGATTTCTTGGCGTCGGGCGGCGATCTGATGGCGCATCACCCCTTTCAGCGCGCTCAAAGTGCGCCCGGCCAGCATCGCGTTTAGGAAATTGGCCGCCTCTTGCATCGCCGATGGGGTCGAGCCCAAAGGCGGGGTGAAAATCCGGTTTTCCACGTGACCATCGTCAAACACCAAAACCACCAGCGCCCGATCCGGGGCCAAGTTCACAAATTCGATATGGCGGATGGCGGCTTCGTGTTTTGGGGTCAAAACCAAGCTGGCCCCTTGGGTCACGCCCGATAACGCCGCGCCAATCGAATCGAGCATGCCGCCCACATCCCCTGCGCGCTCGCCCAAGGTCGCGTCGATCTGCTCGCGGTCATTGGCGGTCAGATCCGCCACTTCCAAAAACCCGTCCACGAACATGCGCAGGCCTTTTTCCGTGGGCACCCGCCCCGCGGACACATGGGGGCTGTCGATCAGGCCGAGAAATTCCAGATCCTGCATCACATTGCGGATCGTGGCCGCCGAGACCTTTTCGCTCATCTCTCGGGTCAGGCTGCGCGACCCCACCGGTTCGCCATTTTCCAGATAGCCTTCGACCACCCGCCGGAACACCTCCCGCGAGCGATCGTTCAATTCGTCCAAAATCGTTGATTTGCTCTCACTCATTGCCTGACCAAATATGCAACGGGGTTGAACTGCGTAAGCCCCCAAAGATATGGGTCGCGCATATCATAGAAGGTACAGATCCATGCGCCCCTCAGGTCGAAACCTAAACGAACTCCGCCCGATTACAATCGAAACGGGCGTTATGCGCCATGCAGAAGGCTCTTGCCTGATCAAAGTCGGTGACACGCATGTGCTGTGCTCCGCCTCGCTTGAGGCGCGGGTGCCGCCGTTTTTGAAAAATTCCGGCCTGGGCTGGGTCACGGCCGAATATGGCATGCTGCCCCGCGCCACCCATACCCGGATGCGCCGCGAGGCCAAGAACGGGCAATCGGGCCGGACTCAGGAAATCCAACGCCTGATCGGCCGGTCCTTGCGCGCATGCGTGGATCGCGTGGCCCTGGGCGAGCGGCAGATCTCGATCGATTGCGATGTGATCCAAGCCGATGGCGGCACCCGCTGCGCCTCCATCACCGGCGCCTGGGTGGCCCTGCGCTTGGCCTGCGATGCCTTGATGAAAGCGGGCGAGATCAAAACCGATCCGCTGACCGATCATATCGCCGCGGTCAGCTGTGGCATCTATGCTGGTCAGCCAGTGCTGGATCTGGACTATCCCGAAGATAGCGAAGCCGGGGTGGATGGCAATTTTGTCATCACCGGCGCGGGCCAATTGGTCGAAGTGCAAATGTCCGCCGAAGGCGCGACCTTCTCGCGCGATCAAATGAGCACGCTGCTTGATCTGGCCGAGGCTGGCGTGGCCGATCTGGTGGCAGCGCAAAAGGCGGCTCTGGCCTGATGCGCGCGCTTGGGGATACGCTGATCCTGGCCTCGCATAATGCGGGCAAACTGCGCGAGATCGAAGCTTTGGTGGCGCCTCATGGCATCAAAGCCCGCCCGATCTCGGATTTCAGCGATGTGGAGCCCGAAGAAACCGGCACCACATTTGCGGAAAACGCGCGGATCAAAGCCCATGCGGCGGCCAAGCTCACCGGCCTGCCCGCCCTGTCTGATGATAGCGGGCTGGCGGTAGAGGCTCTGGGCGGTGCGCCTGGGGTCTATACCGCTGATTGGGCCGAAACCGGCAATGGCCGGGATTTCGCCATGGCCATGACCAAAACCCATGAGCTGCTCGAGGCGCAAAACGCCCCGCATCCCCGCAAGGCGCAGTTTTGCTGCACCCTCTGCATCGCTTGGCCCGATGGGCAGGACGCCCTGTTCGAAGGTCGGGTGGATGGGCATCTGACATGGCCCATGCGCGGCGAAAACGGCTTTGGCTATGACCCGGTCTTTATCCCCGAGGGCGAAACCGAGACCTTTGGCGAAATGGAGCCCGCCCGCAAAGCCCCCATGAGCCATCGCGCAGCAGCTTTTGCCTTGCTCAAGGCCGCGCTCTTTGACGGCTGAGCCCTTAACATCTCCCGCAACCTGGCAGCGCGCCGGGTTCGGGATCTATGTGCATTGGCCCTTTTGCGCCGCCAAATGCCCCTATTGCGATTTCAACAGCCATGTGGCTGCCAGCATTGATCACCCCCGCTGGGCAAGCGCTTATGAACGCGCCATCGATCTGGGCGCCGCGCAAACCCCCGGCCGCGTTGTTAAATCTGTGTTTTTCGGCGGCGGCACCCCCTCGCTCATGGATCCGGCCACCACCGGGCGAATTTTGGACAGGATCGCCCAGCATTGGACCCTGGCCAATGACGTGGAAATCACCCTTGAGGCCAATCCAAGCTCGGTGGAAGGCGCGAAATTCGCCGCCTTTCGCGATGCGGGCGTCAATCGCGTTTCCCTGGGCGTGCAAGCGCTCAATGATCATGATTTGCGGCAATTGGGGCGGCTGCATGATCTGGCCGAGGCGTTGGAAGCGCTCGATATCGCCCAAGTTTGCTTTGATCGGGTCAGTTTCGATCTGATTTACGCCCGCCAAGACCAATCCGAAGCCGATTGGCAGGCCGAGTTGACCCGCGCGCTGGCGCTTGGGATGGATCACCTCTCGCTCTATCAGCTCACGATTGAGCCCGGCACCCCATTTCACGCGCGACAGTCCCGCGGCGGGCTGAAAGGCCTGCCCGATGAGGACCGCGCTGTGCATCTTTATGAAATGACACAGGAAATTTGCGAGGCGGCGGGGCTGCCCGCCTATGAGGTCTCCAATCACGCGCGGCCGGGATCGGAAAGCCGCCATAACCAGATCTATTGGCGCGGGGGCGATTGGCTCGGCATCGGACCAGGGGCCCATGGGCGGATAGATACGGTGTTTGGACGGCGCGCAACAGCGGCCGAGTCCGCCCCGCAGCGCTGGCTGGCAGAGATTGAAGCTGGCGGCGACGGGATCTGCGACCAGCTCGCAATTACCCCTTATGAACAAGGGGAAGAATACCTGATGATGGGTCTGCGCCTATCCGAAGGCATAGATCTAGATCACGCGCGCTGGCTCGGCGTCACGCTAGATCCGGTAAAAATGACCCAACTTATGGATCAAGACTTGATCCTGCGCCAAGGCCAACAGATCATGACCACAGCGCGTGGGCGGCTTTTGCTCAACGCGGTTTTGGCGGAACTATTGGGAGATTGACATGCGGCTGCTCTGGCTGATCGCTGGATTTACCGCTTTGGGCCTGGGATTGCTCGGCATCGCTTTGCCATTGCTGCCCACCGTGCCTTTCATGCTCCTGGCAGCCTTCTGTTTCAGCCGCTCCTCTGAGCGTTTGCATCTCTGGCTGCTCAATCACCCGGTCTATGGCCCCCAGATCGAGGATTGGCAGCGCAGCGGCGCGATCCATCCCCGGGCCAAACGCATGGCCAGCGTGATGATCGCCGCGGCCTTCCTGCTCTCGGTGATTTTAGGGGTCAAAGCCCAGATCTTGATGATCCAGGCTGTGGTTCTTTTGGGGGTTTTAACCTTTATCTGGACCCGGCCAGATCACTGACGCTCAAAATACGGCAAAGCTCATCTAGATCTTCAAGCGAGCTATAGCGGATCACCATTTGGCCGCTGCCATTTTCCGCTTTATGATCCACGCTAACTTGCAGCCCAAGCGCCGCGGAAAGATCCGCCTCAAGCGCCCGCGTATCAGCGTCTTTCTCGGCTTTTGGTGCCGATACCCGGTTGCTAGGCGCCTTGCCTTTGGCAAGCTTTTCCGTATCGCGCACGGAAAGCCCCTTCGCCACCACCTGCCGCGCAAGCGTGCTGGCATCTTCACTGGTGATCAAGGCCCGCGCATGGCCCGCCGAGAGCGCGCCCTCGGCCAGCATCCCTTGCACCTCATCAGGCAATTGCATCAAACGCAAAGAATTGGCGATATGGCTGCGGCTTTTGCCCATAACCTCGCCCAGTTTTTCCTGGGTATGGCCAAAACGTTCGATCAATTGCGCATAGCCCCGGGCTTCATCAATCGGGTTCAGATCCGCGCGCTGGATATTCTCGACAATGGCGATCTCCAGCACTTCCGTATCAGTGAAATCGCGCACGATCACCGGCACTTCATGAAGCTGCGCCGCCTGAGCCGCCCGCC
>JAOXSB010000204.1 GCA_025800345.1 Mangrovicoccus sp. | reverse complement strand
GGAGCCCCGCCCCCAGATCGCTTAGAGCAGCCCCGCAAGGAGCCAAAGCCATATGACCGCCACCATTCTTGACCGTTGCACCGCCCGCGGGCTGCGTATGACCGATCAGCGCCGCACTGTGGCCAAAGTCTTGGATGACGCGGATGATCACCCGGATGTGGAAGAGCTCTATCGCCGCGCCAGCCGCATCGACCCGAATATCTCCATCGCCACAGTGTATCGCACGGTGAAATTATTCGAGGAATCGGGCATTTTGGAAAAGCTCGAATTTGGCGATGGGCGCGCGCGCTATGAACCAGCCGATCGCGATCACCATGATCATCTGATTGATATGAGCACGGGCGAGGTGATCGAATTTGTCGATGCCGAGATCGAAGCGCTGCAAGAGCGCATCGCGAAGAAACTTGGCTATAAGCTCAAAGGCCACCGGCTCGAGCTTTACGGCGTGCCTCTGAAAAACAAGTAATTCCCCTTTTCCGGCGCAGCCAAGCCCCGTATGGGGCGCTTATGACAACGCGCAGTGACAATTTCCACGGAATCCTTTGGATGCTTCTGGCCATGGCCGGGTTTGCCTTGGAAGATGTGTTCATCAAAAGCCTGGCCCAAGACCTGCCCACCAGCGAGATCCTGATCGGGCTGGGCCTGGGCGGTACGGTGATCTTTGGCGTTTTGGCCCGCCGCCGGGGCGATCCGCTGTTCAGCCGGGCCTTGTTCAGCCCGCCTATGATTTTGCGTAATTTGGGCGAAATGCTCGGCACGCTTTGCTTCATCAGCGCCCTGACCTTGATCCCGCTTTCCACCGCCACCGCGATTATTCAGGCCATGCCTTTGGTGGTGGTGGCCGGGGCGGCGCTGTTTCTGGGCGAGCGGGTGGGCTGGCGGCGCTGGTCAGCGATTGTGATCGGGTTTTGCGGGGTGCTTTTGATCATCCGCCCCGGCATGGCCGATTTTGATTGGGCCGCGCTTTGGGCGGTGGGCGCCACGATTTTCCTCGCCATTCGCGATCTGGCCACGCGGGTCACCCCGAAAGAGATCACCCCCTCGCAAATGGGCTGCTGGGGGTTTTTCATGGCCATGATCGCTGGGGTTTTCCTGCTGCCCTTTGGCCCTGCCCCGATCCTGCCCGCGCCGGTTCACGGGTTTTATTTCCTCGGCGGGCTGGCGGTGGGCATGGCGGGCTATTCCGCGCTGACCCTGGCCATGCGCAGCGGCGCTGTGGCGGTGGTCACGCCGTTTCGCTATTCGCGGCTGCTGTTTTCCATCATCTTGGGCGCGGTGATCTTTGCCGAGCGCCCCGATGGGATCACCCTGGCAGGGGCGGCGCTGATCTTGAGCTCGGGGCTTTATACTTTGGCCCGGGGCAATCAGCGCAAAGCCCAATCTTGATGGCGAGGCAAACTGCGCCAATCCCCCTCTTTCCACCGCGCCGCGCGCGCGGTAAACCTCGGCCAAAGAGCCTAAGGGACCAGTGACATGAGCACCATTATTGACATTATCGGCCGTGAAATCCTCGACAGCCGGGGCAACCCCACCGTAGAGGTGGATGTGATCCTTGAAGACGGCACCATGGGCCGCGCGGCTGTGCCTTCGGGGGCCTCCACCGGCGCCCATGAGGCGGTGGAAAAGCGCGATGGCGACAAATCTCGCTATATGGGCAAAGGCGTTCTCGAAGCCGTGGCCTCGGTCAATGGTGAGCTGGCCGAAGGTCTGGTGGGCATGGATGCCACCGAGCAAGTCGCTCTGGACATGGCGATGATCGAAATGGACGGCACCCCGAACAAAGGCCGTTTGGGCGCCAATGCCATTTTGGGCGTGTCCATGGCCGCTGCCAAAGCCGCTGCCGATTTCACCGCCCAGCCGCTATATCGCTATATCGGCGGCACATCGGCCCGTGTTCTGCCCGTGCCAATGATGAATATCATCAATGGCGGCGAGCATGCGGATAACCCGATCGATATTCAGGAATTCATGATCATGCCTGTGGCTGCGGAAAATATCCGCGACGCGGTGCGCATGGGCTCGGAAGTTTTCCACACCCTGAAAAAAGAGCTTTCCGCCGCGGGTCTGGCCACTGGCGTGGGCGATGAGGGCGGCTTTGCCCCTAATCTGAGCTCCACCCGTGACGCGCTGGATTTCATCCTGAAATCCATTGAGACCGCAGGCTATAAGCCTGGCGAGGAAATCTATCTGGCCCTGGATTGCGCCTCCACCGAATATTACAAAGACGGCGCTTATGTGCTGGCGGGCGAAGGCAAAACCCTGAGCAGCGCGGAAAATGTCGCTTATCTGGAAGCGCTTTGCAAAGATTACCCGATCATCTCTATTGAGGACGGCATGGCCGAGGATGATTGGGATGGTTGGAAAGCGCTGACCGATGCGCTTGGCGACAAGGTGCAGCTGGTGGGTGATGATCTTTTCGTGACCAACCCTGCCCGTCTGGCCGATGGCATCGCCAAAGGCTGCGGCAACTCCATGCTGGTGAAGGTCAACCAAATCGGCTCGCTGACCGAGACGCTCAAAGCCGTGGATATGGCCCATCGCGCCCAATTCACCAATGTGATGTCCCACCGCTCTGGCGAGACCGAAGATGCCACCATCGCCGATCTGGCCGTGGCCACCAATTGCGGTCAGATCAAAACCGGCTCCCTGGCCCGGTCCGACCGGCTCGCCAAATACAACCAGCTTATCCGTATCGAGGAAATGCTGGGCGAGACCGCTGAATATGCAGGCCGCTCGATCCTCAAAGCCTGAGCCTGACAGCCCTTCGCGAAAAAGCCCGGCCCTGTGTCGGGCTTTTTTGTGCCGGGCTTTTTGGTGCCGCGATTTTTTATGCCTGTATCCCGCTTGACCTTCGAGGCCGGGCTCGTGAGAGTTTTGCTATGACAGCCCATGAGATCATCACAGCGCTAAACCTTTCCCCCCATCCAGAAGGCGGGCATTATCGGGAAACCTGGCGCGCCCCCAGCCCAGACGGGCTGCGCGCCTCGGGCACAGCGATCTTGTTTCTTCTGGCCGCGGGAGAGCGCAGCCATTGGCATAAGGTCGATGCCACCGAGATCTGGCATTACCACGCCGGCGCGCCATTGCGCCTGATGCAATCGCCCAGCGATGCAGGCCCTGCCCAAGCGGGGGTTTTGGGCCCGGATCTGAGTGCGGGGCAAAGCCCCCAGCTGATCGTGCCCCCGGATCACTGGCAGGCCGCCGAAAGCTGCGGTGATTGGACATTGGTGGGCTGCACGGTCTCGCCGGGGTTTGACTTTGCAGGTTTTACCCTAGCGCCGCCAGGTTTCACCATCCCCGAGGCTTGAGACCCGCCTGCCCCCAGGCTACCTCGCGGGGATGACAGTATTCCCCTATCTTTCCCCTTTGGATGCCGAAGCGCTCGCAAAACGCGGTGTTCCGGCCCAGTGGCGCTATGGCCTGGCTGATCGTGTGCGCTTTTCCGAGCTCGATGCCTTGGGCCATGTGAATAACACGGTCTATCTGACCTGGTTCGAAACCCTGCGGGTCAATTACCTGCGCGATCTCGGGCTGAGCAAATTCGATGGCGCCGCCCCATATGATCTGGTGCTCAAACATCTTGAATGCAGCTATCACGCGCCAACATTTCTAGATGAACCCTATCTGCTCACCGCCCGGACAGTGAGTTTCCGCAACACCAGTTTTCGCATGGAATATGCGGTTTTCGCCCCTGATTGCCGGGCCGAAGGCTCTGCGGTGATCTTGCTGGTGGAGCGTGAAAGCGGCGCAAAAACCGCGATCCCGCAAGAGATCCGTCAGCTTTTCATGGATCATGACGGGGCCAAAGCCGAAGCCTGATCAAGCGCGCCATCGCCGCCAAGCCGCCCCTGGCGCGGCGGGTGGGTGGGCGGGGCCGCGACAGGGGCGGCCCTTCCCATATCGCTATTCCGGAACTGCGGACATCTCGCGCATGAAAGCCACGAGCCGCGCCGTGGAGCCATCCTTGCCCTCAGTGCCCTCAGCGCCGGAGAGGTTTTTCTCAAGGGATTTGGCCAGTTCCTTGCCCAGCTCGACTCCCCATTGGTCAAAACTGTTGATCCCCAAAATCACGCCTTCCACAAACACCCGATGCTCATAAAGCGCGATCAGCTGACCAAGCAAATGCGGCGTCAGCAATGGATAGGTCAACGTGGTGGAAGGCCGGTTGCCTGGGAACACCCGGTGACGGGCTTGGCGTTCTAACTCTTCCCCTTCGGCCCCTTTGGCCGCCATGATCGACCGCGCTTCGTCCAGGCTGCGCCCGCGCAACAGCGCCTCGGACTGGGCCAAGCAATTGGCCACCAGCAGGCGCTGATGATGGGCCAATTCCGGCTCATGGCCCTGGGCACCCACGATAAACTCGCAAGGCACAATGCCCGTGCCCTGATGGATCAGCTGATAAAACGCGTGTTGGCCATTGGTGCCCGGCTCGCCCCAGACAATCGGGCCTGAAACCCGCGGCAGATCCAAGCCATCCATCCCCACGCGTTTGCCATTGCTCTCCATCTCAAGCTGCTGAAGATAGGCGGGCAAACGCGCAAGACGCTGATCATAGGGCAGCACGGCCCGGCTGGGATAGCCGCAGATCTGGTGATGCCAAATCCCCACCAGGGCCAGCAGAACCGGCAAGTTTTCCCCGAAAGGCGCCTCGCGGAAATGGGCATCCATGGCCGCGCCACCTGCCAGGAAATCGCGAAATCGCTCGGGTCCGATCCCGATCATCAGCGCCAGGCCAATCGGCCCCCACATGGAATAGCGCCCGCCAACCCAATCTTCAAAACCAAAGACCCGCTCTGGCGCGATGCCAAATTCCGCGGTGCGCTCGGGCGCGGTAGAGACCGCTGCAAATTGCGCCGCCGGGTCGGCCACGGTTTTGCCCATCCACTCCCGCGCGGTGACCGCATTGGTCATGGTTTCAATGGTGGTAAAGGTCTTGGAAGCGACAATCACCAGCGTCGTGGCCGGGTCCAGCTCGAGCAGAGTTTCAAAAACCTGCGCCCCATCCACATTGGATACGAAATGCAGCCGCGGCCCATCCGCATAAGGCGAGAGTGCAATCGCCGCCATGGCCGGGCCCAGATCAGAGCCGCCAATGCCGATATTGACCACATCGGTGATCTTGCCCCCGGCGCCCATATAGCGGCCCTCGCGCACAGCGCAGGCGAAATCCTCGCAACGCTCCAAGGTCTCGCGCAAGGGCGGCATCACATCCTCGCCTGCCACGCTGACCTCTGCCTCGGGGTTGCGCAACGCGGTGTGCAGCACCGCGCGCCCTTCGGTTTCATTGATGATCTCGCCGGCAAACATCGCCTCGCGCCGCGCCGCCACACCGGTGGTTTCAGCCAATGCGATCAGCCGATCGCGCGCGCCATCATCAATGCCAGTCTTCGAATAATCGAACAGTAGATCGCCCAGCGTTGCGGAAAATCTCTCAGCGCGATCCGCATCCTGCGCAAAAAGCTCCAGGATCGATATTTCCCCTTGCCCCGCATGATATGCGGCCAAGTCCTGCCAAGGGTCCATCGTTACTCACTCCGCCCAATGTACTATGGCCCTATCTAAAACAAGCGAAACCGGCGCCGCCAAGGGGTCATTCAGTCGCCGCGCCTCTTCTAACGCAACGCGCTTTTCTGGCCCGGTGATCACCAGATGGATAGATTGCGCATTTTGCAAGACCGGGGCGGTCAAGCTCACCCTGGGCTCCAGCCCGCCAGGGGCGCGCAGAGCCATCACTGGCGGCGCGTCATCGGCCAGAGCGGCGGGCAAA
Organism: Mangrovicoccus sp.; assembly: GCA_025800345.1. Lineage (GTDB taxonomy): Bacteria > Pseudomonadota > Alphaproteobacteria > Rhodobacterales > Rhodobacteraceae > JANSYP01. The sequence goes on along the minus strand of JAOXSB010000204.1, from coordinate 2,743 downwards.
TCTGGCGATCCCGGGAATAACGATGCCGTATGCATATCCGCCCCCATCCCCAGCAAAAGACTGCTCAAAGGCAAATGCGGCGCAACCAGATCAGCCAATTCCGGTGCCGCCTCTGACGGGCCAAGCCCGGCGCGAAAATAGGGCAGAAAATTGGCCCTCGCGGCGCGTTCTTGAAACAAATGCGCTTTGAGCAACCGGGCGTTGGAACGCTGCGCATCCTCGGGCAACCAGCGCTCATCCCCAAGCAAAATCGTGACCCGGTGCCAATCCAGATCCACCGCACAAAGCGCATCGAATATGGGCCCCGGCGTGGTGCCCCCGGGCACTGCCATGCTCACCTGATCATGGCGGCGCAAGGCCTCTTCCAATTCCATGGCCAGGATCTGCGCCAGATCGATCATCATCATCTCGCGATCGGGATATTCCACCAGTTTCATACGCGAATATCCTTCCAGCGGCGGTCATCGCGATGCATCAAAGCCAAAGCCTCTTCCGGCCCAGGCCCGCCCGCCTCATAAGGCATTGGCAGCAAGCGGCGATCCCCTTTCCACGCGGAAATGATCGGATCGGTCCAAGCCCAAGCGGCTTCCACCTCATCACCGCGCATGAAAAGCGTCTGATTGCCCCGGATCACATCCATGATCAGCCGCTCATAGGCATCGGGCACCGCCTCGGCATCGGGGCCCAAAGCTTCGGCAAAGGTCATGTCCAAGGGCACATCAATCAAACGCATCCCCCCTGGGCCGGGCTCTTTGATCGTCACCCGCAGATCGATCCCTTCATTGGGCTGCAAACGAATGGCCAGCTCATTGGGCTTGCCGCGGGCTTCTTCATCAAAGATCGAATGGCGGGTCTGTTTAAAACGCACCACGATCTCGGACATGCGCGCGCGCATCCGCTTGCCGGTGCGCAGGTAAAACGGCGTGCCTTTCCAGCGCCAATTGGCAATGCTGGCGCGCATGGCCACAAAGCTTTCCGTGCTGCTGGCAGGATCGCCCACATCCTCCAGATAGCCAGGCATCCCCCCTGCCGCCATATATTGACCGCGCACGATATCTGCTTGAGCAACGGGCTGTAATGCACGGATAACTTTCAGTTTCTCGTCACGAACAGCGTCAGGATCAAATTGCGCCGGAGGCTCCATCGCGGTCAGGCAGAGCAATTGCATCAAATGGTTTTGCACCATATCGCGCATGGCACCGGATTGATCATAATAGCTGCCACGCCCGCCCACACCGACGGTTTCGGCCACAGTGATCTGCACATGATCGATATATTGCGCGTTCCAGAGCGGCTCAAAAAGGATATTGCCAAAGCGCACGGCCATGAGGTTCTGCACCGTCTCTTTGCCAAGATAATGGTCGATGCGATAGACTTGGGTTTCGTCGAAATAGGTGGCCAATTCCGCATTCAGCGCCTTGGCACTGGCCAGATTATGGCCAAAGGGTTTTTCGATCACGATCCGGCAATCTGGCCCGGCCAGCCCGTGCTGATGCACTTTCGCGGCCAGGGCGGAAAACAAACTTGGCGTTACCGAGAAATAGAACGCGCGCACCACGTCACCGCGCAGCAATTGCGACAGCTCTTGCCAGCCCTCCGGGCCCAAAGCGTTGATCGAGACATATTGCAGATGCGCCAAAAACCCCTGCACCGTTTCCACAGGACGCTGAGCCTCGGGGATAAACTCCTCCAGCGCCTCGCGCACAAAGGCGCGATACCCATCCGCATCGAGCTTGGAACGGGCCGCGCCAATAAGCTGCGCTTCTTTCGGCATCTGCCCGGCCAGATAGCGGCGATACAGCCCGGGCAGGATCTTGCGCCGCGCCAGATCCCCGGTGCCACCGAAGACAACCAAATCAAACGGTCCCACCGGAATGATGCGTGAGGCCATGCTGTCTCTCCCGTTACGCGGCGACTATCTTACCCACATATCACATTGCAAATCACAGCAACGCAAAGATCCATGCCAGTTTGCGCAATATGTTAGCGCTAACCTTGCGCGAAATGCCTCGCATAGTCGCGAAAATCACGCAAGCCCTTTTCAAAACCGCGATGCGCGAAGGTTTTTCACAAGCGCGTCAGAACGCCCTAAGCATCTTTTCCCCCAAAGCGTTGCAAGCTAATTGCGGTTAAGTAGCTGGTAGACGGAGCAAAAAGATGAAAGATCTCGCCACGGCCAATCTTGGGAAATTTCTTGACCCAAACTGGACCGCGGATGGATCACCCAGGGCGGTTGTGCCTTTGTCCCGCCCCGAGACGCTTTGGTTCAACACCGGCACCTTGTGCAATATCACTTGCGCCAATTGCTATATTGAGAGCTCCCCGAAAAATGACAGCTTGGTCTATCTGAGCTGCGCCGAGGTCGAGCGCTATCTTGATCAGTTGGAAAGCCGCGCCTGGGGCGTGCGCGAGATCGGCTTTACCGGCGGCGAGCCTTTTATGAACCCGGCGATGATCGAAATGGCCGAAGCGGCGCTGCGCCGGGGTTATGACGTGCTGATTTTGACCAATGCCATGCAGCCCATGATGCGCAAAAAAATGCGCGCCGGGCTGGAAATGCTGCACAGCGCTTATCCGGGCAAGCTGGTCCTTCGGGTGTCTTTGGATCATCATAGCGCCGCCCATCACGATGCCGAGCGCGGCAAGGGCAGCTTTGATCGCAGCCTTGCGGGTATGGATTGGCTGCGCGATACGGGCATCCCCATGGCAGTTGCCGGGCGCAGCCTTTGGGGTGAGGATGAAA
>JAOXSB010000259.1 GCA_025800345.1 Mangrovicoccus sp. | reverse complement strand
CTGCCCGAGGTCGCGCTGGACGCGGGCAGCATGGGGAATCTGCCTGCCCTTAGAGATGATGCCGGGTTGGGGGGCGATCTGCCCGCTCTGGGCGATGGGGGGGATTTGCCCGATCTGCCAGCGCTTCCTGCGTTGGGTGAGGAAAGCGACCTGCCAGACCTGCCCGCTTTGGGCGGCGATGATGGGGAATTGCCGGACCTGCCCGATTTGCCGGCGCTACCCCCTTTAGGCGAAGAGGGCGAAGATGGGCTGCCCGGTTTGCCCGAGCTGCCCGCAATTATCGAATAGGCCAGATCCGAGAACGCGCCCTTTAGACAGGGCGCATGTTCTTTTAGCCAGCGGCGCGTTTCGCCATCATTTCCAGATCCATGCGCAGGGCGCTGTGATCATAGCCCATCTTGGTGGTGATGGCCAAAATCTGATCGGGGCTCAGGCTGCCCGATTGCGCAATAATCAAAGACCAGACCATGGCGGAACGGTTGCCTGAGGCGCAATAGGCCAGGAGCGGCCCGCCAGCATCGGCCATGGCCGCTTGCTGGGTCTTGAGATTATTCATCGTCAAGGCACCAGGCATCACCGGGTTCTCGTAGAATTTGAGACCCGCGGCTTCGGCGGCCTCGCGCAGCTCTTTGGCATAAAGCGGCGCGGGGTTTTCAGGATCGGGGCGGTTGCACATCACCGCCACATAGCCAGCATCCTTGATCGCGTCGATATCTTGCGGCGTGATCTGGGCGCTGACGGCGTAATCGGGGCTAAGAGGCTTGATCGTCATGCCAAAGCCCTAGCTGCTTGGAGCCATTGCGTCCAGCCGCACCCGCAATGCCGGTGCCAAGGCCATGCCACCGAGCATGGAAATGCCGAAAATCCAGACACCAGTGCCGCCAAAACCTAAACTGGCAATGGCAGGCCCTGGGCAGAGCCCGGCCAGGCCCCAGCCCGCGCCAAAAAGAATCGAGCCCAGAACCAAGGGCCGGGTGATCTCGGGCTCTGAGCGTGCCGGGAAATTGCCGCCAAGAACGGGGCTGCGCTTTTCCGCCCAAAGCCAAGCCAAAGCCATGGGGATCAGCGCGGCCCCCATCACAAACATCAATGTGGGATCCCAGGCCCCGAAGATGTCCAAGAACCCGCGCACCTTATCGGTATCGGTCATGCCTGACAGCATCAGGCCCACGCCGAACAGAATGCCCGAGAGGGCGGAGAAAAGATTGCGCATCAGACCACTCCCAAAATCGTGCGGAACAACGTGACCGCAACACCGCCCGCAGCCATATAGATCAAGGTGGCTACAATTCCGCGGGTGGAGAGCCGCGAGATGCCGCAAACCCCATGGCCCGAGGTGCAGCCATTGGCCAAGCGGGTTCCGATCCCCACGGCCAAGCCGCCAACCACGAGGGCTGCGATATTGCCGGTCACATTAGACTCGGGCTGCCAGCCGCTGAGCAAGACCACCACGATCGGCGCGCCCATAAGCCCGGCCAGAAACGAGAGCCGTTCGCCTGCATTGCTGCGCCCCGAGCCATCTACCAACCCGCCGATAATGCCGCTGGCCCCCATGACCCGACCATTGACCAACAAAAAAAGGGCTCCGGCCAGGCCAATTATCCCGCCGCCGATCAGCCCCCAAATCCAATCCATCTGCATATGCATGTCCAATTGTCTCAAGGTTGCTCAGACATATGCGGATAACAAAATGTGTTTCAAGCTTTGGCTGCGAAAACTTGACATCAATCAATGTGTGACACGGCTTTTGTGGCATACTCCCCACGGGGATGGAGTGTTTCACGAGTCGTTTCATTGGCGACGCTTGTGAAAGATGCGGTGATTTTGGGCAGCTGCCCGATTCGCCGCCTCCTATCCTCGTGTGAGCCTCAAACCTTGCGCTTTGAACGGCCGATTTGATGGGTTTGATGCTATGGTAAGCGATGGGAGGCAGTGGCACAGACGCGCAAATGTCCCGCCAAGACAGCGTTTTTGCCCCGGCCAGGAGGACAGGATCGGCGGTACGACCCGTGGCGATCCAAAAAATAGGACGAGCGACCATGACCAATACTGTATTGGCCGGAAAGATCGAAGAACTGCGGGCCTTGGCGGCGACGTCAGATCACGATTCCCGGACGCTTTTTGACCAACTTCAAGATGTCTTTGACCAATTGCGGGCGGCTGGCCAGGCGATCCCCGCGGATTTGCGCCAGATGTCTGCCGAGCTTGAGGGCGAGATCGTCGACGAGTTTTTCGACAATCTGCCTGTTTGACAGCCCGCGCGGTTATGTTGGGCTGGTGGGGTCAGGGCCTGCTTAGCTCAGCATAATCCCGATAATAACACAGATCAGCCCTAGGGCTGAGACCATAAGCGCGGCCAGATTCATGGCCACCACTTGTTTCAGCCGCGCTTTCATCGCCTCATCGCTGAGACCAGCACGCTTGGCTTTGGTGGCTTGGAGAATGCAATAAAACAGCCCTGCGATCCCAGCCAAAGAAATGGCTGCGCCGATCCAGATCAGTAATTCCATTGCTCTTCTCCTGCTTTTGGGCACTGCCTAACCCTGCCGACGCAGCGCAGCAAGAGCGCGCCGAGCCGCAGCGGGGAAAGCGTGGCACTGGCTTGCGGGGCAGGCCGGGGCGTTTTAGGAGAATGGGGTTTGCAGGCGAGGGAGCCCCATGGACGGACCAACCGACAGCGTTAACGAAGCCACCAGCGCAAGGCTGCGCTCTTTCATCGAGCGGCTCGAGCGGCTGGAAGAAGAGAAAAAAGAGCTGGCCGAGCAAATCAAAGAGGTCTTCGCCGAAGCCAAGGGCGAAGGGTTCGACACTTCGGCCATGCGCAAGATTTTGCGCCTGCGCAAACAAGATCCCGATGATCGCGCCGAAGAAGAAGCGGTGCTTGAGCTATACCTGACCGCTTTGGGCATGCTCTGAGCCTGCGCCTGTCTGGGGACAGCTGAAAAGGGGCCTTGGGCCCCTTTTGTTTTGCCAATGCGCAGCGGTTCGGTGCTAGGACAAGCGCATGTTCGAAATATTCACGCTGATCTCTTCCCAGGATGTGGTTTTCGCGGTGCTGGTGACCTTCATAGCCAGTTTCGTCAAAGGTGCGATTGGCTTTGCCATGCCTATGATCATGGTCTCGGGCATGGCCAGTTTCCTGCCCGCCGAGATCGCATTGGCGGCGCTGATATTGCCCACATTGATCGCCAATTTGCAGCAAACCCTGCGCGAAGGTCCTGCAGAAGCCCTGCGCGCCATGCGGGGGTATTGGCGCTATGTGGCGATTGTTTTGGTCACCATCGCGTTTTCGGCGCAATTGGTCACGGCCTTGCCCCGCTGGGTGTTTTACATCTGTCTCGGCGGGCCGGTGACCGCCTTGGCGCTGCTGCAACTCATTGGCTGGCGGCCTCATATTGCGGCGCAAAATCGGGCGCGGGCGGATTGGGCGGTTGGGGTCACCTCGGGGCTGATGGGCGGGCTGTCTGGGGTCTGGGGACCAACCACGGTGCTCTATCTGACCGCGCTGGAGGTGCCCAAAGCGCTTTCGGTGAAAATCCAAGGGGTGATTTACGGGGCAGGGGCGGTGGTGCTGACCTTAGCGCATCTACGCTCTGGCATACTCAACAGCGCCACTGTGCCGTTTTCCGCCCTGCTGATTCTGCCTGCGGTTTTTGCCATGTGGGTAGGCTTTCAGGTCCAAGACCGGCTGGATCAGGCGCGGTTTCGCCGCTGGACCCTGGTGGTGCTGGTCATTGCGGGGCTGAATTTGATCCGGCGCGGTGTGATGGCCTTTTAGAGCGGCGCCAAGATCATCGCCCTGGCACCGCTTAGTGGTTTATTCAGCGGGCTGGGCCGCGCCGCTTCCTGGGATCAGCCGTTCGGGTAGGGCAAAGGCGATGGCGATAAAGCCCGCGCCCAGAACCAGGCCCAAAACATCGCCGGGCAGGCCAGTGAGCCCCTCATAGCCAGAGCTCGGCACCGCCCCCAATGTCACCTTGCCGCCCCCGATCTTGTCGAGCAGGCCAGAGGCTTTCCACCAAGGATAGCTCAGCATATAGGCCGCCGCCCCAAGCAGGCCGCCCGCGATGAAAAACGCCGCGTCGCGCCGCCCAGAGGCCAAAGCGCAGACCCCGGTGCCAGGGCAATAGCCAGAGACGGCCCAGCCCAGGCCCAGCATCAAACCGCCGATAAACACGCCGATATAGGCGGTTTTCACCGACATATGCCCCACATCCACAAGGCCCAGCATCTGCCCGCCAAACATCAAGACCGAGCCAGTGCCGATGGCCAAGAGAATGGTTTTCATCAGATGCAGATTGGTCAGGTTCAGCATGCGCCCGATCAGGCTGGGATTGGTGGCCCCGATCCGGTCCAGGGTTGCGCCGAAAGCGGCGCCAATGAGGATCGCCAATAGAATCGAACTCATGGCTTAAGCCTCCTTGCGATAGAGCAGCATGGCAGTGGGGATGGCGGCGGCAAAGGCACCGGCGGCGAAGATATAACCTGCCAATGCGGTCTGCATCATGCCCGACATCATATGGCCCGACGTGCAGCCCCCGGCCAAGCGCGCGCCGTAAAGCACGATGAACCCGCCTAGAAAGGCGGTGGCATTGCGGGCCCAAGGGTTGTTGCCATAATTTTGCCGCCAGAGCGCAGGCGCGCGGCGTTCCTCTGGGCTCAGCCCGCCACGGGCCAAAGTCGATAGAAACGCGCCCAACATCATGGCCAGCACAAAGACAAAGCTGTAATTGAGCGGATTGGCCACGGATTTGGCGTATTTGCCGCCGGATTTGTCCAGATAGGCATTGGGCGAGCTATAGCCCTCTGCGCTTTGCTCCACCACGCTGGGATCCACGGCATTCCACAAAATCCCATCGAGAATAACGAATTGGGTCGAAACCCCGATGGGTTTGACGAGCGCCACAGCGAGGAAAAACACCACGCCCAGCAAGACCCCGCCAGATTTCCAGTTGAGCGGCATAGCTGCCTCCTGCATTTCTTATTCAGAAATGCGAATGTATATAGTCCACTCGGCGGATACTTTGATTCATATCAAGGGGGGGCGATGGCGGTTGGGGATTTCTGCGGCGCGATCTTGTATGATGCACGGCGTGTGGGACGGGGGGACCGACGACATGCGCCAGCCCATGGGATATCTGCCGGTTTTGTTGCTATGCGTGCTGTCAGCTTGCGCCTCGGGGCCTGGGGGCGGGCAATGTTTGTTTTGGAGCGCGGATTGCACCAAGCTTGAGGCAGGCCCGGACCCTGAGCCGTTGATCGCTGATCTGCAAGGGCGGCCCGCGGGCGCGCCGCTGATTTTGCCTGCCGCTGATGCTGGGGCCCAGGCGGCGGATTTTGCCGGGCAAGATTTGGGGCGGGTGCGCACGGCCCCGTCTTACGCGCAATCCTCGCTCTTGGGAGACCGGGCCAAAGAGCAGGCATTTGAGGATCGCTTCATCGGGCCGAAAAGCCAAAGCCCGGAACGGGCGGTGTATCCGTTGCCTGCCGATTGCAGCGCCCCGCCCGCGGCGCTGCTGCGCAATTCCCCGGCAGATCGCTTTGCGCCCAACCGCAACTCGGCCGCCGCCAGCGCTTATGCTCAGGCCTATCGCCGTTGCGGTCAGCCCGGAACCTGGCCCCGCCCGCAATAGGCGGCAAAGCGAGGCAAGGGCTTAGCGGTTGGCGCCGGGGGTCCAGAGGATATCGTCTTGCCCATTGCCATTGGCCACTCGCGCGGCAACGAAGAACCAATCGCTCAAGCGGTTGAGATATTGCACCGCCGCCGGGTTGATCGATTCAATCGTGGCCAATTCCACCGAGAAGCGTTCGGCGCGGCGGGCCACAGTGCGGCACAGATGCATATGGGCCGATAGGGGCGAGCCGCCGGGCAGGATAAAGCTGCGCAATGGCGATAGCGCGCTGTTCATTTTGTCTATCTCAGCCTCTAGGCGGCTTACCTGGGTCGGGGCCATGCGCAAGGGCGGGTATTCAGCCTCGTGGTCGCGCTCCATATCCGGGCGGCACAGATCCGCCCCAAGATCAAAGAGATCGTTTTGGATTGCGCCCAACCAGGCATTGGTTTCCCCCTCCGCATGGAGCCGGGCCAGGCCGACCGTGGCATTGAGCTCATCCACCGTGCCATAGGCTGTCACCCGCAGTGTGTATTTCGCCACCCGGCTGCCATTGCCCAGGGCGGTTTCCCCCGCATCCCCGGTTTTGGTATAGATCTTGTTCAATACGACCATGTTATCCGTCCAGATTTTCGCGTCAGTTGCCGCTCAGTTTGCGCAGGGCGACAAAGCCCACAATCAAAAGCACAGCCAGGAACTGGGCTGCAATGCGATAGCGCATGATCCGATTGGCATGTTTGCGGTTGAACTCACCGCCTTTGGCGAAGCCGCCAATCCCTACCAGCAAAATTCCCAAGACCAGCAAACAGGCCAAAGCAGCGAGAATAAACAGCGGATCTTTGGTCATGATCTCTCCGATCTGGGCTCATATCGGGCATAGGCCCGGTTTGCGGGACATGGTGCAGATCACTTTGGCGTCAAGGGCAGGGTTTGTCTGCGCTGCAAAACGTCCCCCTTTAGAAACTGGCGGCCAGCCCCACCCCAAAGCCTTCGAGTTCATTGCCACGGGTGTAGCGCATCATCAGCCGCGTGGTGGTGATCCAGGGCACCCAGGTTTCGGTGAAATCTACCTCACCGCCGAACCCGATCTGGGCCAGCCAGTCGCTGCCCAGCACATCCACTTGATCGCCGTAAAACTCGGCAAAGGAAAACTCGCTCACGCCGCGGATCGGGCGGTTGAACAGCCGATAGCCCGTGGGCACCCGCAGACGGGTCCATAGGGCGGTAGAGGCGGCGCGAGCCTCTGCCAACAGATCTTTATCCCCGGCGATGGATTCAAAGCGTAAATCCGTATAGCGCAGGCGAAAATCGGCCTCCCAATCATTGTCCCAGCGACGATTATAGATCAGTGAGAGCGAGCCCCCATAGCCCCCGGCCCAGACCCCGCCGCCTTTGAGGAAATTGGCATCAAGATCGAGCAAATTCGCCCCGATTTGCGCGACCACCGATAGATCGCTTTGCACCCGGCCCAAGGAGATATGCGCCAAGGGGCGCAGTTTCCAATAAGGGGTCAGGTCGAACTCATAGCCGATCCCGCCAGTGGCTGCGACGCTGGTCCATTTCAGCGGCAAGATCCGTTCCGCCCCGTCTGCGCCTAAAATCGCCACTGGATCATAGCGATTATAGCCGATCAGCCCTTCAAGATAGACAGGGATGCCTTGACTGACGCGAAAGCCGCCCGCGATTTGCGCTTGTTGGAAATCATAGCTTTCATCGCTGGGCTGGCCGGAATCGAGAAATAAGGTGCTGGTGGTTTCACCGGGCACGGCGGTCATGCCCAACACTGCCAAAGCGCCGCTGGCTTGCCGCCGGATTGTGGCACCAAAGATATCCTCAAGGTCTTCGGCTGCGGCGGGCATGGTCAGCCCAGCCAAGCCAGCCACCACAAGGGCGGGGCGGGCAAATTTTCGGGTCAGGCGAGACAGAAGAGTGATCATGGAACAGCCCTTAATATATGCCATGAGCTAACCAGGGCGGCGCGCTCTGCCAATCCGCGCTAAAGATATCTGGTGCGACTGTGGCTTAAGCACCCCGCCAATCAAAGAAATCTTCGGGCGCGCGGGCCAAAAGCCGTTCGGCCAGTGCGATGCCCAAACCCGCGCCATCGCCTGCCGGGCCGCGGATGTCATCGCTGATCACTTCAGAGCCATCGGGGCGCAGGATTTCGCCGCGCAGATGCAAGGTCTCGCCCTCTAGCTCGGCCAGCCCGGCAATGGGGGTCTCGCAACTGCCATCGAGCCGGGCGAGATAGGCGCGCTCTGCGGCCAGGCGCAGCCCGGTGGGGGCATCATGAATGGCCGCCAGCATCTCGCCCACCCGCGCATCATCGCTGCGCCGTTCGATCCCGATCGTGCCTTGGGCCACGGCTGGCAGCATGTCGTCAGGCGAAATCGCTTGGCGCGGCACGTCTTCCATCCCCAAACGGTTCAGCCCGGCCATGGCGAGAAAGCTTGCATCGGCCAGCCCATCGCCAAGTTTTTTCATGCGGGTTTGCACATTGCCGCGAAATTCCACCAGTTTCAGATCCGGACGGCGATGGGCCAGTTGCGCCCGGCGGCGCAAGGAAGAGGTGCCCACAACCGCGCCTTGGGGCAGATCGGCCAGCGCTTTGCCATCCAAACTGATAAAAGCGTCGCGCACATCTTCCCGGGGCAGCAGGCAATCGATCACCAGTCCCTGGGGTTGATCTACGGGCATGTCCTTCATGGAATGCACCGCGATATCCACCCCGCCTGATAGCAGCGCATCTTCGATCTCGCGGGTGAACAGCCCCTTGCCGCCCAATTCCTTGAGCGGTTTATCCGCATCAATAAGGAATTTGTCATCGCCGGTGGTTTTGATCACCACAATTTCGAACGCGTTCTGGGGCAAATCCCAAGCCTTGGCCAAACGGGCGCGGGTTTCATAGGCCTGAGCCAGGGCCAAAGGCGAGCCACGGGTGCCGATTTTCAACGGCTGCTCTGGGGTGGGTGCATGTGTCATGGGCTACACCTAGCCAGCGCGTCTGCGATTGACAATTGCTGTGATTGCACCGCTGCTTGGCACAGGCGCATGGACGGACTTTGCGGCGCGTTGACAAGCCGATAGAACTGGCCGACCACCAGGAAAACACCCAAGCGATGAGGCAGGCCATGGCGGAATCCAAAAAACTGTTGCGCGCCCTGAGCGGCGAAACCCAAGCGGTGCCTCCGGTCTGGATGATGCGCCAGGCGGGGCGCTATTTGCCCGAATATCGCGCAACCCGCGCCCAGGCGGGGGATTTCCTTTCGCTCTGCTATAACCCGGATCTTGCCACCGAGGTTACCATGCAGCCGATCCGCCGCTATGGCTTTGATGCGGCAATCCTGTTTGCGGATATCCTTTTGGTGCCCCATGCGTTGGGGGTGGATTTGACCTTTGTGCAAGGCGAAGGTCCGCGCCTGTCTACCGTGACCACCGAGGCGGATCTGGCAGCGCTGAAATCCACCCAAGAGATCCATGACACCCTCGCCCCGGTCTATCAGACCGTGGTAAACCTGTCTGAATCGCTGCCTAAGGATGTGGCGCTGATCGGTTTTGCTGGGGCGCCCTGGACCGTGGCCACCTATATGATCGCTGGCCAAGGCACGCCGGATCAGGCCCCGGCCCATGCGCTGAAGGATGAAAACCGGGTGCTGTTCCAGCAGCTATTGCTGAAAATCACCGATGCCACCATTGAGTATCTGCACACTCAGATCATGGCCGGGGCCGAAGTTGTGATGCTCTTTGACAGCTGGGCAGGCTCGCTCAAAGGCGCGGATTTCGCCGCCTATAGCTTGGCCCCCACGCGGCATATCATTTCCACTTTGCGCAAGCTGCATCCTGATATTCCGGTCATCGCTTTCCCCCGTCAGGGCGGCGAGGGTGTGGTGGGCTTTGCCAATGCCACGGGGGCCAATTGCATCGCCCTGGATTACAGCGTGGATGCGCAATGGGCGGTGGAGAATGTGCAACGCGATGGCTGTGTTATGGGCAATTTGGACCCGGCGCATATGGTCACTGGCGGTCAGGCGTTGATCGATGAGGTGCGCCGTATCCGCGAAGTATTCTCGGGCGGGCCGCATATTTTCAACCTAGGGCATGGGATCACGCCGGATGCAGACCCGGATAACGTGCAACTGATGATCGATACCCTGCGCGAAAACGCCTGATCGGTCACGCGCAGAGGTGACAAGCCCAATGGCGGGGCCTAGGCTTTGGCCAAAGCCCGCTATTGGAAAGCCCGCCTATGTTTCGCTCGATCGCTGCCCCCCGCCATGCCCTATCTGTGATTGCCCTGATCTGTATTGGCCTGCCAGTCCTGGCCCAGGACAGCGAGAATGGCCAAAGCATCTATATGGGCTATTGCGCGCTCTGCCATGGGCCCCAAGCAACGGGGTCGGGGATCACCACGTTGCCAGGGATCGATGCACCGGATCTGACGGTGATTGCCCAGGCCAATGAGGGGGTGTTCCCCGCAGGGGAGGTGGCGCAGCAGATCGATGGGCGTGATCCCATCGCGGCCCATGGGGCTGATCGCGCCATGCCCGTTTTCGGGGGGTATTTCGAAGGCGATAAAGGCGTCGCCCTGCGGATGCCTTCGGGGCAGAGCATGATGGTTAGCAAACCCATGGCGGATCTGGTGGCTTGGTTGGAGAGCGTCCAGAAATAGATCCGTAAGCGGCGGGTTTCGGATTGAGGAAACTCACAATCGGTTGTGCAGCGTCGTTCCGAGGGGTGTGCAATCGCGCCGCCCCGTGGGGGCGGAACGGCGCGGCCCAACAGCGGGCTGTTGGGCGGGCCATACGTTCGAAACCCAAGACCTTTGCAAGGAATGCTGACGCTCAACTATACGCCAGGCCACCTTGGTGGAGCAGGAAATCGGCGCTCTGCTTATTCAGCCAGTTCGATAATCTTGACCGCACTGCCTTTGGCGGCCAAGGCGATCTCGCCCGCGCAGAGCCGCAACGCATCATCCCCGAACACTTCGGCGCGCCAGCCGCGCAAGGACAGCCCATCGCGCTCGCCCGAGGCAATGGCGTCCAGCTCGCTGGTGGTAGCGATCAGTTTTTGCGCCACGCCTGCGGTTTCAGCCTTAGCTTTCAGCAACACCCGCAGCAGATCTGCCAGGGCGGGATTGACCTGGGAGCGATCCGCGCCTTTGCCTGGTTTTGGCGCGCTTTCCGGGGGCATTCCCGCGCCTTTGGC
>JAOXSB010000234.1 GCA_025800345.1 Mangrovicoccus sp. | reverse complement strand
GGTAGGGGCGCTGGCCCCCCATGTGCCGGAAAATTGGAACCCTAAGAAAGCCTTTCAATTGGACAGCCTGCTGATGGCGCAGGGGTTTTGGGATGGGGTGCAAGCGCTGTCGGGTCTAAACGCGGGTTATGGGCGCTTGGGCCGGTTGCAGCCGATCGCAGATGAGGCAGGGCTCGAATTGGCCCGCCGCCGAGAGGCCACGGCGGCGGAGCTGTGGCAAGATCATGCGGTCTGGGAGGTGATCCCGGCAGAGACCGCAGGCAATTTCGCGCCCCGCAGCCCCACGGGCTGGTTGGTGCATGATAGCTTGAGCGGGCGGATGCATCCGCGCCGGGCCTGTGCGGCCTTGGCTGGGGCGGTGCAAGCGCTGGGGGGGGTGATCACTACGCAGGCCGCGCCCGAGGGGAAGGTGGTTTGGGCCACTGGCTGGGAAGGCTTGCAAGATCTTTCGCAGGAGATGGGCCGCGCCTTGGGCAATGGGGTCAAAGGTCAGGCCCTGTTGCTGGATCATGACGCGCGCGGCGCGCCGCAGCTTTTTGCCGAGGCGCTGCATATTATTCCCCATGGGGATGGAACCACGGCCATTGGCTCCACCAGCGAGCGCGAGTTTGACGACCCCAATACTGTGGATGAGCAATGCGACGGGCTGTTGGCCAAGACGCGGGCCATCTGTCCGGCGCTGGAAGGCGCGCAGGTTTTGGAGCGTTGGGCAGGGGTGCGCCCTCGGGCGCGCAGCCGGGCCCCGATGCTGGGGCCGCATCCGTTGCACGCGGATATG
>JAOXSB010000192.1 GCA_025800345.1 Mangrovicoccus sp. | reverse complement strand
CTCATGCAAATCTTGGTGCAGCCGGTTCGTGGCGAAATCAAACGGGCCCGGCGCGCGCAAATGCTCAAACAGCTTTCCGGCCATTTGCAGCATCACCGCCTTGTGACGGGCCGGGGTGGTCGCGCCCCAGACCCCAAGCGCCTCAAGCGCTTGGGCCATGGCGTTGGGCTCTGGCGGCTGCGGTGCGCTGAGACCTAGGCGCAGCAACTGAGCATAGGCCTGTGCCATCGATGCTGGCACCGGGCGGGCGGCCCCGAAATCCAGCAGCACGATCCGGTCTGTGGCCGGATCATAGAGGTAATTGGCGAAATTCGGATCGGTTTGCATCCAGCCAAAGCAAAACAATTCCCGCAGGGTCAAATCAATCAATCGGCTGGCGATGCTGTCGCGCAGGGATTGCCCCGCCTGGGCGAGATCTTCAATGGCGTGGCCCGGCGCGAAATCCATGACCAGTATATGCGCTTGGCTCAGATCGGGATGATACCGGGGCACATGAAAGCCCGGATCATCCCCAAGAAATTTTCCAAAACGCGCCAAGTTTTGGGCCTCGCGCTGATAGTCGGTTTCTTCATGAAGCTGGCGCTTGGCCTCCCTCAGAAGCGGGCCTAGGTCGAGCCCGGTGGGGAG
>JAOXSB010000062.1 GCA_025800345.1 Mangrovicoccus sp. | reverse complement strand
GGCACGGATTTCAGCAATCTGACCTTGCTATCGCTCAGCAGCGAATTTGCCCCTGGCGCGATTGATGCGGCGATCTCGCTTGATGGCGGCGTGGCCGATAGCGATGGCGTTTTGCTGATCGCCAATAGCGAGAACCCGGCTTTGGGCGCGAGCGATGTGGCGGTGCCGGATCTGGATTTCTTTGGATCGCCCCAAAGCTTTTTGCTGGTTAGCGGGTTTACCGGCACCCAAGGCGATGATCTGGACAGCGATAATAACGGCACGTTGGACAGCGAACCCTATGGCGAGGTTCTGGCCGAGCTCAGCTTGATTGATGGCGATAGCAGCACCGATTTCAGCTACAGCCCCACGGTGCTTGGCCCGGATGGCGATTTTGCCCCGGCCGCAGGCGCACGCCTGCCCAATGGCAGTGGCGATTTCACCATGGCAGCGTTTGACGACGCCTCTGATGACACGCCTGGCGCGTTGAATGAAGAAGATGACATCACGCCTCCGGGCGATGTGGCCACGATCATGGAAATCCAAGGCGCGGGCCATGTCTCGCCCTTCGTGCGCGCAGACGGCCAAAGCGATGCGGAATTCTTCGCCGCCCTGCCCGCGGACACATCGAGCATCTCGGGCGCACGTGTCACCACCAGCGGCATTGTCACCGCAGTGGATAGCAACGGGTTCTACCTGCAAGACCCTCAAGGCGATGACAACCCCGCCACATCCGATGCAATCTTTGTCTTCACCGGGTCAGCCCCGGCAGTTGCCATCGGCGATGCGGCCGAGGTCACGGCCACCGTGTCGGAATTCTTCCCCGGCAGCACGGATACGCGCAACCTGCCCACCACCCAGCTCAGCGATGCCAGCGTCACCGTACAATCAAGCGGCAATCCCCTGCCCGGCGCTGTGGTTCTCGGGGCCAGTGGCCGTATCGCCCCAAGCGCGCAAATCGATGATGACGCATTTGCCAGCTTTGATCCGCAAAGCGATGGGGCCGATTATTTCGAAGCGGTAGAGGCCATGTTGGTGACCGCCGAAGACACAATCGCCATCGCCCCGACCAATCGCTTTGGCGAAATTTTCGTGGTGGCCAATGGCGGCGATGATGCGACCGGCCTTTCCGAGCGCGGCACGCTGAATATCTCGCCCGTTGATTTCAACCCCGAGAAAATCCAGATCGATAGTGATAGCACCATCTCGCCGGTGCCAATCCCGGACGTGGATGTGGGCACAGAACTGGGCGATGTGACCGGCGTGATTGGCTATGCGTTTGGCAATTACGAACTGATCCCCACCCAGCCGTTTGGCCCGCTGGACGTGGGAGGCGATGAATTCGCCGCTGCCACCAGCATTGAGGAAGGCGCAGGCCTAAGCCCCGAGATCAGCGAGATCACCGGCAGCGAAGGCAAGCTGACCATCGCTAGTTATAATGTGCTCAACCTTGACCCCAATGACAGCGACGATGACACCGATGTTGCCGATGGGCGGTTCACCGCCATCGCCCAGCAGATCGCCGGCAATCTCAACAGCCCCGACATCATCGGGCTGCAAGAGATCCAAGACAATAACGGCGCGGCCCGCGGCGTGACCGGCACCGGCGTTGTTTCGGCTGATGAAACGCTTGAGCTGCTGATCGCCGAGATCGCTGAAGCAGGCGGCCCGGATTATGTGTTCATCGACAACACATTCATCACCGAGGATGCCTCTGGCGGCTTTCCCGGCGGCAATATCCGCACCGCGTTTCTTTACAACCCCGCGCGGGTCGATCTGGTGGAGGGGTCAGTACAAACCATCAGCGGCCAAGGCAGCGGCCAGGCATTTGAAGGCGCGCGCCTGCCCTTGGTGGCGGAATTCGCCTTTGGCGACGAGACTGTAACCGTGGTCAATAACCACTTCTCGTCCAAAGGCGGCTCCGCCCCGATCATCGGCATCGAGCAGCCCTTTGAGACCCGCCAAGAAGACGCCAGCGTGAACGGCTCGCTTGACGAGCGCCAGCTTCAGGCTCAGGCGGTGAATGATTTCGTCGATACGGTTCTGGCCGAAGACGCCGAGGCCAATCTGGTGGTTCTGGGTGATCTGAACGAGTTTGAATTTGTCGCGCCCTTGGGCATCCTTGATGGCCGCCAAGAATTTGATGGCACCACCGCCAATGACACCCCCGAGAACCAAGTTCTCAGCAATCTCATCAACGAGATCGCCCCGGATGAGCGCTATAGCTTCATCTTCCAGGGCAATAGCCAAGAGCTTGACCATATCCTGGTCAGCGATGCTCTGACCGGCATTGCCGATGTGGATATCGTGCATGTGAACAGCGAATTCGCTGAAACCGAAAGC
This sequence comes from Mangrovicoccus sp., assembly GCA_025800345.1. Lineage (GTDB taxonomy): Bacteria > Pseudomonadota > Alphaproteobacteria > Rhodobacterales > Rhodobacteraceae > JANSYP01. Next base: position 18,365 of record JAOXSB010000062.1, on the reverse strand, counting down.
CGCGCCTCGGATCACGATCCGGTGCTGGCCAGCTTTGATTTTTCAACCACAGAAAGTAACGGCGTGACGAAAATTGCCCGCGGTACCACTGGTATCTTTGACGACAGCGCAGCCGAGATCGTATCCCATGAAAACGGGCGCTTTTATGTCTCCAATAGCGAAGACAAAACCATCGATGTTTACGAGCAATTCGGTGACGAGCTGACCGAAGTGGACGAGATCAGCGCCGAGGCCCTGGGCGGTGCGCCCAATTCGGTGGATGTGAAGAACGGCATCGTCGCCGTGGCTGTTGAGGGCGCAGAAGATACCGAAAACGGCATGATCAAGCTGTTTGACGCCACCACCTTGGAAGAATTGGCCAGCTTTGACGCGTTGGGCGTGCTGCCCGATATGCTGAGCTTTACCAAAGACGGCACCCAAATCTATGTGGCTATCGAAGGCGAGCCAGGTGACGAGAGCGACCCCGAAGGCGGCGTGACCATCATTGATCTGAACTTCGACAATCTGCCCAGCTCGACCGTGAGCTTTATCGATTTCCGCGATTTCGACGGGCAGGAAGACGCTCTGCGCGCCGAAGGCGTGCACATCGCGCCGGGGGTTTCGGCCAGCCAAGATTTCGAGCCGGAATACATCGCAGAAGGTCAAGGCGAGTTGGCGGTGACGCTGCAAGAAAACAACGCCCTGGCAATCATCGATCTGGCGACCAAAACCGTCAAAGATGTTGTGGCTTTGGGCTACAAGGATCATTCTTTGTCGGGCAATGGGCTGGACGCCTCGGATCGTGATGAGGCGATCAACATCGCCAATTGGCCGGTCTTTGGCATGTATCAGCCCGACACTATCGCTTCATATGAGGTGGGCGGGAAAACCTATTACGTGACCGCCAATGAAGGCGATGCCCGTGATCTGGACGAGCGGATCAAGAAGCTGGATCTGGACCCGACCGCTTTCCCCAATGCCGAGGCGCTGCAAGAAGACGAGGCCATCGGGCGTTTGCAAGTGGCCACGGATCTCGGTGACACCGATGGCGATGGCGATTATGATGCGCTTTACGCCTATGGGGCGCGCTCTTTCTCGATCTGGGATGAAACCGGAACGCTTGTCTTTGACAGCGGCGATGACTTTGAACAGGTGATCGCGGCGCAGCTTCCCGATCAGTTCAACGGCAATAATGACGACCCGTTCGATGTGGATACCCGCTCGGACAATAAAGGGCCCGAACCCGAAGCCATCGCCGTGGCCGAGATCGAAGGTCGCCAGATCGCCATTATCGGGCTGGAGCGTCAAAACGCGCTGGTCTTCTATGATGTGACCGACCCGGCCAATTCGGAATTCCTGCGCGTGGTCAGCACCGTGGATCCTGCCGATCAGGCCACCGGCGAGCCCTTCCCCAACAGCGATCTTGGTCCGGAAAGCATCGAAGTCATCGCCCCCGAAGATAGCAGCACCGGCAACACCCAAATTGCCGTGGCCAGCGAAGTATCTGGAACTGTGACCCTTTACGATTTGGAGAACCTGATCGTGCCCGAAACAACCTATACTTTGGAATTGCTGCATGTGGCCGACCAAGAGGCCGGTGCCAATGCGATCATTGATGCGCCCAATCTCTCGGCGGTGATGAACGCGCTTGAAGCCCAGGACCTGGGCAATGACGGTATGGCAGATAACACCATCCGCCTGTCCTCGGGCGATGCCTTTATCCCTGGGGTTTTCTATGATGCCTCTAGCGGGGTCTTTGGTGCCGCCGGGATCGCCGATATCCAGATCCAAAACGAGCTGGGTTTTGAAGCCATTGCCTTGGGCAATCACGAGTTCGATTTCGGCACCAAAACCCTGGCCGAATTGATCGCGGGCAAAGAGCTGGTGGAGGTCGAAGACAGCGAAGGCAATCTGATCGGCTATAGCTATGGTGATGCGCTTGGGGATTTCTCGGCGCTCAGCGGCACCGCTCTGGATGGTTTGGATTTCACCGGCGCGGCCTTCCCTTATCTGTCGAGCAATCTGGATGTCTCCAGCGACCTGGCACTGGCTGATCTGGAAACCGCAGGCGGGCAAGCGCCGCAGGCAAATGTGGTGACCTCGTCCACGGTGCTCGAAGAAAATGGCGAGTTGATCGGTGTTGTTGGGGCCACCACTCCGACCCTGGCCTCGATCTCGAGCCCTGGCGGCGTGGGCATCGCGCCAAACTGGGCCGACACCACCCCCACCAGCGCCGAACTGGACGCTCTGGCCGCAGAGATCCAAGCCGAAGTCGACGCGCTGCTGGCGGCCAATACCGAGATGAACAAAGTGATCTTGCTGGCCCATATGCAGCAGATCGAGATCGAAGAAGCTTTGGCCGAGCGTTTGGAGAATGTGGACATCATCGTGGCGGGCGGCTCCAACACCCGTCTGTTTGACGAAAACGATGTGCCCCGTCCTGGCGATAGCGTGCAGGGGGAATACCCGATCGAGATCACCAATGCGGGCGGCACCACCACTCTGGTGGTAAACACCGATGGCTCTTACAAATATGTGGGCCGCCTGGTCATCGAGTTTGACGCTGATGGCAATATCATCCCCGAAAGCTATGATCCCACCGTCTCGGGCGCTTATGCCACCGATGATGCGGGCGTGGCCGCGCTGAATGCTGAAGCGCTGGTGGATCCAGAAATCCAGGCCATTGCAGATGCGATTGAGGCCGAGATCATCGAAGCAGAAAGCAATGTGTTTGGCGTCTCCAGCGAATTCCTGAACGGCAACCGCTCTGGCGTGGAAGGCGATGCGGATGGTGTGCGCACCCAGGAAACCAACCTGGGCAACCTCACGGCGGACGCCAATCTAGCCTATGCCCAAAGCCAGGATGACACGGTCATGGTCTCGCTGAAAAATGGCGGCGGCATCCGCGCCTCCATCGGCGAAACCATCGTGCCTCCGGGCGGCAGCGAGCCAGTGCGCACCCCCAATGCCGAGCTGGTGGACAGCGAGGGCGATGTGATCAAGCCCGCAGGCGGGATCAGCGAGAATGACATCAACACCACGCTGGCCTTCAACAATGAGCTGATCGCCATCACCGTGACCCGCGCCGAGCTGGTCGAGCTGCTAGAGCACGGGATCAGCGCCCTGCCCGGCGTTTCCGGCCGCTTCCCGCAGATCTCCGGGGTTCAGTTCAGCTTTGATCCCGACGCAACCGCAGGCGACCGGATCCAATCCGCTGCGATTGTTGATGCGGAAAACACCGATCTTGATGTGTTGATGGAAAACGGTGCTCTGGTCGGGGATCCCGATGGGCTGGTGCGCGTCGTGACTTTGGAATTCCTCGCCCGCCCGCGCTTTGACGATGAGGGCAATTTCATCGGCGGCGGCGATGGCTATCCATTCCCGAACTACAACACCGATCCTTCGGTGGGCGAAGTTGGAGCAGATGCCGCGCGTATCAACCCGGTGAACCTGGCCGAAGAAGGGGTTCAGGACGGCGCTGCCACTTTCGCGGATAACGGCACCGAACAAGATGTTCTGGCCGAATATCTGGCGGCGAATTTTGCCGATGCCGAGACCGCCTTTGATCAGGCGGATAACGGCCCGGATGGGGATGAGCGCATTCAGAACCTGAACTTCCGCGAAGACACGGTGATTGACGAGGGCAGCAGCCCGGCAGAGCCGCTGAAATTCGTTGGCACCCGCCGCGATGATGTCTTTGTGGGCGATAGCGGTGATGACCAATTCTTGCTGCGCTTTGGCGATGACATGGCCACCGGCAAGGATGGCGCCGATCTATTCATCATCGATGCGCGTTACCTGACCCTGGGCGATGTCTTTAGCATCAAGGATTTCGACGCCAGCGAGGGGGACGCGATCAGCTTCCGCTTCTTTGATCAAAAGATCACCATCGACAGCGCCGAAGATCTCGCCTTCTACGCCGTAAATGGTTTCACCTCGGACACCGATCAATTCGGACCGGTTGAGGCTGATATCGCGGTAAGCGGTTCTGAAGTGGCCATCAGCTTTGCCAAGCCCGAACCGGCCGTTGCAGAGCGCTTTATCGGCACCCGTCGCGACGACATGTTCGATGGCCAAGGCGGTGATGATGAATTCCTCCTGCGCTTTGGGGATGATACCGCCACTGGCGGCAGCGGCGCCGATGATTTCATCTTTGATGCGCGCTATGTTGATAGCGGCAGCACCCATGCGATCACGGATCTGGATTTCGGCGAAGGCGATACGCTGACCCTGCGCGGCTTTGCCGAGCGCCGTGTCACCATCAGCAGCGATGATCAGCTTGCCGCTTTGGATGATGAAAGCTTTGCAAGCTTGATGGAAACCGAGGCTGGCACTTTGCTGACCCTGACCAATGATGCAGAGCAAAGCATGGAGATCGCGCTTTTCTCGACGACAATCGTGTAACGCGCCAAAGCCAGAAAAACCCAGACCGGCCTTTGGGCCGGTCTATTTTTCACTTTATAATTAAGCGATTAGCTAATTAACACCTGTCAAGAGACATGCACATTTCAAATTCGCAATACTCTCTGGACACCACTGTTTAAAAAATAGACTATTTTCACCAAAAAACTAAAATTCGCTCTGATTTTTCCATCATCGCAACGCAAAGCTTGAAAACTGTCTTTCGCCGATCATCTCTTTAAAGGATAAGGCAGCAATCTTGATGAATTTTTTAGATCCATGCAGGTCGTCGAGCCATAGGCTTCGCATGAACCGACCGGTGTGTGTAACGATCTAACGTCATCATTTTTTGACATCTCGGCACCATGTGCAGGACGACCCTCCCCCCAGGCGTTTTCTCAAGGTGAACAGAAATTTTCCACGCTAGGAACCGTGACTATCGATACCCTAACTCATAGCTTTGATCCTGAAACGCGTCGACGTGTCTTAGCCGCTGCGAAACAAGAATTTGCGTGCAACGGTTTGATTGGAGCGCGGCTTGAAAGCATTGCGCGCGAAGCGGAAACAAATAAACGGGCTATCTATCTTATGTTCCACTCTCGGGAATGGCTATTTCGAGAAGTGGTTGAACGCGCATATTTAGATTTTTATACGCATATTGAAAGTTTGAATTTAGCCAAGATGCCGCCTCGCGAAGGGCTCAAAAAATTGGTGCGGGGAAACTGGGAGTTTTATCTGAACGACCCTGAGTTCATCACCTTGGTGAATAGCGAAAACCTCCACCAAGCAAAGCATATTCAAGAGTCCCAACCGCTGAGAGAAAAGAGCGCGCTATATATCGAGCAGATTTCCGATCTGTTGCGGCGCGGCCTCTCTCAAGGGGTTTTCCGAGACGGTGTTGATCCTGTTCAGTTGAGCATCACGATGCTTGGGATCGCTTATTATTACTTCACCAATCGCTATACGAGCGGGGTCATCTATGATCGCGCACTCTTCACATCCGCAGCCTTACAAGAACGCCTGCGCTTCAATGAAGAGACCATTTTGCGAATGGTTGAGCCTTAGAAGGCAGCCCGGGCGTCTCGGCGCAATGCTCTATTGATCTGAGTTATCGCCGGGGGCCCGCACCAATTTTTGGTGCCCGAGGAGAGACTCGAACTCTCACGATGTTGCCATCGGGGGATTTTGAATCCCCTGCGTCTACCATTCCGCCACTCGGGCCCGGGCCGCTTCCTAGACCGAGTGATCGGCAGCGTCAACGCACCTCAGCCAATCAATTGCACTGCCCATAAAGTTAATCCCGGCACCAAAAGCAAAAGCCCCACCCGCAGCAGATCTGCGATCAAGAATGGCACCACCCCGCGATAGGTCACACGCAGCGGCACATCCTTAGCCAAGCGGTTGATAATAAATAGGTTCAAACCAACGGGCGGCGTGATCAGCCCGACCTCTACCACGATCAGCACCAAAATCCCGAACCAAATGGCCAGCTCTTCCGGCGACATGCCGAATCCCAAATTTTCGATGATCGGGAAGAAAACCGGCACCGTGAGTAGAATCATCGACAGGCTGTCCATCACGCAGCCCAGGATCAGGTAAAAGGCCAGCATCGCGAGCAGCACCAAAATCGGCGCCAGGCCCAGCCCCCCAACCCATTCCGCCAAAGCCTGGGGCGTTTGGGTATAGGCCAGAAAGGTGTTGAACATCTGCGCGCCCAGCAAGATCAGGAAAATAAACCCGGTGGCCGAAGCGGTTTCCAGCACGGCCTCGCAAAGCCCTTTCCAGCGCAACCCGGCAAAGAGCACCCCATAAACCAACATGGCCAAGGCCCCCACCGCGGCGCCTTCGGTCGGGGTAAACAGCGCCTGGGTGCCTGGACGCGCCCAGTTCCAATCGCCGATCATCCCGCCCATGACCAAGGCAAAGATCGCCACCGCAGGCCAAACCCGTGCCAGGGAGCGTAAGCGCGCCGCCATGGGCGCAGGCGGGGTCGCCGGCGCCGCCCCGGGCGAAAGCCGCGCCATCACCGCCACTGCCAGCAAATAGCCCAGAGCCGCCAACAGCCCCGGCACCAGGGCCGCGGCAAACATTTTGACGATATTTTGCTCGGTCAGAATCGCATAGATCACCAGCACGATCGAGGGCGGGATCAAAATGCCCAAAGTGCCGCCCGCCGCCAAAACGCCCGTGGACAGCGCATCGGAATACCCGCGCCCGCGCATTTCCGGCAGCGCCACCTGTCCAACCGTCGAGGCCGTGGCCAAAGACGAGCCGCAGATTGCGCCAAAGCCCGCCGAAGCCCCCACCGTGGCCATGGCCAGCCCGCCTTTGCGATGGCCCAGCCAATCGGCCGCCGCTTGATACAGCGCGGCGCTGATCCCCGAGCGAGTCGCAATCTGCCCCATCAGCAAAAACATCGGAATGATTGACAGCGAATGGCTGGCAAATGTGTCAAAGCTGAGGGTTTTCAACTGGCTCAGCCCCGCCGCAGGCGCGCCGATCACCATCCAAGTGCCGAAAAACCCGGTCAGCCCCATGGCAGCCGCAATGGGCACGCGCAGGGCCAGCATCCCAAGCAACACGGCAAAACCGATGCCCGCCGCGCTTAATCCGGTCATAAAGATGCCTCCGTGTGTCGCGCGCCAGGGCGCGCTGGTGCCAGCAACATCGCCACAGAGACCAACAGCGCCAGGGACAGGCCGATCACCGCGCCCCCGTAAGGCAGCCAAAGCGGGATTTGCAGCTCATAAGTGGTTTCCGCGAAAAACGGTGGCGGGCCAAATCCCAAAGCCCCGCGCAGATCTGCGCTGCCATAGGGAAAACGCTCCCCGAAACCGAGCCATAGCCGCCAGAGCAACAAGCCCAAAAACAGGCTTAGGGCCAAATCACCCATCCAACCAAACCAGCGATAAAGACCGCGCGGCACCAAAGGGCCGATCAGATCCACCCGCACATGAGAACGCGTGATCTGGCACCAAGGCAGAAAAGAAAACACCACCAGGGCGCAGCCCAGCTCGACCAATTCGAAATCCCCTGCCACCGGCGAGAGCCCGATCCCCGATAGGGCACGGCCCGTCACGGACACCGCCGTGATCGCCGCAAGTGTCAGCACCACCGCGCCGCCAAACAAGGCCAGCCCCTTTGCCAAAGCGCGCGCCCATTGCGGGGCATCTTGATCAAAACCACTGTCATCCATGAGTGCTCAATGCCCAAGCGCATCCCCCCCTGCAACAGAGAAAACCATGACGCTGGGCTTGACCCATTGCCCGCCACAGGTCACATCAAAATCTGCTGTATGAGGAACGAGTTGTTATGTTGCGTCGCCTTTACGACTGGACCCTAAGTCTTGCGGAAACCCGTTACGCGCTTTGGGCGCTGGCTGCGGTTTCGTTTGTGGAAAGCTCGGTCTTTCCGATCCCCCCTGATATTTTGATGATCCCCATGATCATCGCCGCGCCCCATCGCGCGTTTTTGATCGCCGGGGTCTGTACCCTTGCCTCGGTGCTGGGCGGGGCCTTTGGCTATTTCATCGGGGCGTTTTTGTTCGACAGCATCGGCCTGCCCGTGCTCGAATTCTACGGCAAAGAGAAATATTTCGATGAATTCGCCGCGCGCTATAATGAATGGGGCGCATGGGCGGTGCTGATCGCAGGGGTGACCCCCTTCCCCTATAAGGTGATCACCATTCTTTCGGGCAGCACTGCACTGAATTTTGGCGTCTTCATGGTGGCCTCTGTCGTCGCGCGCGGCCTGCGCTTTTTCATCGTGGCTGCGCTGCTTTGGAAATATGGCGAGCCCATCAAAGAGTTCATTGAAAAACGCTTGGGGCTGATGTTCACCTTGTTCTGCATCCTCTTGGTGGGTGGCTTTGCAGTGGTGAAATATCTGTGACACGCAATCGGATCATCCTGGTCGCGCTCAGCGGCTCTTTGGGTCTGATCCTCGGGGCCTGGGCTTTCCAATATATTGGCGGCATGGCCCCGTGCAAAATGTGCCTCTGGCAGCGCTGGCCCCATTGGGCAGCGCTCGCCTTTGGGGTTTTGGCCCTGGCCCTGCCTTGGCGCGGCTTTCCCCTGGCAGCAAGCCTTGGGGCCGCCAGCTCTGGGGCGATCGCGATTTTTCACACCGGCGTGGAGCGCGGCTGGTGGGATGGCCCCAGCAGTTGCACCAGCAGCGGTGATATTGGGGCGCTCAGCCCTGAACAATTGATGGAACAGATCATGGCCGCCCCCTTGGTGCGCTGTGATGAAGTGCCCTGGCAGATGTTTGGTCTGTCCATGGCCAGCTGGAATGCAGTGATCTCTTTTGCACTGGCGGCCATTTGGATTTACGCTGCGACAAGAACGGTAAACCGTTAACAAAACGGGCTGGCTCAACCAGCTCTGCAATGGTTTATCTCGGCAGAAGGGAGAACATATATGAATATTTATGAAAGCCCGCTTGGGCAGACCAGCGTTCCCGATTGCACCATCACCGAATGGCTGTTTGCGGGGCTCGAAACCCGCCGGGATGAAACCGTTTTCGTCGATGGGGTCAGCGGTCGGAGCTATTCCGGCGCCGAGTTGATGGAGATGATCCAACGCATCGCTGGCGGCCTTGTGGAGCGCGGCATGGGCGATGGCAAAGTCACTGCGATCATGGCTCCGAACACACCGGAATATTGCGCTGTTTTCCATGGCACCGCTTTTGCCGGGGGCACGGTCACCACGCTCAACCCGACCTATACCGCCGAAGAGGTAGAACACCAACTGACCGATAGCGGCGCGCAATTGCTAGTCACCGTTCCAGAATTTTTGGACACCGCGCGCGCCGGGGTGAAGGGCACTCAGGTCACCGAGATCGTCGTGATCGGTGAGGCCGAAGGCGCAACCCCGCTCAGCGCGTTGATGGGCGCGCCCTTGATGGCGCAAGCCAAGGTTGATCCTGCCGATCATGTGGTGGCGCTGCCCTATTCGTCGGGCACCACGGGCCTGCCCAAAGGGGTGATGCTGACCCATCGCAATCTGGTGGCCAATTTCGAGCAATGCAAAGGCGTGATCACGCTGCAACCTGGGGAAAGCACCGTCGCGGTACTGCCGTTTTTCCATATCTATGCGATGACAGTGTTGATGAATTTCTTCCCCGCCTCGGGCGGCAAAGTCATCACCCTGCCCCGGTTCGATATGGAGCAATTCCTTGACCTGATCGAGCAAAACAAATGCCGCCAGGTCTATGTGGTGCCGCCGATCATTTTGGGGCTGTCCCAGCACCCATTGGTGGATGAACATGATATTTCCTCGTTGGAAATGCTGGTTTCCGCCGCCGCGCCTCTGGGGCCAGAGCTGACCCGCGCCGCCGCCGATCGGCTCAGCTGCATTGTGGCTCAGGGCTATGGCATGACCGAAATGAGCCCAGTGTCGCATTTCTCCACTTTCGGCTATGTGCGCGATGGGGCTGTGGGCCGGGCTGTGGCCTCGACCCAATGCCGGATCTTGGACCCGGAAAGCGGCCAAGATGTGCCCCGCGGGGAAGCTGGCGAGCTGTGGGTGCGCGGCCCGCAGGTTATGAAAGGCTATCTCAACCGGCCCGAGGCCACCGAAGGCTGTATGCAGGGCGAATGGCTGCAAACCGGGGATTTGGCGCGGATTGATGAGGATGGCTATCTCTTTATCCTCGACCGGCTCAAAGAGCTGATCAAATACAAAGGCTTCCAAGTCGCCCCGGCGGAGCTGGAAGAAGTGCTGCTGGCCCATCCCAGCGTCGCTGATGCCGCAGTGATCGGCCTGCCCGATGTGGCTGCCGGGGAATTGCCCGTGGCCTATTTGGTCGCCGCCCCGGGCCAAAGCATTCAGGATGCCGCGATCCACGCCCATATGGATGAGCATTTGAGCCATTACAAACAGCTCCACGGGGTGCATGTGGTGGACAGCATTCCGAAATCCGCCTCGGGCAAAATCCTGCGCCGCATGCTGCGCGATCAAGCGGCCGAAGCCGCCAAAGAAACCGCCTAAGGCGCGGATATGACCTTGGGGCAGCGCTGCGAACCAGCGCTGCCCTTTTTAGTTACATTGCAAAAAATGCATCTGTTGTCCGACCCCTTGCAGCGCCTTGTGAAGCGCTCTTTCCGCGCCTAGAACCGTGAAAACACTTGAGGGAGGCCATCCATGTCCGACACGCCCAAACACGGTTTTGACACTCTGCAGATCCATGCAGGTGCCGCCCCGGATCCGGCCACGGGGGCCCGGCAAACGCCGATCTATCAATCTACCGCCTATGTGTTTCGGGATGCCGATCACGCCGCGGCGTTGTTCAACCTGCAAGAGGTTGGCTATATTTACTCCCGCCTGACCAACCCCACTGTGGCCGTGTTGCAAGAACGGGTGGCCACCCTTGAGGGCGGCGTTGGCGCTGTGGGCTGCTCTTCGGGCCATGCGGCGCAGATTATGGCGCTGTTCCCGCTGATGGCGCCAGGCTGCAATGTGGTGGCTTCAACCCGCCTCTATGGGGGCACGGTCACGCAGCTTTCCAAAACCATTGAGCGCTTTGGCTGGTCCGCAAAATTCGTGGATTTTGACGATCTAGACGCAGTACGTGCGGCGGTGGATGACAACACACGCGCGATTTTCTGCGAATCCATCGCCAATCCCGGCGGTTATATCACCGATCTTGACGCAATCGCCGCCATTGCCAATGACGTGCAACTGCCCTTGATCGTGGACAACACCACCGCCACGCCTTTCCTGTGCCGCCCGTTCGAGCATGGCGCGCATATCGTGGTGCATTCCACCACGAAATACCTCACAGGCAATGGCACTGTGACCGGCGGCATGGTGGTCGATAGCGGCACATTTGATTGGGCCGCCTCGGGCAAATTCCCAGCGCTGAGCGAGCCCGAACCGGCCTATCATGGGCTGAAATTCCAAGAGACCTTCGGCCCGCTGGCCTTTACCTTCTATGGTATTGCGGTGGGTCTGCGGGATCTGGGCATGACCATGAACCCGCAAGCGGCGCATTACACGCTGATGGGGATTGAAACCCTCAGCCTGCGCATGCAGCGCCATGTGGAAAATGCGATCCGCATCGCAAGCTGGCTGGAAAATGATCCGCGTGTGGAAACCGTCACCTATGCCGGGCTGCCCTCTTCGCCTTATCACGACAGGGTGGCGCGGATCTGCCCCCATGGGGCCGGGGCATTGTTCACCTTTGCCATCAAAGGCGGGTATGAGAGCTGCGTGAAACTGGTGGATAATGTGAAGCTGTTCAGCCATGTGGCGAATTTGGGGGATGCACGGTCGCTGATCATCCATTCCGCCTCGACCACCCATCGCCAGTTGACCCCGGAACAGCAAATCGCCGCCGGGGCCGGACCGAATGTGGTGCGGTTGTCCATCGGCATCGAAGACGCCGATGATCTGATTGCTGATCTGGATCAGGCTTTGGCTGCCGCCACCGCCTAGAGCTTACTCAGTCAACGCGTAGACCACAGTGATCTGCGCGTTGATGCTCACGCTGCCAGGTGCCACGGGCATGCCTTCAGTGGCATCCATCATCATCGCCGCGCGCATGGGAACGGGGCCGCCCATTTGGCCCGGCTCGCCCATGGACAGCACCGCCCCCAGTTCAAGGCCCGCAGCTTCGGCATAGGCTTCGGCCCGGGCTTTGGCATCGGCCACAGCCGCCAGGCGCGCCTCGCGATGGGCCTCGCTCGGGTCAGCAAGATCAAAGCGCAGACCTTGGAAATCGGTTGCGCCCGCCGCCGAAGCCGCGCCGTAAATCTCGCTCAATTTGCTCAGATCGCGCACCTGAACCGACAGCATGCTGGAGGCTTCGAACCCTGCTGGCACCCCAGAGCTATAGCCCTGCCCGTCGCGGCTAAAAATCGGGCGCAATCCGACCCGGCGGGTCTGAATATCGGCCGCGTCGACCCCTTGGTCCTGCATCGCTTGCAAGAGCGCGGCTGTGATCGCCCCGGCCTCATCCATAGCGGCTTGGGCGGTATCAGCGCGCAAACCAGCGCCAAACTCCAAAATCGCCATATCCGGAGCCGCCTGAGTCGTGGCCGCACCGGTCACGGTGATCTGCGGTGCATGTTCCGCAGCCAATACAGGACTGCTCAAACAACACGCAGCCAGTATGGCAAGAAAGGATTGACGCATCGGGATTCTCCTTTTCATCGGCAACAGCCCCATTGAGGTAAATAAATGGCTGTGCCCGCTTCTCAAACGCGATATAGTTCTCATTACAAGAGGGATGAACCCTCAGTTCACAGGCATCGCCCCAATTAGGGATCCATGGATTACCCCGACTACGCCCTCGCTTTATCCTTTGAAGGGGTGTCTTTGCGAAGACGCCTCGGCCACGGCTGGACCGATCAAGGCCAGGCACGCTTTGATGCGCCTGACAATGCCGCTGCATTCAAACGATTGAAACAGCAAACCGCACCGAGTGATGGCGGCAACCATCCCCCGGTTCTTCTTATCCTGCCCGAGGATCAGATCCTATATCGGCACATCGAGGCCGACGCCGCGGCAGAGGATCCCGCCGCTGCCGTGCGCGAGGCTCTGGATGGGGCCACCACTTACGCGCTCGAGGCGCTGCGCTTTACCTTTGCCCAATCTGACACGGGCGAGATCGCTTTTGCGGCGGTGGCCTTAGAAACCTTGGACGAAGCCGAGGATTTCGCGCGCGCCCAAGGATTTGACCCCAAGGGGATTCTTGGCCCCGCGATGGAGGACGGCACCACCGCCTGGTTTGGGCTCTCCACCGATGGCGCGCCAGAGGGCTGGATGCCTCGGCCTGATGATATCTCTTGGCCCGTGGCCCCTGAAGAAGCTGAACGGCCTGAACCAAACCCGGTGAAAATCGCCGCCGCTAATAGCATCGCGCGCAGCAAAGCCCGGCACACGCCCGTTGTGACCGAAACCGTACTGGAAGAAGAACTGGCCGAGGAGGATCTGCCAGAGCTAGAGCCGATCCATTATGAGCCCGGCTTTCTCGACCAAATTCGCAACCATGGGGTACGGCTGCTTGCCTTCTGCACCGTTGCAATCGTGGGCTATAATCTCTCGCTCGTGTTCTTGGGCGCCCCCCAACCTTCTGCGGAAGAACCCGTGGAAATCGCAGCCCTGCCTGAGCCAGAGCAGCCAACCCCGCCGCTGCCAGCCCCTGCGCCGCGCCCGGTTAATCTCACCGCTGCGCCGGTGACGGAATTTGTGCCCGCGCCGCGCGCAGAAAGCCCGATCCCCCCAGAGGCGGTGGATGCCATCATCGAAGGGGATTTTTGGACCCCTGAACGCGGTTTGATGAATGGGGCCTCCACGGCGGATCTGGAAAATTTGGTGCAACCCTCTTTGGACCCGCCCATGGGCACGGAGAGCACCGCGCTCAATATGGCGGATCTGCAAACGGCGCCCCCGGCCTTGGCCCTGTCCAATCCGCTTCCGGGGCCCAATGATCGTTATGATATCGATGATGCTGGCCTGATCCGCGCCGAACCTGATGGGGTGCTGAGCCCCGAGGGGTATCTGATCATCGCCGGCACCCCGCCGCAAAACCCTGGACCGCGCAGCAAAGAGATCGAAGCGGCCGCAGAAGCCGCGCGTAGCGCCCCACAAGCCACAACGCCGCAAGCGCAGCCAAGCGGCGATGCCCCGATCGTTCCCAAACCTCGTCCGAAAAACATTGATGCCCGTGTTGCGCCCAGCCCAGAGGTTGGACGCGCGCGGCCCGAATTGGCTCATTTGCGCCCCTTGCCACGGCCATCGAGCACCACTGTAGCCGTGAAAGCTGCCAACCAAGCCATTGAAACCGCTGCAATTGATGCCGCGCTTAGCGCCGCTCAAAACAGCGCAGCAAGCGCGCCTGCCCCCACGCCGACCCGCAGCGTGAGCGCATCACAACCAGCCCCAAGCAAAACCATCGCAGCGCCGAAAGCGGCCAAACCCAGCACCAGCACAACCAGCGCCGCGAGCCCCCCCAGCAAGACCCAACAGCGCGAGATCGCCGCCTCATATACCGAACCGAAACAAAAAACCTCCAAATCGGTAGAGAAGAAGGCAACAAACTCGAATCGCATGGATCTGAAAAAGGTCAATCTGCTGGGCACATTTGGATCGGCTGGATCGCAGCGGGCCTTGGTCCGGCTGCCATCGGGAAAAGTTGTGAATGTGAAAGTGGGCGACCGTATGGATGGCGGCAAAGTGGCAGCCATCGGCAAGGGCGAACTGCGCTATGTCAAACAAGGGCGCGCCCATACCCTGACCATGCCCCGTGGTTGATCTGCGCGCATATCGCTCGTTTATTCAGCAAACGCATATGTGTTGACCCTAGCCTGAAAAAATATCCCAGCGACACGCTTGGAGCCGCGCCCACTGCGCAGCATATGCAGCAGCGAAGGATGAAGACGAGCCATGGAAAGTTTCCTCGCCCAAGCAACCATTTATTTCGGCGCGGCAGTGCTCGCTGTGCCAGTGGCCGCACGTTTGGGGCTGGGCTCGGTTCTGGGCTATCTCGCCGCAGGCATATTAATCGGTCCGATTACGGGCCTTGTGGGCGGCAGCGAAGCCCAGCAGATCCAACATTTTGCCGAATTTGGCGTGGTCATGATGCTGTTCCTGATCGGGCTAGAGCTTGACCCCCGCGCGCTTTGGGCGATGCGCCACAAACTGATCGGCTTGGGCGGGTTGCAAATCTTGCTAACCATGGGCGCGATCATGGCAGGCGGGATGGTGCTTGGCCTGTCGTGGTCCGTGGCCCTAGCGGTGGGCATGGCATTCTCTCTCTCCTCCACCGCGATTGTGCTGCAAACCCTGTCAGAAAAAGGGCTGATGCAAACCCGCGGCGGGCGCTCGACCTTTTCGGTTCTGCTGACCCAAGATATCGCCGTGATCCCCATGCTGGCTTTGTTGCCGCTTTTGGCCCTGCCTAGCCTAGCAAGCCATGGCGCAGGCGATGCCCATCACGGCGCAGATGCCCATGGGGCCGGGCATGGGGCCGAACATCCCAGCTTGGCGGCCTTTCACTTCATCGACAATCTGCCCGCTTGGGGGGTCACAGGGCTGACCTTGATCGCCGTGGCTGGGATTGTTTTGGCCGGGATTTACCTGACCCGCCCGGTTTTTAGCTATATTCACCAAACCCGCATGCGCGAGATGTATACCGCGCTGGCGCTGTTGATCGTGGTGGGCATTGCCAGTTTGATGCTGCTGCTCAATCTGTCCCCCGCGCTTGGGGCGTTTTTGGCAGGGGTGGTTCTGGCCAACTCCGAATTCCGCCATGAGATCGAATCCGACATCGCGCCATTCAAAGGCCTGCTCTTGGGCCTGTTCTTCATCACCGTGGGCGCGGGGATCGATTTCCAAACCCTCTTTAGTCAGCCCTTTACCTTACTTGGCGCCACCCTCGCGGTGATGGTGACCAAAGGCCTGGTGCTCTATGGGCTGGCCTTGCTCTTTGGTCTCACCGGACGCCATCGCTGGCTCTTTACCCTTGGGCTCGCGCAAGCGGGGGAATTTGGCTTTGTGCTGGTCAGCTTTGCTTTGCAACAAAGCGTTTTGCCCCCTGATCTGGGCGGGCAGCTGTTCTTAATCATCGCCCTATCCATGCTGCTGACGCCGCTGTTCTTCCTGATCTATGAACAGCTCGCCCGGCGCATGAAGGATGTGGAAGAGATCCACGAGCCCGACGATATCGAAGCCCAAGGCCCAATCATCATCGCGGGCGTTGGCCGGTTCGGCCAAGTGGTCAATCGCATGATCATGATGAATGGCTATCGCGCCACGGTGCTAGATCATGATCTGGCAACGATCCGGCTGATGCGCCGCTTTGGCTTCAAAAGCTTCCTTGGCGATCCCACACGGCCGGAATTGCTCCATGCGGCGGGGCTAAAAAACGCGCGCGTCATGGTCGTGGCCATGGACGACAAAGACGCCAGCAGTAAAATCGTCGCCTATGCGCGCAAAGAACGGCCCGATCTGTTCATCGTGGCCCGCGCCCATGATCGGGTGCATGTGTATGAGCTTTATCGCGCCGGGGCAGATAAGATCGTGCGGGAAATGTTCGATAGCAGCTTGCGGGCGGCGCGCTATGTGCTCGAGGAACTGGGGCTCAGCGAATATGAAGCCGCCGAGTCAGAGAAGCGCTTTTACCACCATGACCGGCGCACCCTGCGCGAGCTTGCCGATCTTTGGAAACCCGGCGTGCCATTGGCGGAAAACGAAGCCTATATCGCCCGCGCCAAAGAGCTCAATAACGAAATGGAAACCCAGATGGTCACCGCGCTGGACCAGAGTGACAAGCCCAGCACGGAAAAGGAAAGCGCCTAGGCTGCGCCCCCGTCTGCCACCCCCGCATCCGCGAATGTGGCCATGCCTGAATGGCAGGCCAGCGCCGCTTTAACGATGGGAATGGCCAGGGTTGCGCCCGAGCCCTCCCCAAGGCGCAAGCCCAAGGACAAGAGCGGCTCTTTGCCCAAAGCGGCCAGCAATTTGCCATGGGCCGCCTCGGCCGACACATGGCCCGCCACGGTGTGATCCAGCGCGCCCGGCGCGGTTTTCTCCAAAGCGAGCGCCGCCGCGCAGCAGATAAACCCATCCAAAATCACGGGAATGCGCAGCACCCGCGCCCGGGCAATGGCCCCGGCCATCCCCGCCAATTCTCGGCCACCCACCCGCGCCAGCGCATCAATCCCATCGACCGCCCCATCGCCATGCAGCGCCACTGCCCTGGCCACAACTTGGGTTTTGCGATCCAATCCTTGATCATCCACTCCGGTGCCGCGCCCAGTCCAATCGCTGGCGGCACCGCCCAGCAAAAGCGCCGCAAGCGCCGCCGCTGATGTGGTATTGCCGATCCCCATCTCGCCGGTAACCAGCAAATCGCTTTGGGCCTGCACCGCATTCCAACCGGTGGCAAAGGCGGCACATAGCTCTGCCTCGCTCATGGCATGCCCTTGGGTGAAATCCCCGGTGGGCCTATCGAGATCCATGGGATGCACGGAAAACGCTGCCCCCGCTTCCCCAGCCAATTGGTTGATCGCTGCGCCGCCCGCTTGGAAATTGCCCACCATTTGCACAGTCACCTCAGGCGGGAAGGCAGAAACCCCTTGGGCCGCCACCCCGTGATTGCCTGCAAAGATGATCACTTGCGGCGCGCAAATACGCGGGGCGGCTTGTCCGCGCCACCCTGCATACCACGCGGCGAGTTCTTCTAATCGGCCCAGAGCCCCTGCTGGTTTTGTCAGCACCGCATCGCGTGCTTTGGCCGCTTGCCGCGCCGCCGGATCTGCTTGGCTAAGATCGGCCAGCACCGCGCGCAATGCGCTCAAATCAGCAAAAGAATCTGTGGTCATGGGCTCTCTCATTGCGTGTTGCCTGCGGCAGAGTTAGGCCGGAAAGCACCTTATGACGAGAAAGGCCGCCCGCGTGAACGCTCATCCTCAGCCCTTGATCGCACCGATCGATCCTGCCTCTGCGCTCGGTTTGATGACCCGGCTGCCGGTTCCGGTCAATGGGGAAGCGGCCGCAAAACGCGGCGGACATGCCGCTTGGGCCTGGCCATTGGCCGGGGCCGTGATCGGCGGGCTCGCCGGGGCCGTGTTTTGGCTCTCCATGGCTTTGGGTCTGTCAGCGCTCAGCGCCGCGCTTTTGGCCGTGTTCACCCAAGTCTTCATCACTGGCGCGCTCCATGAGGACGGCCTGGCCGATTGCGCCGATGGATTCTGGGGCGCTTGGGATCCCGCCCGGCGGCGCGAGATCATGCGTGACAGCCGCATTGGCAGCTATGGGGTGCTGGCCCTGATCCTTGGCATTGGTTTGCGGGTCTCAGCCCTGGCCGCGATTGGAACCGGGCCCCTCGTGTGGCTGGCCCTGATCTGCACCGGCGCCACAAGCCGCGCGGTCATGGGCATGGTGATGTGCGCCCTGCGCCCGGCCCGCGCGGATGGGGTATCCGTGCATGTGGGGCGACCGCGCCCGGCCACCGCCGCGCTTGGGATCGGCCTTGCCGCG
>JAOXSB010000189.1 GCA_025800345.1 Mangrovicoccus sp. | reverse complement strand
GCCTCGGGCTGGCGCGGCGTCAGATTGTGGCGGTTGATCAGAAATTTCGCCACCGGCCCGCCGATCAGCGCCGCCGCCACAAGACCCAAAGTGGCCACAGCAATGCCAAGCTCTTCCACCCCGGCAAGCCCGGTGGCCTCGCCCACCCGCGGGCCCCAGGCGATCACGGTGCCATGGCCGCCGATCAAAGCACCCGAGCCCAAGATCACACTAAACTCGCTGGGCAGGTCGAAAAACTGCGCGATCACCAGCCCGATCCCATTTTGCGCAAGAATGATCAGCACCGTGAGCAAAAGCAAAATGACCAAAGGTTTGCCGCCGCGCGCCAGATCCGAAAGCTGCGCATTCAGCCCGATCCCGGTGAAAAACATCACCAAGAAATAATCCCGAGCGGTGAGATCAAATTCCACCGCCCGCCCCCATAGCACGTAAATCGCCATGGTCATCAGCGCCGTCACCAAACCGCCCGAGACTGGCTCGGGGATGTTAAAATCGCGCAGCACAGCCGATTTCCGGGTCAGCTCTGCCCCGATTAAGAAGACCAGAAAAGCAATGCTGGTGGTGAGAAAGGCGTTAATCTCAATAGCAGCAATCTCGGTCATTCGGCAAATTCCGGGTTAAGTTGATGCCAAGCATAGCCGCGCCCATCGGCAAACACCGCGATCACCCGATCCACCCCATGGGCGATCTCCGCCTGGGCCAAAAAGGCCTGCGCTTGACCTGCTTCAACCGCCGCACCGATTTCAGCGGCATCAAAACAGTCAAACCAAAAAGGGGCATTGAGCGGCTCTGCCGCCCCGTAGGGCTGCAAGCTTTCAGTATCGAAAGTCGCATCTAGGGTGAAACAGGCCCGAAACCGGATGGGCGAGCTGGTGGCATCAATGGCCTCAAGACGCGCAACGGGCAAAGGCGCG
>JAOXSB010000155.1 GCA_025800345.1 Mangrovicoccus sp. | reverse complement strand
TCGCAGTTTTCTAAGCTGTTCACAGCGACGATATCGGCCCGTCGCCCCGGGGCGATATGGCCACGATCCTTCAGGCCAAAAGCCTCAGCGGCTGAAAGGCTGGCCGCGCGATAGACCGCCAAAGGGGTGGTGCCACGGGCGATGGCGGTGCGAATCATGTAATCGAGATGACCATGTTCGGCGATATCCAGCGGGTTCCGGTCATCGGTGCAAAGGCACATATAAGCCGAGGTGCTTTCCGTGAGCAGCGGCAGCAACGCGTCTAGATCCTTGGAGACCGATCCTTCACGGATCAAAATACGCATACCGCGTTGAAGCTTTTCCTTCGCTTCGGCTGCATTTGTGGCTTCATGCTCGGTACGAATGCCCGCAGCGAGATAGGCATTGAGGTCATGGCCGGACAATAGCGGCGCGTGGCCGTCAATATGCCCGCCTGAAAATAGCTCAAGCTTTTCCAAACAATCGGGTTGCTGGTTGATAACCCCAGGGTAATTCATGAACTCTGCCAGTCCAATCACCGCTGGATGGTCTTTCAGCGCGCGCAAATCGGCGACGGTGATTTCAGCACCGGCGGTTTCCATATCGGTAGAGGGCACACAGGAGGAAAGGTTCACGCGCAGGTCAAGCTGGGTAAATTGGCTGGCGTCAAGAAAATAGCGAATGCCTTTCGGGCCCAGGACATTTGCGATTTCATGGGGATCGCAAATCGCTGTGGTCACACCGTGCCGGGTAACGCATCGATCAAATTCAAAGGGCGTTACAAGCGAGGATTCCACATGCAAATGGGTGTCGATGAAGCCAGGGACCAATATCAGATCCTGGGCATCAATTTCTTCGCGACCATTATAGCTTTCGCCCAGTCCAACGATTTGGTCGCCGCAAATGGCCACATCTCCAGAGATCAATTCTCCGGTGATTACATCGAATACCTGCCCATTTTTGATCACGAGATCGGCTAGATCTTCGCCACGCGCTTGGGAAATGCGACTGGCAAGCACGCGCGGTGTGGATGACATGGGGGCGCTCCATCTCTGACTGAACAACGGTTTTGGGCTCTTTGTTCGGCCAGGATTGGCGAAATCGGTCTCGTGCACAAGCCGAGCGGCGCTATGGTTGCGCACGCTTTCGTGTGTCGTGAACTGCTCTGGGTTTTCCGGGGGCTCCAAATCGAGGAAGGATTGGAGCCATGGAGAGAGACAACAGAGCGACCCGCTATT
>JAOXSB010000132.1 GCA_025800345.1 Mangrovicoccus sp. | reverse complement strand
GCAGCGGTCAATTCGTCGATAACTTTCGCCCAAAGCTCTGTGGGTTGCGCGCCAGGCACCGCATGCTGGCCTGCCACGATAAAGCTGGGCACGCCGGTCAGGCCCATTTCGCGCCCGGCCGCATCACGGGTGCGGATCTCGTCCAGATCTGCGTCGCTGGCCAAAAGCCGGTGGATCATCGCCGCATCCAGCCCCGCACCATCGGCAATATCGGCCAAGGTGTCCCGATCGCCAATATCGCGGCCTTCGCGGAAATAGGCGTTGAACAGCGCATCCACCACCGGGCCTTGGCGCTCTTCAATCTCGGCCCAATGGATCAGGCGATGGGCATCCAGCGTGTTGGGTGTGCGAGTGATCCCGTCTAGATCCATTGCCACCCCGGCCTCTTCCGCCGCAGCCTTGATCCCGTCATAAACCTGTTTGGCGGCCTCTTCACCGCCAAATTTCTGGGCCAGATACGCGCCACGGTCCATTCCTTCGCGCGGCATGGAGGGGTTGAGCTGAAACGGATGCCAGCGGATCGCGAAGACCGGCGCGCCGCCGGAATCAAAATGGGTTTTCAACGCCCGGTCCAATTTGGTTTTGCCAATCAAGCACCACGGGCAAATCGGATCAGAGAAAATATCAAGCGACACCATGGGAGGCCTCATAGGTTTCGCGCAGCGCGCGCCGGGCAAGTTTGCCATTGGGATTGCGGGGCAGGGATGCGCGATGTTCAAAAATGCGCGGTGTTTTGTAGCGGGCCAAACGCTCTGCGGCGAATGCGGCCAAAGCCTCGACATCGAGCTCTGCCGTGCCAGTGTAGAACAGCCCGATTACTTTGGCATCCGCCTTAACCGTGATTTCCACGGCAGCGGCCTCATCAATGGCGGGATGGGCGGCAAAAGCGCGCTCGATCTCGAGCGGCGAGACACGAAACCCGCCCGCATTGAGCATATCATCATCGCGGCCCAGATAGGTGAATGCCCCATCCTCGGCCATCTCGGCTTGATCGCCGGTCAGGAACCATTCCCCGTCTTGGGTATAGCGCGCGCGGGTCTCGGCTTCGGCCCCGTAATACCCCAGCATCAAGCCTGGATCAGAGCGATGCACCGCGATTGTGCCCGCCGCGCCGCGCGCCACCGGCGACCCATCGGCCCCGATCAGCGCCAGATGCCGCCCCGGCTGGGCATAACCAGAGGAGCCCGGCAGCGCGGGATGATCCGGCGCGCCGGAAATAAAGGTCGAGCATTCAGACATGCCAAAGGCTTCATGCACCGCAAGCCCCGTGGCCTGCACCCATGCCGCCCGCGTGGCCTCAGGCAATTTTTCCCCCGCTGATAGCCCATGGCGTAGCTTGGGCAGGGCGGGCAGCTCAGATTTGAGCATTTGCCGGTAAATCCCAGGGGCTGCCGCAAAAATGCTCGCATCATGGCGTTTGAGCAGCAGACCCATGGCGCTGGCAGGGGTGCCCTCAGGGGTGATCAGCGCCGTGGCGCCCATGGTCCAAGGATCCAGCAGCCCGGTGCCTAGGGTAAAGGTCCAGTTCAACGCCCCGGCATGAAACATCCGGTCGGCCTCGCTCAGCCCATACCAACCCTGCATCATCATTTGCCGCGCCCAGATCGCCCGATGGGCATGAACCACCGCCCGGGGCCGCCCCGATGTACCCGAGGTAAAAACGATATAGCCCGGCCGGTTTGGATCGCCCAAGACCGGCTCCATAGGCGCATGGGCTTCCAGCGCCACAAAATCGCCGGTGTCAATCACCGGGCAGGCGGGGTTTTCCGGCACAGAAATGCCTGGCGCGGCGATGATCAGCGCGGGATCTATCTGCGCGGCCATGGCAGTGATTTCCGGCGCGGTCAGTTGCGCGGCCGTGGGCACAGGCACCAGATCCGCGGCAATGCAGGCCAGATAGGCCAGAGGAAACTCCACTGAATTGCCGATGCGCATCAACACCCGCGCCCCAGGGGGCAACCCCATGGCCCGCAGCCCGCCCGCAGCCCCAAGAACTGCCCGGTTCAGCCGGGCATAGCTCCAACGCTCCACCCGATCCGGGGACACAACCGCCAAAGCGGTTTTCTCGGCCAGGCGTTCTGCCTGGGCCAATACATGACCGGCCAAATTAAACGGCGCAGGGCAGGGCGCAAAGGGCCCGGTATCAATAACGGAAAGCATGGGGCCAGCTAGGCGCTCC
>JAOXSB010000125.1 GCA_025800345.1 Mangrovicoccus sp. | reverse complement strand
AAATCGGATAGCAACTGCCGGTCTGGCGCATGCCCGCGTAAAACCGCGCCACCGCATCAGGCTCCTCAATGGGCGGGGTGTGATAGCCAGTGCCAGGGATTTTCTGATCCTGGCTGTCAATGCAGATCGTCTGGCCAAAAGCCACGCTGGTGCTGGGGTCGCGATCCAGCAGCGCCACCATCAATTCCAGGAAATTGGCGCTGATCATATCATCATGGGCAAACCATTTCAGATATTCCCCCCGGGACAGCTCATAGCCCAGATTGTAATTGGGGGCCGCGCCTAGATTTTCGCGATTGCGCACATAGCGGATGCGCGGATCGCGGGCGGCCCGGGCTTGGACGATCTCTCCGGTGCGATCGCTGGAGGCATTATCGGTTATGATCAATTCGTAATCTTCAAAGCCCTGCTCGGCGATGGAATCCAGCGCCTGGGCGATGTAATTTTCCCCGTTATAGACGGGCATGCAAAGGCTGACGCGCGGCGCTGTGGTGGTCATGATCTACCCCTGTTCCCACATATGTCCCTAACCAGCCGGATCCCCATCCGGCCTGGCCCCGGTGCCAAGTGTAAAGCCCCCCGGGCAGCGCAACAATCCCCTGCGCGGGTCATAAGGACGGCCGCGGCGCGGGGGGTATTCGTAATTTTCTAACCCGATTATGGAATGGCGTTGCAGATCTGTGGCCAAAGGGCGGCGAGACCTGCGAATTTGTAGCATCAAAGGCGCGTTTGTGGTTTGCCTATGTGCATATGCTTTCTTTAGAACCCCAGAGCGCCTAAACCAGCGCCAGTAGATTTATTGCCAAGGCCCCGTGATGCGCTCGACCAGCTTTTCAGCGCGTATGACCCCCGCCTTTTGGCCTGCCTCTTAGACTGACCGTGGAAACACATCTTATGCTTGACCAGTTCCCGAATTTGACCATTTCCCGCTCGCGCCTTGCG
>JAOXSB010000124.1 GCA_025800345.1 Mangrovicoccus sp. | reverse complement strand
CTATTGAGCCCGCTGCGCCAGCAGATCCACAGTCACGCTCACCGCAAAGCCCACCGTGGCCTCGTCATTATAGCTGGTGGTGCCCACTTGGAAATCGCGCCGGTCGATCACCAAACCACCCTGAGCGCGGGCCAAATCCCCGTCGATCTCTAGGGTGAAAGGCAACAGCGCGGGCATCTCCACCCCTTTGATGGTGAGCGTGCCTGCGGCTTCGAGCCCCTCGGCCCCCTCTTGCAGATCCGCCTCAAACCGCGCCACCGGATGGCCTTCGGCATCCAAAAACTCAGGCTTAAGCGCATCGCTGGTCACCCCGCCCAATGTCAGCGAGCCAATGGCGATATCCACTTCCACCCGGCCTTTAACTGGCCCATCGGCCTCTGGATCATACTCAATCGCGGCCTGCCATTGGCCAAATTCCCCGGCCAAATCGCTGCCAAATTGCGTGGCCGTGATCCCAAGGCTGCCTTCTTGCACGTTCCAACCGCTGGCTTTGGCCTCTAGCGCGGCCACTTCGGGATGCGCCGCCGCGCCATGGCTATGGGACAGCCCCAAGACCGAGGCCCCGCCAATGGCCGCCCCATACAGCACCAGCGCCGCCACAATCGGCGCGCGGGGATGGGGATGGGCGGGCACGTCAAGCGCCAGATCCCCTGGCAGCATCCGGCGCAAAGTGGCATCGCGATCCACGAAATGATGTTTCAGCGCCCCGGCGATATGCAGTGCAAGCGAGAGCGCCATGACTTTGGTGAAAACGAAATGCCACGCGCCAAAAAACCCGGCCACGGCCTCGGATTTAGGCACCAAAGGCAGATCTTGGCCAAAGGGCCACCAGATCGGCGCAAACCCCGTGGTGGCGGCATGATGGATCCAACCGGAAAGCGGCACGATCACCAGCGAGACATAAAGCAGCCAATGCACCAGCTCCGCGGCAAAGCTTTCGAGCTTTTTCTCCGCATTCAGCAAGGCGGGCTTTGGTTGACTCAAAGCCCAAAGGATCCGCGCTAAGGCGACGAAAAACACCGAAACGCCCAGGGTTTTATGCAAAGAAAACAACCAAGCCTTACGCGCCAGCTCTGCGCTGGTTTCATAGGGCAATTGGTTGGCGATCATCCCTAATGGAAACAATGTGAGGATCAATAAGGCTGTGAGCCAATGCAGGGTTTTTGCGATGGCGCCATAGCTGGCTTGGGTATTGCCGAGACTGGCCATGGGGAACTCCTAAGAAACAATCTAGTGGGTTTTACCCCTCTTAACGCGGCGACATGGCATCCCAAAGACATCTGGGCGCAGGTTTAACGTGCAAAATTGCGACCTATCTACAATGTCACGGCCAGAGATATTGTGACAGGCTGTCCGTTGCACAGCCCTTCACCCTCCGGTATCGGTCTCCAACTGATCTTTAACGCGCTACAAGGACATCGCCCATGACCCGCGCCTTTGTGTTTCCCGGCCAAGGGGCCCAAACAATCGGTATGGGCCGCGATCTGGCAGATACCAGCGCGGCCGCCCGTGCCGTGTTCGAAGAAGTGGACAGCGCCCTGGGCGAAAACCTCTCGGGCCTGATCTGGGAAGGCGATATCGAAACCCTCACCCTGACCGCCAATGCACAGCCCGCATTGATGGCGTGCTCTTTGGCTGTGGTGCGCGCCATGGAAGAGCAAGGCCTGCGCATCAGCGATGGGGCGTTTGTGGCCGGTCATTCCTTGGGCGAATATTCCGCCATGGCGGCGGCTGGGGCATTGAGCTTGGCAGATACCGCGCGGCTGCTGCGCTTGCGCGGCGAGGCCATGCAATCGGCTGTGCCGGTCAATCAAGGGGCCATGGCCGCCTTGCTGGGGCTGGATATGGACGCGGTGTGCGAGGTGGCCAGTGCTGCGGCGGGCGATCAGATCTGCGCCGCAGCCAATGATAATGATCCGGCCCAAGTGGTGGTTTCAGGCCATAAAGAGGCGGTGGAACGGGCGGTGAGCCTGGCCAAAGAGCGCGGTGCCAAACGGGCGGTGATGCTGCCGGTCTCTGCCCCTTTCCATTGCGCGCTGATGCAGCCTGCGGCCGATGCCATGGCCGAGGCTTTGGCAAATGTGGAAGTCAAAAAACCCATCGTGCCCGTGGTGCAAAATGTGTCCGCCAATGCGGTGAGCGATCCTGAAACCCTGCGCAAACAACTGGTGGAACAAGTGACCGCCTCGGTGCGCTGGCGTGAAAGCGTGGCTTGGATGGCCGCGCAAGGGGTGGATGAGATTTGGGAATTGGGCGCGGGCAAAGCCCTATGCGGGATGATCCGGCGCATCGATAAATCCGTAGCCACCCGCGCCATCGGCACGCCGGCTGATCTGACCAAAGCGCTTGAGCCTGCATAAACGCGGCCCGCAGGCCGCGCCCGCTGCATGTATCACCTTTTGGGGGGCCATTGCGGCCCCCTCTTTACTTGCATCGACCCGGGTCACATGGCAGAGCCCCAAGGCAAGCCAGACCAAAAATGAGCGAAAGGCGGCGTTATGTTCGATCTCACAGGCAAACGGGCTCTGATCACCGGCGCAAGCGGCGGCATCGGAGCGGAAATCGCGCGAGTGCTTCACGGCGCGGGGGCCAGCGTGGGATTGTCGGGCACGCGGGTGGCCCCGCTTGAGGCCCTGGCCAGCGAGCTTGGCGAGCGGGCCTATGTGCTGCCCTGCAACCTGTCTGATGCCGAAGCCGTGAAAGCGCTGCCCAAAGAGGCCAGCGAGGCCATGGGCGGGGTGGATATTTTGGTCAATAACGCGGGCATCACCCGCGATCAGCTGTTCATGCGCATGTCCGATGATGATTGGGCGACGGTGCTTGAGGTGAATTTGACCTCCACCATGCGCCTGTGCCGCGGCGTGCTGCGGGGCATGATGAAAGCCCGCTGGGGCCGGATCATCAATATCTCCTCGGTTGTGGGCGCCACAGGCAATCCCGGCCAAGGCAATTATGCCGCATCAAAAGCGGGCGTGATCGGCATGTCGAAATCCCTGGCCTATGAGGTCGCCAGCCGCGGCATCACGGTGAATGCCGTGGCCCCGGGCTTTATCGCCACCGCCATGACCAAAGATCTAACCGAAGATCAAAAATCCAATATCTTGGGCCAGATTCCCACCGGCCGCATGGGCAATCCAGAAGAGATCGCTGCCGCCGTGCTGTTCCTGGCCGCCCCTGAGGCGAGCTATACCACCGGCGCGACGCTGCATGTGAATGGCGGCATGGCCATGCTCTAAGCCCTTCCTGGGCGCTTTTGTAGCGCTGGGGAAAGCGTTTGCACTCTTATATCCCTGTGATATAGGGCGCGCAGATTTGCTGGGGAGGGCGGCCTTGGCGCCGCCGCATGGCAGGAAATACCAGGCTGTGCCCGCCGGGCCGGGCCAATTTGGAAACGCGGGACAGACCCCGGACAACTGTGAGGATAGAACATGAGCGACGTTGCTGATCGCGTGAAAAAGATCGTTGTGGAACACCTGGGTGTTGAAGAGGAAAAGGTGATCGAAACCGCTTCCTTTATCGACGATCTGGGCGCAGACAGCCTCGACACCGTTGAGCTGGTTATGGCCTTCGAAGAAGAGTTCGGCATCGAAATCCCCGATGACGCCGCCGAAACCATCCAGACCTTTGGCGACGCAGTGAAATTCATCACTGAAGCCGCTTAATCGGTCCGATCCTATTCAGGATCAACGCAATGGCGCCCCTGGGGCGCCATTTGTCGTTTCGGGCTCAGGATAATGCCCCTTACAGCTTTGGCTGAATTGATTTTCCAACCGGCAGATCGAGCGCCACGCCGCAGGCCCATGGCAGCAGGTCGTTAAATCCCCAGATCACGGAACACTGCGGGCAAGGCCTCGGGCAGGTCCTCAGCGATCAACCCAGGCCCCAAGCGACGCCCGGCCAGGCCATGCAACTGCGCCCCGGTCTCTGCCGCCTCCATGGGAGAAAACCCCCGCGCGAGCAGCCCGCAGATCAACCCGGCCAGCACATCACCTGAACCCGCCGTGGCAAGCCAAGGCGCCGCGCTCTCGCCACGCAGCCGCACCGAAGCAAGCCCGCCATCCGGGCTGGCAATCAAGGTCTCTGGCCCTTTCAGCAACACCACTGCCCCGGCCTGTTCAGCAGCCTCTTGCAGGACCGCGACGCACGCCTCGCGGGTTTGTGGCAACGGGCCAAAGAGCCGGGAAAATTCCCCGCCATGGGGGGTGAGCACACAGGCAGGATGCAACTGGGCAAAAAGCGTGCCAGGATCAGCGGCAAAGCTGGTCAGCGCATCTGCGTCTAGCAAAGTGGGGCGCGGTGCCGCCAAAGCGCGCCCCACCAACCGCCGGGTCTTGGCCCCCAGGCCCAAACCGGGGCCCAGACACAGCGCATTGAGCCGCTGATCGCGCAAGATCCCAGAAAGCGCCTCGGCCCGGTCCAATGGGCGCAACATGATCGCGGTCAGCTGAGCCGCATGTTCGCTCATGGCAGCGCGCGGGGCCACCAGTGTCACCAGCCCCGCCCCCACGCGCAACGCCGCCCGCGCCGCCAAGCGCGCCGCCCCACCTTTGCCCGGCCCGCCCGATAGAATCAGCGCATGGCCATGGTCATATTTGTGCTGATCCTCGGATTTGCGCAGCCGCGCAATCAGCGCGGGCGACAGCCCTGGCCCCTGCGCCGCGCTCACAAGCCGATATCCACAACCGACACCGCGCCGCATAATTCGGGGCGCAGCAGATGGGCTGGTTTGCGGCTATGAAAGGTCACTGTGTGCTGCGCAGGCAAAACCGTGCCCAGAACCTCGCCGGAATCCGTGGCCAGCCCCGAGGGCAGATCCACCGCCACCACCGCGGCCCCGGTCTCTTGGGCCAAACGGGCAGTATCGCGCAAAACCTGGGCCAAAGCGCCGGTGATGGGGCGTACAAGCCCGGTGCCAAACACCCCATCCACAATTACATCGAGTCCATCAGACGCAACCTGCCCTTGCAACCCCCGCGACAGATCCAGCGTTTCACCGATCTCTTCCCAGCACCGGCGATTGAGAGCCGCATCAGCGGGCATCCCCGCCAGCGCGCCGAGCCCCAGGGCGTCAATCTTCCAGCCAGCCCGCGCCAATAGCCGGGCCACCACATAGCCATCACCACCATTATTGCCCGGCCCACAGAGCACCAAAGCATTGCGATGACGGCTGCATTGGGACAGACTTTGCACCAATTGCGCCACCCCTGCCCCGGCGCGTTCCATCAGTTCTGCCCCGCTCGCTTGGCCCGATGCCATCGCCGCTTGCTCAAGCGCACGCATCTGCGCGGCACTGATCACATCTTCGGCCTTTACCTCTGCAGAAGTTTTTGAACTGCTCATATTTTGATCGCTTTGCTTAATTGAAGGACGGTGACTTGCGATTTCGGCCACCGCTGCTGGCCCCGTCAGCCTAGTCAATTGTGGCCCCCCTGCGAAAGTGATCTTTCGCTTCTCACGACACGCAAGTTAGGGAGTCGCGGAATGAAGAAGGTGGAGGCCATCATCAAGCCGTTTAAGCTTGATGAGGTGAAGGAGGCGCTCCAGGACATCGGCGTGCAAGGGCTGTCTGTTGTCGAAGTCAAAGGCTTTGGGCGTCAAAAAGGCCACACGGAACTGTATCGCGGTGCAGAATACGTCGTTGATTTTCTACCGAAAGTGAAAATCGAAGTCGTCTTGCCCGATGATCAAGTTGATG
The DNA here is from genome assembly GCA_025800345.1 of Mangrovicoccus sp. Taxonomy (GTDB): domain Bacteria; phylum Pseudomonadota; class Alphaproteobacteria; order Rhodobacterales; family Rhodobacteraceae; genus JANSYP01. The sequence continues at coordinate 9,668 of JAOXSB010000124.1, read as the reverse complement.
CAGCCATCGAGGCCATTCTCGAAGCGGCAAAAACCGACAAGATCGGCGATGGTAAAATTTTTGTCTCGACCATCGATCAAGCCATTCGAATTCGCACCGGCGAAGACGGTGACGCTGCGCTGTAAGGCGCATTGAATTTCGTATCGCGCGGGGGGGCCGCGCGAGCGTTCTAAACTATTGTTCACTTACAAAGGAAAGAGGGGTCCCATGAGCAAGGAAGACGTTCTCAAGACCATCAAGGATGAAGAAGTAGAATACGTCGACATCCGCTTTACCGATCCGCGCGGCAAGCTGCAGCACGTGACCGTGATGGCCGATCAGGTCGATGAAGACTTCCTCGAAGAAGGCTTCATGTTCGATGGGTCCTCCATCGCCGGTTGGAAATCCATCGACGAATCCGACATGAAACTGATGCCGGATACCGAGAGCGCCTATCTCGATCCGTTCTACGCGGAAAAAACGCTCTGCATCCACAACTCCATCGTGGAGCCCGACACGGGCGAGCCTTATTCCCGTGACCCTCGCGGCACCGCGGAAAAAGCCGAAGCCTATCTGAAATCCTCTGGCATTGGTGATGTGGCTTACTTTGGCCCCGAAGCCGAATTCTTCCTGTTCGACGACGTGCGTTACAGCGTCGAGATGAACAAGGTTGGCTATCAGGTGGATGCCCAGGACGCGGCGTGGAACACCGATACCGAATATGAAATGGGCAATATGGGTCACCGTCCCGGCGTTAAGGGCGGCTATTTCCCAGTGAACCCCATCGACGATGCGCAAGACATTCGTGGCGAGATGCTCTCCACCATGAAGCGCATGGGTATGAAAGTGGACAAGCACCACCACGAAGTGGCGTCTTGTCAGCACGAGCTTGGCTTGATCTTTGGCTCGCTGACCCATCAGGCCGATGAGCTGCAGAAATACAAATATGTCGTGCATAATGTTGCCCAAGCCTATGGCAAATCGGCAACCTTCATGCCCAAGCCGATCGCTGGCGATAACGGCACCGGCATGCATGTGAACATGTCCATCTTCAAAGACGGCAAGCCGATCTTTGCAGGTGACAAATATGCAGATCTCTCCGATGAGGCCCTGTGGTTCATCGGCGGTATCCTGAAGCACGCCAAAACCCTGAACGCTTTCACCAACCCTTCGACCAACTCCTATAAGCGTCTGATCCCGGGCTTTGAGGCCCCCGTTCTGCGCGCTTATTCGGCGTCGAACCGTTCTGGTTGTGTGCGGATCCCCTTTGCGGAAAGCCCCAAAGCCAAGCGCGTTGAGGCTCGCTTCCCCGATCCGGCAGCGAACCCTTATCTGTGCTTTGCTGCTCTGCTCATGGCCGGCCTGGACGGGATCAAAAACAAAATCGATCCCGGCGAAGCCAGCGACAAAGATCTTTACGATCTGCCCCCAGAAGAGCTGGCCGGCATCCCCACCGTCTGTGCCTCGCTGCGCGAAGCCATGGACGCTCTGGAAGCCGATCACGACTTCCTGCTGGCCGGTGACGTGTTCACCAAAGACCAGATCGAGGGCTATATGGAGCTCAAGTGGGAAGAGATCTACGCCTATGAGCACACGCCCCACCCGATGGAGTTCAAGCTCTACTACAGCTGCTAATCTCAGCATCCCAAGACATGAAAACGGCGCCCATTGGGCGCCGTTTTTCTTTGTGGGTAGGGGCGATTGGCGCCGCGGCAAAGGGCGCCCCAACTAGCCCGCCATGAGATCCGGCACGATCGTGACCAGCTCGGGCAGCAACCACAGCAGCAACAGCCCCGCCACCTGGATCGCCACGAAAGGCAACACCCCGCGATAGATCTGGCCGGTGGTCACTTCGGGCGGGGCCACCCCGCGCAGATAGAACAGCGCAAAGCCAAAAGGCGGGGTCAGGAAGGATGTCTGCAAATTCACCGCGATCATGATCGTCACCCATTTCGGGTCCATGGTGCCGCCATAGATCACCGGGCCGACAATGGGCACGACAATGTAGATGATCTCTAGGAAATCCAGCACAAACCCCAGAATGAACAGCACCAGCATCACGATCAGGAACACCACCCATTCCCGTTCAAAGCTGCGCAAGAAATCCTGGATGTAATGCTCACCGCCAAAGCTGATCAGCACCAGGTTGAGCAATTGCGAGCCGATCAAGATGGTAAAGACCATGGAGGTGACCTTGGCGGTCTCGCGCACCACGGGCCCCATCACATCGCTGCGCCAAAGCACCCAAACACTGTAAAGAATGCCGAAAAACGCGAAGTGATAGGCGATTTGCGCGCCGATATAGGCCAGCCAATCTTCCAGCGGCACGCTTTCGCGCCCCACCCGCAGATCGAAATTCACCCCGATCAGGATCATCACCACAATGGCGAAACTGGCCCAGATGATCACCCGGCCGGATTTCTGCTGATCCCCAAGCTTGCGATAGGCCGCCAGCATGATCGCCCCCGAGGCGCCAAGCGCCGCCGCCGGTGTGGGGTTGGTGATGCCCCCCAGGATCGATCCCAGCACCGCCACGATCAGCACCAAAGGCGGGAACACCACTCGCAGCAGTTCATTGCTGGCCAAGCGCGGCACCGCCGCCCGCAGCCCGTAAGCGATCAGGGCAAAGCCAGGCAGCAAGCGCAAAAAAGCTTGGCCGGGGCTGGTGAGCGGCGAAATGGCCAGCGCATCAATCACCAGCGCAAGCACCACGCCAAAGGCCCCGATATTCAGCGGCAGCGGATCCATTCTTGGGGCGACCCCATGGGCAATGCTGAGCAACAGCCCAGCCATGACCAAAAGCACCATCAGCCCGCCAGAGAATATGGGCGCATTAGCAACCGCGAGAGCCCGCGCCGCTTCGATTTCCTCTGCGCTCAAGGCCCGCACTTGGGCCACGCCGCCTTCGGCCGCGATCTGCGCGGTTTGCGCCACCGCCAGATCCCAAGTTTCCTGCCCATGCAGAGCAATCATTGCCGCTTGGCATTGCTCGGACACATTGGTGCGCAGCACCGCGCCTTGGCCCGCGTCGGAGAAACTATCCACCGTGATATCCTGGGATCCGGAAAGCCCCAATTGGCTCAAAACCAACGCGCCACCAATCAGCAGGACCGGAACCGCCAAATACCACAGCAGCGCCCGGTTGCGCCCCATGGGATCATAGGCCGCAGCCGCATCGCTGCTCACGGGCGGGGCCTTGTGCGGATGGCGCATGGCAAAGCCAAACGCATAGGCCGCATACAGCGCCGCCAGCAAAACCCCGGGCAGAATCGCCGCTTGAAACAACGTGCCAACCGAGACCACCGCCGGGCGGCCAAGATAGGTCAGCGCATCGGTGCAGCCCGCCGCTTGGGCCCGGGTTTCCTGGGCAGCTGAGTACAGATCCCCCGCCAGCGTGCCCAACAGCACGATCACAATCGAAGGCGGAATGATTTGGCCCAATGTGCCCGAGGCAGCGATTACCCCCGTGGCCAGCTCGGGCGAATAATTATTGCGCAGCATGGTGGGCAGGGACAGCAGCCCCATGGTCACCACCGTGGCCCCGACAATCCCGGTGGAGGCGGCTAAAAACGCCCCCACAACCACCACCGCCACAGCCAGCCCGCCAGGCAACGGCCCAAAGACCCGCGCCATGGTGGTCAGCAAATCATTGGCAATGCGCGAGCGTTCCAGGGTGATGCCCATCATCACAAACATCAGCACCGCCAAAAGCGTCTCGATGGATTGGCCCGCAAAGACCCGTTCATTCATCCGGTTGACGATAAAGGAAAGGTTGCGGTCCAGCGCTTGTTCCCAGCCCCCCGGGAAAAGCGGCTCTTCAATCCTTGGCAGATCTGGGTATCGGAACAGCGATATATCGAGCCGACTCACCCCGCTATCGATCAAGGCGCGATAGGCGTTGCTTGAAGTATCCACCGCCTGATGGATCAAAAGCCCCATGGAATCGAGCGCCGCCAAAATCCCAAAAGACAGCATCCCCGCCCCGGCAATGGCAAACGCCACGGGAAAGCCCGTCATGATCCCGCCAAAGAGGCAAAGAAATACGATGATCAGGCCCAGCTCGACCCCATCTAACCCAAATAACATCGCCCCGCCCCTTTAATGGAGTTCCGCCGCGCGTTCCGCGGTCTCATCATTCAACTGGTCCCGGCCGAGATAACGCCCATCCGAGCTTGGGCCTTCGCGCAGCTCCAGCAGATTGCGATAGAAAAACGCAATCGCTTGGATCACCATCAACACGCAGAACAGGAAAATCAGCAGCTTAAACAGGAAATACGCGTTGAACCCATTGGGCGAGAACCCGATGGTTTCCACATTCCATTTCAGGATACGCGCCTTACGCTCAAGCTGGGTGAACCCGTCCGAGGCGGAGACTTTGGGCGTGATCAGATGCCGCCAGAGGAAATACCAAGAATAAAGCCACATGAGCACCAGCGAGGGGATCATGAAAAGCAGCGCTCCCGCCATATCCACAATCTTTTTGGCCCGGCGCGACAGCCGCCCATAGACCAGATCCACCCGCACATGGCCGCCCTGGATAAAGGTATAGCCACAGCACAGCGCCACCACCGCCGCGTTGTAAAGCTTGAGCTCTTCAGAGAACCAGCTGAGATCCTTGGTAAAGACCTTGCCAAAAGGGCCGATGGAGATTTCCGAGACCAGAAAGATCCGCTGCAAAAACACGATCATGGTTTGTTGCAGCACCATGAGCAGCCCAGCCCAGGCAAAGATCCGCCCCACCCCATTGCCCAAGGCTTCGGCCCCGCGCACATAGGCCCAAAGGATCTGATGGCGCCACAACCCGACCAAGGTCAGGGCCAGAAATAGGGTGAATAGCGCAAAGAACAGCTCCACCGAGCCGCCATAATAGATCACCCGCACCAGCGCTTTGGGATCGGACCAGTTCAGCCAGGCCATGGGATGGCTGATCGTCCAAGCGATATTGCCCAGGGATTGGCCCATTTGCGTGCCGATCCACACCAAAGCCCCCCAGAGCCCGGTTGCCCCTGCCTCTTCCATCCCGCTTCTCCGCTTGCTGTCTCAGCCCTGGCCCAGCTTGATCTGATCTGCGCCGGGCTTGGTATGGGCACTGCCCCGCCAGGGGCAGCGCCGCTTGACCCGGTTACGCGCCGAGCACCCGATCCCGCTGGGCACGATAGGCCCCGCTGGATTTGGAGATCCAAGGCGAGACATTGGCCATGGAGGCGAAATAGCTGTCATAGATTTCCTTAAACAGCTCATCGCCCAGGAATTCTTCATAGACTTGCTGGGTGGCCGCGCCGAAAGCCTCCCAAACACTGTCTGGGAATTCCATTACTTTGACCCCGCCGCTTTGCAGCCGTTGCAGCGCCGCGCCATTATTGGCCAGATATTGCGACAGGCTCCATTCATTGGTGGCCGCCGCGCCGATCTCGATGGCTTTTTGCTGCGCCCCGGTCAGGCTTTCAAACACCTCGGAATTCACCCCAAGGGTCAGGGCGGTGGCGGGCTCGTGGAACCCGGCCACATAATAGAAATCCGCCACTTCTTGGAAACCGATCTTCTCATCGGACCACGGGCCCACCCATTCGGTGCCATCCAGCGCGCCCGAAGACAGGGCCTGGTAGATCTCACCGCCGGGCAGGTTCTGGATCGAAGCCCCCATCAGGCCCAAGGCTTTGCCGCCCAGGCCCGGCATGCGAAAGCGCAGACCTTGGAAATCTTCCGGCCCGTTGATCTCTTTGCGGAACCAGCCCCCCGCTTGGCTGCCAGTATTGCCCGCCAAGAAGGATTTCAGGCCGAAAATCTCGCCCAACCCATGGTGATGCTCCATGCCGCCGCCATGGTAATACCAAGCGTTCAGCTCGCTGGCGGTCATACCGAAAGGCACGGAGGCGAAGAAGGCAAAACCAGGATGCTGGTTGACCCAGTAATAATCGCCCGCGTGATACATATCCGCCTGGCCCGCGGTGACCGCATCAAAAGCGTCAAACGCCCCCACAAGCTCGCCCGCATGCTTGACTTCAACATTCAAGCTGTCGCCAGCGATGGCATTGATATTCTCTGCGGTTTTATCAGCGGCATCGGCCAGACCGGCAAAGCCCCGCGGCCACGTGGTGACCATGGTCAGCGTGCGTTTGCCCTGAGCATAAGCGGGCGCGGCCAAAGCCCCAGCCGCAGCGGTGCTGCCCAATGCGGTGCTGCGCAAAAAAGAACGACGATCCATTTATATCTCTCTCCCTAAGAATTGATGGCGCTTGGGCTCTGCGGCCCGATGCGTGATGTCGTGGGCCAAACCTAGCCAGACCCATCCGGCCTGAAAATAGCAGATGTTAACATTTCTCCTAAAAAACAGGCATATGGCCCGCCATTGCAAAGGCGCGGGCAAAGCGATTCGCAATTCATGTCGCAAAGCTCATGACCCGCGACATAAAACTGCGCAAATAACGCACCCCGCGTCAGTTTGTTTCGCGGATTGGCGGTTGACCTTATTCCAAGGGCTTCATACTGTCTGCGAATGTTTTGGAGTGGACTGCAATGACCGGTCTTATCGTAGTTGTAAGATTTAGGCGCATGGGCCGGTAACGGACGCCATAACAATCCCATGCGCCCCCGAGTTAACCGCCGGGGGTTTTTTTATGTCTACTGCCAAAACAAGAAAACCGATCGAAAACGCCAAAAGGGAAGCGTGACGATGACGAAGATGACCGGTGCGAAGATGGTTGTTCAGGCTCTGAAGGATCAGGGCGTAGAGGTGGTCTTCGGCTATCCTGGCGGCGCGGTGCTGCCGATCTATGACGAGATCTTCCAGCAAGAAGACATTATCCATGTTCTGGTGCGCCATGAACAAGGCGCTGTGCATGCGGCGGAGGGCTATGCCCGCTCCACCGGCAAACCCGGCGTGGTTCTGGTGACCTCGGGCCCTGGGGCCACCAATGCGGTGACCGGCCTGACCGATGCGCTGCTAGACAGCATTCCTTTGGTCGTGCTCTCGGGCCAGGTGCCCACATTCATGATCGGCAATGACGCCTTCCAAGAAGCCGATACCGTGGGCATCACCCGCCCCTGCACCAAGCATAACTGGCTGGTCAAAGACACTGGCGAGCTCTCTGGCGTGATCCACGAGGCCTTTCACGTGGCCACCAATGGCCGCCCTGGCCCGGTGCTGATCGACATCCCCAAAGATGTGCAATTTGCCAGCGATAGCTACACGCCAAAGCAAAAGGCCAAGACCAAGCATTACAAGCCCAAGGTCAAAGGCGACATGGACCAGATCATGGAACTGGTCGAGCTTATGGAAACCGCCGAGCGGCCGATCTTTTACACCGGCGGCGGCGTGATCAATTCTGGCCAAGGGGCCAGCCAATTGCTGCGCGAGCTGGTGTCCGCCACAGGCTTTCCGATCACCTCGACCCTGATGGGGCTGGGGGCTTATCCGGCATCGGGTAAAAACTGGCTGGGCATGTTGGGGATGCACGGTCTTTATGAGGCCAATCTGGCCATGCATGGCTGTGATCTGATGATCAATATCGGCGCCCGTTTCGACGACCGGATCACCGGCCGGGTGCAGGATTTCAGCCCGAACTCGAAAAAGGTCCATATCGATATCGACCCCTCATCGATCAACAAGGTGATCCATGCGGATGTGCCGATCATCGGGGATGTGGGCCATGTGCTGGAAAGCGCCCTCAAGATCTGGAAATCCCGCGGCCGCAAGACCAACAAGGACGGTCTGAAAACCTGGTGGGCTCAGATCGAAGAGTGGAAGAAAATCCGCTGCCTCGATTACAAACCCTCCGAGGATGTGATCAAACCGCAATATGCGCTGGAACGGCTTGAGGCTCTGACCAAAGACCGCAACCGCTATGTCACCACCGAAGTGGGCCAGCACCAAATGTGGGCGGCGCAATATCTGGGCTTTGAAGATCCCAATCGCTGGATGACCTCGGGCGGTTTGGGCACTATGGGCTATGGGCTGCCGGCCTCAGTGGGCGTGCAAATGGCCCATCCCGACGCTTTGGTGATCAATGTGGCGGGCGAAGCCTCCTGGCTCATGAACATGCAGGAAATGGGCACCGCGGTGCAGTATCGCCTGCCGGTCAAGCAGTTCATCTTGAACAATGAACGCCTGGGCATGGTGCGCCAATGGCAAGATCTGCTTCATGGGGGCCGGTTCTCCCATAGTTGGTCCGAAGCCCTGCCCGATTTCGTGAAACTGGCCGAAGCCTTTGGCTGCAAAGGCATCCTGTGTAAGGATCCAAAGGATCTCGACGATGCGATCATGGAAATGCTGGAGTATGACGGTCCGGTGATTTTCGACTGTCTCGTGGAGAAGCATGAAAACTGCTATCCGATGATCCCCTCGGGCGAGCCCCATAACAAAATGCTGCTGGGGGATGCCTCGCCCGAAGACGCAATCGGCTCCAAAGGTGCGGTGTTGGTCTAACAGCGCCGTCCTTGGCGGGCGCTTAGACAGCGCCCGTTTCCCGCAGCCGCGCCACCCAGGCCGCAACCACCGCATAGAGGATATGGCCCAGCAACGCGACCCAAGTGATCTGAGTGAAGCCCAGGAAGGGTGGGTTGCCCACGATCAGATGCGCCACCACAAACAGCGCCCAGATCCACAGCGCCACACCATAAGCGATGGCCACCAGCAGCCAGGGCAATTGCGGTGCAAAACGCGCCCGCAGGGGCTCGACGATCAGCACCCAGCCCAGGCTATAGCCGATCAGACCGATGAAATAATGCATCGCATGGGCGGCGGGAGTGTGACCTTCACCAAACAGCGTGGCGATCACCCCATTGGCCAAAGGCACCGGCGCCAAGCGAGAATAGCCCAGCCAAGGGCTCAGGCTTTGGCCAAAAAAGTCAAAGGCCAGGGTGGCAAAAGCCCCAGCGGTCAAGATCGTCACCATAGTGGCAACGATCCCTTGCGAGCGAAAAACTGGGGCATCACTGATATCAGGCGTGATCATGAGAAGTTTCCTTTTGTGCGAAATTGCGAAGCTGCCCTTAGATACACCCGCCAGACCTGCGCAAACAATCAGCTACACGGCGCTGTGATCGCCTGTCACCGCCCGTGTCCAAATCCCGCGCCTGCCCGGCGCATTCTGTAACAAAACCCCGGCCCGGCCCTTGCGAAAGCCTGCACATGTTGCAATGACCGGGTAACGAGAATGAGGACAACGCCCATGTCGGCTCTGAAAATCAAGAAAGGCAGTTCGCGCAAATCCGCTTATGATCTGCGCAGCCATTTCAGCGAGAGCATCGAACGCCATACCCTGGCCATTGTCGTAGATAACGAAGCCGGGGTTCTGGCGCGCGTCATCGGGCTTTTCTCCGGGCGCGGTTATAATATCGACAGCCTTACCGTGGCCGAGATCGACCATGAAGGCCGCCGCTCGCGCATCACCATCGTCACCACTGGCACGCCCCAGGTGATCGAACAGATCAAAGCCCAGCTAGATCGCGTTGTGCCCGTGCATGAGGTCCATGACCTCACGGTTGAAGGCCCGGCGGTAGAGCGGGAATTGGCACTGATCAAAGTGGCTGGCCTGGGCGACAAACGTGTCGAAGCCCTGCGCTTGGCCGATATTTTCCGCGCCAATGTGGTGGACACCTCGCTGGAAAGCTTTGTGTTCGAAATCACCGGCGCCCCTGATAAAGTCGATGCTTTTGCAGGTTTGATGGAGCCTTTGGGCTTGGTCGAG